>JAHDBR010000010.1:0-27131 GCA_020630295.1 Sphingomonadaceae bacterium
TCCGCAATCGGCCCGTTAGCTGACGGGCTGCAATTTGCGAATTCGTCCCTAGATTGGCTGTTTCCGCGCAATGCGGTTGGCTGACAATTAATTGGAAACTAGGCGAATACGCAGTGACGTCCGCGAAGAATCGTAAGAATTTGCATGGCCGGATCGAAGACGCCGAAGAGGAATGTCAGGTTCCCGGTTGCCGAGAGCCGGGCGAATTTCGTGCGCCGGGGTATCGCGGCAGCGATTTTGATGGGCCGGGGGAATGGCGCTATTTCTGCCTTGATCACGTGCGCGAATTTAACGCCGGATATGACTGGTTCGAAGGAATGAGCGCGGACGAGATACTGGCCGCGCAATCACCGGCGGCTGGCTGGCGCAGTGAAAACCGGACGTTCAGCGCCGATGCGGGGATTGACGGGCTGCCGCGCTGGGCTGACTTCACCGATCCGCTGGACGCTATTGGCGGGCGCGCCGCTGATATTAAGGCGCGCGCGGCGGGCGCAATGTCGCAATATTCGCAGTTCACGCCGCGCGAGCAGGAGGCGCTGACCGTTATGGGCCTGAAAGCAGATACGGACCGCAAATCTCTAAGGCGGCGATATTCCGATCTGGTCCGGCGATATCACCCGGATCGCAATGGCGGCGACCGAAGCTACGAAGCGCGCCTGAGCCGTGTGGTTGAAGCCTATCAATTACTGCGCAAAAGCACTGCGTTCAGCTGAGTGCGCCTATTGCCGGAACGCCCAGCGCAGCGTCTTGCCAACAGAATGTGCGGCAATCCGTGCCGCGGTCCCCTCAAGGCCGGGAGCTTTCAGATCCAGCATCTGACGCGCATAGTCCGGCAGCATATCGACCGCTGCTGTGCCGAGCGTTTTCTGCACCGCTACCGGCGCGTTTTCCGGCCTTTGGGTGAGCACCAGACGGGCCACCTCCTTCGCCTCAGCACTTGATTGTAATTGGGGGCGGTAGCTGCGTAACAGTTTCTCCGCCTCGTTCTTTGTTTCCGGCACCGGATCAGCGCCAAGCTTGCGCGCGATGACGGCGAATTGGCGGTAATATTCGTCCTGCTCTGCAAAGGGCATATTCGGCCTGACATAGCGCAAATATGCCTCAAGGAAGCTGGTGGCTTCGGCGACGTGCACCCATGCCAAAGTCTGCGGCGTAGTCGCGGAATAGCTAGACCCGTCAGGCAAAGTGCCGTGTACGTGCGTATGGATTTTATTGACCCGGCGGATGATCTTCTCCGCTTCTTCTCTGTGACCAAAGGTAGTTACGGCGATGAATTGCGCGGTGCGCCGAAGCCGCCCGTGCATATCCTCGCGAAAGTTCGAATGGTCCAAAACACCGTGCAGCGCGTGCGGGTGAAGCATTTGCAACAACAGGCTGTGAATGCCGCCGATCATCATCGATACCGCATCGGCATGGACCATGCGAATGGGTGTATCTTTTGCAAACAGCGCATCGTCTGAAGGGGGTACCGGCTTCTCACCCGCCTCGACATCGTTGAAAACCGCGCGCACGCGGTCAACCAGCTTCTGTCTGATAAATTCGGAAGGCAAAGGCGGCATAGCATCCTGGATAGCCGATCATACTCCGCCCGTCACCCGCAATGCAGCGTGACATATCAGCGTGATACCCGCGCCGATAAACGCCCGTCCGATGGCGCAAATCAGTAGAGCATAATTTTCAGCAGTTGCAGGGACCCATGCGCATCGCTAGGCGTTTGCCCCATATGACAGACAAGACCTTCGATCCGACCTCCAAAACCGTTCTTTCCGCGCCGGATAAAACCGTCAATGTGCGCGATGTCTTTGGCATCGATATTGATTGGCAAGTCCCCGCGTTTAGCGAGGCGGATGACCGTGTGCCGGATCTTGATCCGAACTATGTTTTCGATGCCGACACCACGCTGGCCATTCTAGCGGGTTTTGCGCATGACCGCCGTGTGATGGTGCAGGGCTATCACGGCACGGGTAAATCCACCCATATCGAACAGGTCGCCGCGCGGCTGAACTGGCCGTGTATCCGGATCAATCTGGACGCGCATATCAGCCGGATCGATCTGGTCGGGCGGGACGCGATTGTGCTGCGCGACGGTTTGCAAGTTACCGAATTTCGCGAAGGTTTGCTGCCATGGGCACTTCAGCATCCCGTGGCTCTGGTGTTCGATGAATATGATGCGGGCCGGCCTGATGTGATGTTCGTGATCCAGCGTGTGCTGGAAACGGAGGGCAAGCTGACGCTTCTCGACCAGAACCGCGTCATCCGCCCGGACAAGCATTTCCGCCTGTTCGCGACAGCTAATACCGTCGGACTGGGTGATACGAGCGGCCTCTATCACGGCACTCAGGCCATCAACCAGGGTCAGATGGACCGGTGGAACATCGTGACCGCGCTAAACTACCTGCCGGCCGAGACTGAGCTGGCCATTGTTAGCGCGAAAAATCCGGACAGCGATCCGAAGCAATTGGCGGACATGATCAAAATTGCCGATCTGACGCGGCAAGGCTTCATGAATGGTGATATTTCGACCGTGATGAGCCCGCGTACGGTTATCACTTGGGCGCAAAATGCCAGTATCTTTAACGATGTCGGTTTTGCCTTCCGCCTCAGTTTCCTCAACAAATGTGACGAGGCGGAACGGATGTTGGTGGCGGAATATTACCAGCGCGTATTCGGCACGGAACTGCCAGAGAGCGTAGTCGCCAAGAACAATTGAGTGCACCGCTCACGCGCTGCATCAATTTCATCCTCGCCTTTGGCGTATTAGCTTGCTAATACAGTTGCATGGGCTGGCGAATAGGCAAATTTTGGCCATTTAGGTCGCGGACGGATGATGCGTCCTCGGATCGCAGCCATGCGTACTATACGACAGCAGAGCCCTATGGCAGCGCCTGGGCGGATGACAGCGATGATGATATTGGCGAGGTGGCCTATCGCTCCGGCTCCAGGGAGCCTGACTATGATCGCTGGGACAGCCAGCTAGATAGCATCGCCGCCGACCCTGCGGCAGAGCCGCAGCGGCCAACGAGACGGCCCAGCAAATGGTGGCAGCCGCGCCATTGGCGGGGGCGCCGCAAGCGCTGGTGGCTGGCCCGGATAGTTGCGGCGATCCTTCTACTGTTCATTCTTATGGTCGCCTGGCTGGCCATAACCGCGCCGCTGTCAAAATCTCTTGAGCCGATCGCACCCCCGCAGATCACATTGCTGGCCGCTGATGGAACGCCGATTGCGCGCAATGGCGCCATAATTGAAAGTCCGATTGAGGTGGAGGATCTGCCCGATCATGTCGTGGAATCCTTCTTGGCGATCGAGGACAGGCGGTTCTTTGATCACTGGGGTGTGGACCCGCGCGGGCTTGGCCGGGCTGTCTGGTCCAATGTTACCGGAGGCCCCACTCAAGGCGGCAGCACCATCACGCAGCAATTGGCAAAGTTCACATTTCTAACGCCCGAACGCAGCCTGACGCGCAAGGCCCGCGAAATGCTGATCGCGTTCTGGCTGGAAACGTGGCTGACCAAAGAAGAAATACTGGAGCGCTATCTCTCCAACACATATTTTGGCGATAATGTGTACGGGCTGCGCGCGGCATCGCTGCATTATTTTTACCGCCAACCGGAAAACCTCAAACCCGAACAGGCAGCTATGTTGGCCGGACTGGTTCAGGCCCCTTCGCGGTTTGCGCCAACGCGGCATTATGAGCGCGCCAAGAAACGCATGGAGCTGGTCAAGAACGCGATGGTCGCTGCTGGCTACCTGACCGAGGCAGAGGCGCGCGCCATGCCTGCGCCCGCTATCGATAGCCGGACAACGCGCGACATACCGACCGGCACATATTTCGCTGATTGGGCCTTACCCGAGGCGCGAAAGCTGGCTGGCAGCGGATATGCCAGCCACACGCTGACGACTACGCTGGATTCGCGCCTGCAAGGCATCGCGCGCAATGTAGTTGGCAGGGCCAAATTAGGCAGCGCCCAAATTGCGCTGGTGGCGATGCGGCCAAACGGAGAAGTCGTCGCGATGGTGGGCGGCAAGGATTACCGCAAATCCCCTTTCAACCGGGTGACGCAGGCAAAGCGGCAACCGGGCTCTACTTTCAAGCTATTCGTCTGGTTGGCCGCACTGGAAGCCGGAATGGAGCCTTCGGATACGATTGGGAATAGCGAAATCGAAACGGGCAGCTACCGCCCAAAAAATGCGAGCGGTCGCTATTCCAAAACGATCACCCTGGCCGATGCATTCGCCCAATCCAGCAATGTCGCGGCGGTGCGATTGTTCGGACAGTTAGAAGATCGCGCTGTTATAAATACCGCGCGTGATTTCGGTATCTCGTCCCCGATTCCTGAAGGCGACCCGAGTGTGGCGTTAGGCACTTCGACCGTCACCTTGCTGGAACTAACCGCTGCCTATGCCGGTGTGGCCAGCAACGCGTTCCCGGTGGAGCCGCACGCTTTCGCGCAGGAAGAGCCCGGCTGGTTAGACTGGTTTTTTGACGGCGCGTCCAGCTTGTCTGGGTCTAATCACGCGGCAATGGAACAGATGCTGCGCGGCGCAGTCAATAAAGGCACAGGGCGGGCGGCTATGCTGAGCGGGCCGAACTTCGGAAAAACCGGAACCAGCCAAGGCAACCGTGACGCATTGTTTGTAGGCTATGCTGGTGATCTGGTGGTTGGCGTATGGATCGGAAATGACGACAATACGCCGCTGGACGGGATCAGCGGCGGAGGAATGCCAGCCCGTATTTGGCGCGATTTCATGCGTCAGGCGCAGGGCAAACCGGCCGCTGCGCCGCCGGCCAAGAAGGTTGATCCGGCAGGGCCTGTCCAGCCGCTGGATGTTCCCGATCTTGATGATATCCCGCTCGGCGATGGCGGGTCTCGTCTAAGAGTGCGGGAAGGCGAGGGCGTGACTCTGTCCACCGAAGTCGAAGGTATTCCGCTGGACATCAATCTGGACGAAAACGGTATCAGCGTTGGGTCGGGAACGAGCGACAGTGACGAGCAGCCACCGCAAAACTAGCTGTCGGGATCGGCCATCAATATATTCATGATCGCGGTGGCAATCGGACGTTCCCGGTCATCCTGCCATGCCTCGACAGAGATATTCGCATTGCGCCTGCCCAGTTTGGTGATCCGGCCTTTGGCATAGGTCACGCGCTGCTTACCCGCCGCCAGAAACTGGACTGTGATGTTGATTGGCTTGAGACGGTGCCGCCGTTGCTGTTTCTCAAGCTCCGCGCGCAGAAGCGCATAACCTGCCGTTTCCAGTAAGCCGCTGGTGGCCCCGCCATGCAGATGTTGCGGGCGGCCTTCGACATCGCCAGAGAAATCGAACGCCAAAACGGGAGCCCCATCTTCTTCACCCTCATGCCGGATGCCGATGGATTTGGCATAGGGTGTCAGCGGGTTCTGCGCAGTATCAGACATTGCGGTTATCCCCTTCAATCGACATGAAAACGCCGGACATAGTCGCCACCGTATCCGACGGGTCGCCATCATGCGCAAAGCCGCGAACGAATGCAGCAGAGTTTGTCAGGCGGAAACATTCGACATGACCGATGACCGATGATCGCGGGCGGGCAGGGCGCTGGTAATCCACCCGTAAGTCCATCGTCGCGATGCCGACAAACTTGGTATTTTTGGTCCAGATTGACAGGCCGGAAGCCATATCGAGCATGCTGATAATCGGTCCGGAGGCGAGAATTTGTCGAGAGTCCTCTCCGACCAGATCTTCACGCCAGGGCAGCTCAAGCTCGACCCAGTCACTTCCGTGGTCGCGATAGACCAGGCCCAGCTTGGCTGAATGCCCGTGCCGCAGCATGAATTTTGCCGCTTGGCTTGGATCAAATGGAGGGGTGTCTTGCGCCATGCTGCTTCTGTGAGAGCAGTCCGAAAGCATTTCAATGTTTTAATTTAACGCCATGGGTTTGCAGGCGCAGCGTGATCCGTGCGGAGTGCTTCTGCTCCGCGTAAAGGGAACGCAAAATGGAACTTCCGAAACTTGATTTGAATGGTCTGCCTGACCTGTCTGACGCCGTCGGCGCGTTTGGCAGTATGTCCGATATTGCCACTGCAACCACGGATGACAGGATCGTGGTGATTATGGTCTATATTTACGAAACTCTGCCGCCAGAATCGCTTCTTTGATTGGCGGCTGGTCCTTTGAAACCGAAAGCCGAACAGAAGGCGCTGCGTGGCGATTGGGCCGCGCAGCGCTGTGCCCAGATTGCTGTGGAGCGCGCGAAGGATGATTGGCTGACTGGCCCGTGGGCAAAGCTGGCTCCCGATTTCGCGCGATATGCCGATGGGGCTGATCTCATTGAATGCAGCACGCTGAATAGCATGATTGAAAGCGGCACCGAGGCGAAGGCGCTGGTGCAGACGTTGACCGGTTCGCTAGCTAGCGCGATGTCGCAGCATCACACCGCGCAGATACCGTTTCGGCACCAATATCAAGGCGGGATCGGGATGCTTCAATTGGTCACATCTGGCCGTGCTGCCTTGTCGGTGCTTGTCTATGAGGACGATAGGAGGAATACGGCCCGATCGGTGGCCTTTGCCGACAGCGATTGTCATGAGATCGTCATTGCTGGAACAGGTGAAGCGCGCCTTCTCACCAAGGCCGTTACATCCGGAGAGCGGGCGAAACTGACCTGCGAAAACGCAAGGTTATTTCCTGGCACCTATCTAGAAATGTGCGGTCCGCACCGCGCAAAATTAATGGACGAAGCAGACGGCGCAATGGTGGTTTTGCGGTTGAGCCGAACGCCTGAAAACCCGCAGCCAAGCCGCGAATACAGACTGTCCGATGGCGCGCTACTCCACACGGCCTCCAGCAGCAGGGACGATAGCCGGAAGGAAGCGATTGCGTCTGTGTTAGGAGCGATGGGCCGCCGAGATTCAGTGCCTGAATTAATCAATGCCGCACGTTCGGGCGGGCCGCAATTGCGCTGGCAATGTGTTCGTCAAACTCTGGCGCTAGATACCGCAGCGGGGTTCCGCCTGCTGTGCCAGATTGCAGAGGATAGCGCCGACGAGCTCGCCCCGGAAGCTGCGCAGCTGCGCGCGCAATTGCTTGGTCAATATCCTCAGCTTCGCAATATTGAGTGCCAGCTATGCCCCGCATAATCGACTGTACTGACCAGGCCGTGATTTCATTGTCCGAATGCGCTGACGCTATCGCAGATCATGGCTTTGATCCCGATTGCGAGGACAGTCTAAAACACGCGGCGCTGCATTTGCGCAGGCTTGGAAACGATCGCGACTTTCTTGGCGATATATTGATTGATCAGCTTGCGGGCAGAACCGGCGGGGTGCCGGTAAACAGTGCCTATACAGCGCAAGCGATTGTTCTGTCCGATACTAGCAACGGTTTCTTTTTGCGGGCCAACATCTGGCCGTCTGAAAATGACCATTTGTACCGTGCAGCCGGGCCCAAAAGCTTCGCCTACGAGGCGCCGCACGATCACAATTTCGATTTTCTCACGCTCGGATATTTCGGTCCGGGATATAGCAGCGATTATTACGAATATGATTGCGATGCCGTGGCGGGCTTTGTGGGAGAGGATGCGGGGTTACGCTTTACCGGGCGCCGGACTTTGGAGCCGGGTCAGTTGATGCATTACCGCGCGCATCTGGACGTACATAGCCAGTTACCGCCTCAATCTATGTCCGTATCTTTGAATGTTATGGCAATAGACCCGGCTCAAAGCTGGCGTGACCAATACGCGTTCGATGTCGGGCAGGGCCGTATTACCGGTATTCTCAACACAACCTCTACCGAAGTTTTCTTGAGATGCGCGGTCGGAATGGGGGATGCAAACGCGCTTGATCTGGCAGAGCAATTCGGAAAATCGCATTCTAGCGACCGGATCAGATTGGCCAGTTACGAAGCGCGCGCAATGACGGCTTCCGACCTCGCCGTACAGGACAGGCTGTGGGCCGAGGCTGAAAATTCGGGAAGCCGTATTCTGGTACGTGAGAGTAAGCGCAGGCGTAGTGAGCTGGCAGAGTCCGGTTAAAGGATGCCGCCCGCCAGACGGTCAATCGCGCCTTGGAGGAAGACGGCTGCGGCGTGGCTGTCGATACGTTCGGCCCGTTTGCGGCGGCTCATATCCTGACCGATCATGTCGCGTTCGGCACTGGCAGTGGACCAGCGTTCATCCCACAGCAGAACAGGCAGATCGAAGGCAGCGTGCAGGTTTTTGGCGTAGGCACGGCTGGCCTGCGCGCGCGGACCTTCGCTGCCGTCCATATTTCTCGGAAGGCCCAGCACCAGCGCTTTGATACTGCGCGTCTTGATAATCTCTGCAAGGCGTTCCCTGTCGCGGCCAAACTTTCCGCGCTCCAGCGTGGTGCCTGCTGTGGCGAATTGCCATCCCGCATCGCACGTAGCCGTGCCTATCGTTTTCGTGCCGAGGTCCAGCGCCAAAATCGCGCCGCCATCCGGCAACGCATCACGCAAATCGGCTGCATCGTCGGTAATCAGGGCAAATTGCTCCATCTGTCGGCGCGCACAACAGCATCTTCCTGAACATTCTTCCAAAACAGAGGAATGTCGTAGACGTGATAATTGTTGCCGGGCAGCACTGCGCTTCCCATCGCGGGCGGATCGCCAATGAGCAGCAAGCCGCGATCGTCACAGCGGGCAGGAACTTGGGCCGGACGCAGTTCGCCGTTGGACATATCAGCGTTGGGCACCAGCGTGCCCAGGTTCAGCGCAGCCTCTGCCTCTCCGCCTACTGCGCCGGTGAGCGGATTGGTGCACAAGATCGGGCTGTCACCGCGCGGCTGTCCGTCAAATCCGATGGAGGTACGGTACCGGTCCAGAACCTGACTTGGATCGGCAGGCTCCGCAAAGCTGGACCAGCTCAGGATACACCCGGCTTGCTGGCGTGCCGCGCAAGCGGGGAAACCCAGAGCGGGCAAATCATGCTCGACAGAAATAGGCCATCCGATTGCATAGATTGCGGCCACGCGCTCCGCTGCCGGTTGGCCCGCGATTTCTTCGCGCAGCAACCGCAGAAGATGCACCGACCCCTGACTGTGTCCGGCAAGGATTATCGGCGTATCATTATCGACAGAAGCGATGAAGAATTCAAACGCCTGCTTCACATCAGCATATGCCGCGTCAATGGCTTTGTCAGCGTCTTCGCTATCAGCCAGAAACGCACCCACAGCGGCCTGCCGGTAATGCGGCGCCCAGATTTCGCTGGCACGGTTGAACGGGCTGGCAAGACCTTTGACAAACAGCCGCGCACGGCCATTGGCAGTCTCGTCATCAAGCGACGCGTTCCACTTCACACCTTCAAAGGTTGAATTGAGATAGCTTGTCGGATGCACGAAGAAGACCGCGAAATTGCTGCTTTGTTCAGCCGGAGCGGGTAGGGTGCGGCCCTCGCGTTCCGTAGCAGGCTGCCACCGCGCCGGATCATCGATCCCTATACCGGGGCGCGAAATCCACATCTCAGGATCTTCATACGCGTTTCCTTCCAGCGGGTCCTGCGCCACAAATTCCTCGCGCGGGACGAAGGTGTATTCGGTGGCTTCTTCTGACCAGATGCTCAGCGCGATTGCACCGCCAACAACCAGCACGATGATGATCGCGATTAAATAAAGAAATTTACGTGCCATCTGCGGCCACCTCGGAATTTTCGGGAATGTCATCATACCGCTCTGCGCGGCGCTCCAGAGCGACCTTGATCATCGCCATCATCGGGTCGGCAAGGAACAGACCGAGTATCCCGAACAAAATGCCCATAATCAGCTGTGCGCCCAGCACTAGCGCGGGAGCAAGATCAACTGTTTTGCGGGCGATCAACGGGATCACCACGTAACCGTCAAATGTCTGCACAAGGAAATATACGAAGATTGTATAAAGCCCCATATCGGTGCCGCCGGAGAAGCCCACCAGCACCATTAGTGAGCCTGCAATCAGCGCGCCAAGGTTTGGAATGAAAGCCAGAAGACCCGTCAGAATGGCGAGCAAAGCGGCCATAGGCACCCCGTACCAGGCGAGCAGTACCCAGGTAAACACACCCTCAAACACCATCCCGACCAACCTGCCTGCCATCAGGCGGCGCATAGTCTTGGCCATTTGCGAAACAGTTTCGAAAAACTCGGCCCTTCGTCCGCGCGGCAGCATCCACGCGACCCCGCGTTCATAAAGCTGGGGTTCGAACGCGAGGTAAACGCCAATAATGGTTATGAGCAATAGAGTAGTAAGCCCTCCCAAAATGCCGCCAATAGCACGCGTAACCGTGCCGACACCGCTCAACAGATTGCTAGCCAGAGATTCAATATCGGCCTGACTGATTTCAAATCCATTTGATTCCAGCCAAGCGAAAGCTACTCCTAACTGTGTGCCGATAATCTGCGGTAATTGTGCGGCTTCGCGGGAAATTTGATCGCCAGCATAATTGACCAGCCAATAGAAAAACGCGGTGATTGCTGCGAGTACCAGTGCCACGCGCCAGCGGCGGTCAATTGGCAGAATACGGCCCAACAGCCGTGAGCCGCCGTCAATGATAGAGGCAGCCACCATGGCGCCGAATATTACCAGTAATGATTGCGAGATGTAGACTGCTAGCACGATGGTTCCGATTACCATCGCCCAAACGAAAGCACGCTGCGCTTCAAACTTTAGCTCGGGATTGGCGATACGGGATGGTCCATCCCCCAATCTATCAGCCAGCTTCTCGTTCTCGGCGCTGTTGGTCATTCGCTTGCTGGTTCCCCGCCAGTCGCGTTCTCACCAGCGGTGTCCTCGCTGATGGTGGGCCGTAATGTGGTCCAGGCACGCCCTTCACGCAAAGAGGAAAACCATGTTGCCGGATTCCATGTCGTGGTTCCGTCCAGCGAGAAGGTAATAAATTCGGCCCGCCCGCCGACATTCTCAAGCGGTACGGGACCACCCAATCCCAATTCCCATGTTTCTGCCCGGCTATCGGCAGAATGGTCACGATTGTCGCCCATCATGAAGACGTGCCCTTCGGGAACGGTAACTTCCGCAAAATTATCTAGCGGCTGGGTTCTGTGATCGACGATTAGATAAGTCGCGCCATTCGGCAGCGTTTCGCGGTAAGTCGGGACTTCATAAACCTCACGCCCGTCATCGAGCTTGGTGCGGTACTCTTCAAAATAGCCCAGGCAAGGCGCACCATCGCACATTTGTGCCGGATCAATCGGAAGCCGGATGTTAGGCTCCACTGCTTGCGGTATCGGCTTTCCATTCAGGATGATCTGGCCGTTCACGACTGCAATTGTGTCTCCCGGCAACGCAACAACCCGTTTGATGTAATCCTCATCGCGTTCGGGCGGAACGGCGATCACGATGTCGCCATATTCAGGAGTATCAGGCCAGATACGCGTTTCACCGCGCGGCAGGACATGAAACGATGCGGACACCCACGACCAGCCATACGGATATTTACTGACCACCAGCCGGTCACCGACCAGCATATTGGGGATCATGGAAGTGCTGGGGATGTAGAACGGTTTTGCCACCAGGCTATGAAATGCCAGCACGGCGAGCAGCATAAGAGCCAGACCGCGCAATTCGGCGAACCAGTTGATCTTTTCATTTTCGGTTTTGTCTGTTTCAGTCACTGTCTTTATGCCGGGTTTTCACTGAGTTTTCATTCATATGCGGACGGCTTCAATAATTACGAATGCCTGCGCCCATGGGTGGTCATCGGTGAGGGTAAGATGAATAACTGCCTCATGGCCATCAGGAGTCAATTCCGCAAGCCGCTTTGCAGCGCCATTGGTCAGGGCGAGGGTCGGGGCGCCTGACTTGGCGTTCACCACGCCGATGTCTTTCATGTACACACCGCGGTAAAATCCAGTGCCGACCGCCTTGGAAAATGCTTCTTTGGCAGCAAAGCGTTTCGCATAGGTGCCCGCGCGGGTGTAGGGACGCTTGGCCGCTTTCGCCCTCTCGATTTCGGTGAAGCTGCGCTTTTCGAACCGTTCGCCATGACGGTCGAGCGCCTTTGCAATGCGTTCAATATTGCACAGATCTGATCCAAGCCCGATTATCATCGCGCATCATCCATCAATTCACGCATCCGGCGCACCGCAGGCTCGAGTCCGGTAAAAACAGCTTCGCCGATGAGATAATGCCCGATATTCAGTTCTGCGAGCTGGGGAATAGCGGCGATGGGCTGCACATTCTCGTATGTCAGGCCGTGGCCGGCATGCGGCTCGATCCCGTTCTTCACCGCCAGCGCGGACATATCTGCGATGCGTTTCAGTTCGGCAGCACGCGCATCGCCGATGGCATGGGCGTATTCACCGGTATGGAACTCGACAATATCCGCGCCCAGCCGCATCGCTGCTTCTAATTGTGCCGCCTCTGCCTCGATAAACAGGCTGACCCTTATGCCTTTGTCTTTCAGGGCGGTAACAATCGGGACAAGGCGGTTGTGTTGCCCCACCGCATCGAGCCCGCCTTCGGTGGTGCGTTCTTCCCGGTTCTCCGGCACGATGCAGGCGGCATTGGGCACATGGCGGAGGGCAATCTCCAGCATTTCGTCAGTAGCTGCCATTTCCAGATTAAGCGGCAGATCGGTCGCATCCTGAATGCGCTTAAGGTCCTCGTCACGAATATGACGGCGGTCTTCGCGAAGATGCGCGGTAATTCCGTCACCGCCAACCTGCGCGACGATTTGCGCGGCCCGCACCGGATCGGGATGGTCGCCGCCGCGTGCGTTACGAATGGTCGCGACGTGGTCGATATTCACGCCGAGGCGGAGTCGAGGTTGGAGGCTGTTCTCGGTCATATAATTACGCAGTTCTATTTCCGGCTCCCCGGTTTTGTTACCGGAATCGCGGCTAGCTGTGCCGGGATTTCATCAGCATCATAGGTCGGGAAGGTGATTTCGACCAACGCATGGTAAGGCACGTCAAAAGTGACATCTCCGCCCGTACGGTTGACGATGGATACCAGCGCCAGAACTTCTCCGCCGGCTTCTTCCACGGCTTTCATCGCTTCTTTTGACGACAGGCCTGTGGTGACAACGTCTTCGACCACAATCACTTTTTCCCCAGCTTTGAGGCCGAAACCGCGGCGGAAGCCGAATGTTCCGTCAGGGCGTTCCAGAAACATTGCCTCTTTTCCCAGCGCGCGGCCCATTTCGTGACCGATTATGATTCCGCCCATCGCAGGCGAAACCACTGTGTCGATAGCGGCCCGCAATTCATCAGGCAGCTTGTCCGACAAAGCGGAGGCGAGTCGCGCCGCGCGTTGCGGGTCCATCAGGACGCGGGCGCATTGCAGATAATGTCCGCTATGCTTTCCCGAAGACAGTTTGAAATGCCCCTCAAGCAGGGCTTCGCTGGCGCGGAATTCGGAGAGAACGTCGTCTTCTGTCATGCTAATTTACCGGTAAATCCTGTGTTGGTTGCTTGTCAGGCAACATTGATTGCGGATTTTTCTCCTAGAAGCGCTTGAGACAGCGGGCAACCATGCGTATAGGCGCAGCAGAATTGTCCCCAATGGGGATGTTTCGGGGCTGCGTGTGGCAGTGCCGATTTAGGCAACAGAAAGCGTCTTTATATAATGACTTTCGGTGACTGGCCCAAAGGGGCTCTTCGGACTGTAACAACGCTGTGGGCTGCAGCGATTCTTGCTTTGGCACCGCAAATGGTTGCTGCTCAGGATGCTGCCGCAGACTCGGCTCCAGAAGCTGCTGTAGAGGCGGTTGCTGAGGAATCCGGTGCGGCTGCGACTTCGGAAAGCTCCGGCTACACGCCTATGGGCCCGGAAATGATCAAAGGTCAGCCGACTTCGTTTGAAGACGATGCATGGGCTTCGATTGATTTTCAGGATCAATATACGGACGATGGCGAGTTTGCGTATAAGATGCACACATATCTGCTGATGCCGATCATTACGGCCATCAGCCTGTTTGTTTTGGGCCTGATCCTGTTTGTGGTGGTCCGGTATCGCCGGAAAGCCAATCCCGAACCTTCGAAAACAACGCACAATACCTTCATCGAAGTCGTGTGGACGCTGGTCCCGGTATTGATTTTGGTTGGTATTGCGGTTCCTTCCATCACGCTGCTGGCGCGCCAGTATGAAACTCCGCCGGAAGATGCCGTGACTATCAAGGCAATCGGTTATCAGTGGTACTGGGGTTATGAATATCCCGATAATGGCGGGTTCGAAGTGATTTCGAATATGCTGCCGGAAGATGATGCCATTGCGGCGGGTCTTCCTGCGCAGCTCGCGGTCGACAACCGGATGGTGGTTCCTGCGAATACGCCGCTGCGTATCCAGACCACTGCTGCGGACGTAATTCACGCATTTGCTGTCCCGTCGCTATGGTTCAAGATCGATGCGGTGCCCGGGCGTCTGAACGAGCGTTTGCTGACGATTAAAGAGCCAGGCATCTATTACGGGCAGTGTTCGGAACTTTGCGGCGCGCGGCACGGTTATATGCCTATCGCCGTCGAGGCGCTTCCGCGTGACGAGTGGGAAGCGTGGGTTCTGACCCAGCCGGGCGGCACTGTGGGCGAAGCTGCTGAAGAAGCTGCGGAAGACGCAGAATCGGCAGCCGATGCTGCAGAAGCTGGCGATGAAGCGGCAGTTGAAGAAGCCGAAGCTGCTGAAGCAGCCGCAGAATAAACGATTAGAACAAAGAACAGGCTAGAGAAAAACCATGGCAACAACCGCCGAAAATTTCCCGGTCCATAGCGAAGATCACGGGCATGATGCAGATCACAAGCCCGGTTTCTTCGCGCGTTGGTTCATGTCTACCAACCACAAGGACATTGGTACGCTCTATCTGATTTTCGCGATTATCGCGGGTATCATCGGCGGCGCCATTTCTGGTGTCATGCGTGCGGAACTTGCCGAGCCAGGCATTCAGGTGCTGGGCAGCGTGGTTCAGATGATGGGAGGCGAAGCTGCTTTCGACCAGAATCTGCATATGTGGAACGTGCTGATCACAGCGCACGGCCTGATCATGGTGTTCTTCATGGTTATGCCGGCCATGATCGGCGGTTTTGGTAACTGGTTTGTTCCTTTGATGATCGGTGCGCCTGATATGGCGTTCCCGCGGATGAACAATATTTCGTTCTGGCTAACGGTTGTTGGTTTTATAAGCCTGCTTTTCTCGATGTTTGTGCCGGGCGGCACCGGTAACGGTGCGGGTACGGGTTGGACTGTGTATGCGCCGCTTTCTACAAGCGGTTCCGCAGGTCCGGCGGTGGACTTCGCGATCTTCTCGCTCCACTTGGCAGGCGCTGGTTCGATCCTTGGCGCGACCAACTTCATCACCACCATCTTCAATATGCGTGCGCCGGGCATGACCCTGCATAAAATGCCGCTGTTTGTGTGGTCGGTTCTGGTGACCGCATTCCTGCTACTTCTGGCACTTCCGGTGCTCGCAGCTGCGATTACAATGCTGCTGACAGACCGTAACTTCGGAACCACTTTCTTCGACCCTGCGGGCGGCGGTGATCCGGTTCTGTACCAGCACTTGTTCTGGTTCTTCGGTCACCCTGAAGTGTACATTATGATCCTGCCGGGCTTCGGCATGATTTCGCAGATCGTGGCAACTTTCAGCCGCAAGCCAGTGTTCGGTTATCTGGGCATGGCCTATGCGATGGTTGCCATCGGTGTGGTCGGATTCATCGTGTGGGCGCACCACATGTATACCGTCGGTCTCGACGTGAATACGAAGATGTACTTCACCGCAGCGACCATGGTCATCGCGGTTCCAACGGGCGTGAAAATCTTCAGCTGGGTTGCCACCATGTGGGGCGGTTCGCTTGAGTTCAAATCACCGATGGTCTGGGCGCTTGGCTTTATCTTCCTGTTCACCGTTGGCGGTGTGACCGGTGTGGTTCTTGCCAATGGCGGCATCGACGATGCACTGCACGATACATATTATGTGGTGGCTCACTTCCACTATGTTCTGTCGATGGGTGCCGTGTTCTCGCTATTTGCCGGTTTCTACTACTGGTTCCCCAAGATGAGCGGCCGGATGCACAGCGAGTTCCTCTCGCACCTGCACTTCTGGGTGTTCTTCATCGGCGTGAACGTGATCTTCTTCCCGCAACACTTCCTGGGTATTCAAGGTATGCCGCGCCGCTATCCTGACTACACAGAGGCGTATACCTTCTGGAATGAAGTATCGTCCTTCGGCTACATCATTATGGCCGGCTCGATGCTGATCTTCTTCGTCAACCTTGCCTATGCCTTCATGGCCGGCAAGAAAGCAGGCGATAATCCATGGGGTGAAGGCGCAACAACGCTGGAGTGGACGCTGTCGTCACCTCCTCCGTACCACCAGTTCGAAACTCTCCCGGTAATCGAAGATCACCACGATTATCACGATCACCGTCCGGCAACAGCGTAAGAGCGCTGCGGAGCGGCCGGGGAAGGCCGCGGGAATTTGAAACATGGGGAGGGGCGCGCCGGATACGGCGTGCCCCCCTTTTTAGGAGCGATAGCCGTACCGGCGAATGATTTAACCAATGTCAGCAGTTCCACCACCTTCGGCGGCGGCTCCGGCCCAGACGCTTCCTGCGGATTGGCGTGATTTCTTCGCGCTGACCAAGCCGCGCGTCATGACATTGGTCATTTTTACCGGCCTGTGCGGTTTGCTTGCTGCGCCGGGAAGCATCCATCCGGTTATCGGCTTCACCGCAATCTTCTGCATCGCTATCGGCGCAGGCGGTGCTGCCGCGCTCAATCAATGGTGGGAAGCGGATCTGGATGCAGGGATGAAGCGCACCGCGTCACGTCCATTGCCCGCCGGTAGATTGCAGCCTGACGATGCGCGCAATTTCGGCATTTTGATCTCGGCTGCTTCGGTGGGCATCATGGGACTGGCGGTTGGCTGGTTGGCGGCTGCCATCTTGGCGGTGTCGATTGTCTATTACGCCGTTGTCTACACAATATGGCTGAAGCCGCGCACGCCGCAAAATATCGTGATCGGCGGCGGAGCTGGCGCATTCCCGCCAATGATTGGCTGGGTTGCCGTCACCGGTGACATTACCGCAATGCCGATATTGCTGTTTGCGATCATCTTCATGTGGACCCCGCCGCATTTCTGGGCGCTCGCTCTGTTCGTGCAGAGCGATTATGCGAAGGTTGGCATCCCAATGATGCCGGTGGTGAAGGGCGAGGCCAGCACGCGTAAACAGATATTTGTCTACAGTGTGATCCTGGTTCCGTTGGCCGCAGCCCCGTGGTTCATTGGCGAAACGACGGCGCTTTACGGCGTCATCGCTCTGGCATTGTCTCTATTCTTTCTTGCGCTTGCGGTTCCGGTTAGTTTCCGGCGCTCGGCCGAAGAAGACGCGATGAAGCCTGAAAAGCGGCTATTCGCTTTCAGTATCATTTATCTGTTTGCCCTGTTCGCTGCATTGGTGGCGGACCGTGTGGCATTTTATCAGGGATGGATTGTATGACCCCCGAAGAACAAACCGAAATCGAACGCCGCCGTAAAAGCCGCAACTGGGTTGTCGGCGGCGTGTTGCTGTTTTTCGTCGTGCTGTTTTACGCGATCACCATCGTCAGAATGGGAGACTAATCATGTCGAACGTTGCCCTTGAACAGAAGAACATCAAGGTCGGCATCATGGCATTCTTGGGTGCCTTGGCCATGTTGGGCATGGGGTATGCGGCGGTCCCGCTGTACGAACTTTTCTGCCGTGTCACCGGTTTTGGCGGCACAACGCAGCAGGCGACCGAAGCGGATGCGGATATCGCATTGCGCATGGCGCGAAGCGCCGGCTCCAAGCCGATTTCTGTCCGCTTCGATGCGTCTACAGCACGAGATATGCCGTGGTCGTTCAAACCCATCCAAGTGACAGATACGGTTCAGATCGGGCAGCGCGATATTGCGTTTTATACGGCGCGTAATGACAGCGACGTGCCGATTACCGGCACCGCTACATTCAATGTCGAACCCGAGCAGACCGGTATCTATTTCAACAAGATCCAGTGTTTCTGTTTCACCGAGCAAACGCTGCAGCCGGGCGAAGAAATCCGCATGCCGGTTTTGTATTACATTGATCCCGCAATTCTCAATGACGAGAATGCCAAGGATGTAGAGCAGATCACTTTGAGTTACACCTTCCACAAAGCTAACGAAGACGCGGAAAAACCCGCTTCCTAAGGCTGGACCTGCGGCGCGCAGCAGATTAAGGGCACTGGTGTAAGGTAAGTTCAATTATCTCAGCGCAATCGCACTGACAGGACGAGAATTTTCATGGCTGGCACGAAAAACCACGATTATCACATTTTGGCACCGGATATCTGGCCGCTTATCGGTTCGATTTCTGCGCTGACATTCACCACCGGCATGGTGTTCTATATGCACGAGATGGCCAATGCCCATCTGGTGCTTGGTCTTGGTATCGCCGGTTTGATCGCCACCTTCTTCAGCTGGTTCAGCAACATCGTGCGTGAAGCGGAAAGCGGCGATCATACGCCGGTTGTCCAGCTGCATATGCGTTACGGTATGATTCTTTTCATCGCTTCCGAGGTGATGTTCTTCGTTGGCTGGTTCTGGAGCTGGTTCGACTTTTCACTATTTCCGGAACCGATTGAATATGTGGATGGTGCGGTTATCTCGCGCTTCGGTCAGGAAGGCGCAGCCGCAATTGCACAATGGCCGCCAAAAGGTCTGGAAGTTCTCGACGCATTCGATCTTCCGCTTTTGAACACGCTGATTCTGCTGTGTTCGGGTACCACCGTGACATGGGCACACCACTCGCTGATCCATGGTGACCGTGACGGCTTGAAGAAAGGCCTGTGGGCCACAATCGCGCTCGGCGTATTGTTCACCTGCATCCAGGCTTACGAATATAGCCACGCGCTTGGTGCATTTGGTTTCGGTCAAAGCAATTACAGCTCGGCATTCTACATGGCGACCGGTTTCCACGGCTTCCACGTTCTGATCGGCACCATCTTCCTCGCCGTGTGTTTGTTCCGTACGTATAAAGGTCACTTCACACCGCGTCAGCATTTCGGTTTTGAAGCTGCTGCATGGTATTGGCACTTTGTGGACGTTGTTTGGTTGTTCCTGTTCATCGCCGTTTATGTCTGGGGCGGTTGGGGCGCACCGATCCACTGATGAAACCGGAAAATTCCGAAACAGAAAATGGGCAGCCCGGTATCGCCGCGGCTGCCCTTTTCGGTTTGTGTCCGCGATGCGCGGAGAAGACCCTGTTTGATGGCTTCGCGCAATTTGCACCCAAATGCGGGAAGTGCGGGCTGAACTATTCGGCATTCAATGTGGGTGACGGGCCTGCGGGATTTCTGACCCTGATTATTGGCGCCTTAATCGTAGGGCTGGCTCTTTGGCTGGAGGTGTCCTTTGCCCCGCCATTCTGGGTTCATGCTCTGCTGTGGATTCCGCTAACCTTTGCCGCGGTGATCTTCGGCTTGCGGGCGGCCAAGGCAGCACTTCTATATGCGGAATTCAGCCGCGATGCTGGAGAGGCTGGGCGCAAGAAATGAATATTCGTTCCATCCCTGTCATCGCGACGCTGATCGTGATCGCCGCTGCGATAATCATGGTAATGCTGGGATTCTGGCAGCTGGGCCGCGCGGATGAAAAAAACGCCCTGTTGGAGCGGTATCAGGCGACCGATCGCGCAGGAACGCCTATCGCATATCCACTTGGTGCGGACGCATTGGAGGCCAATCTCTATCGCTCCGTATCGGCATCATGCGAGACAGTTGAAGAGATTAGCGGACGCGCAGGCACCAATGCTGTGGGAGCGAAGGGCTGGGCGCAGATCGCGCAGTGCCGGACAGAGGGCATCGGTTCGTTCGAGGTGGCGCTTGGCTGGTCGCGTGCGCCTTCACCGCCTGTATATACCGGCGGCGAAGTAACCGGCATTCTAGCACCCGGCGGGAAAATCGTTGCCGATCCGCCGCTGGCTGATCTGGGGCCGCTGGCAAAGCCCGATCCGGCTGATCTTCCAAATAACCACCTTGCCTATGCGGGGCAGTGGTTCTTTTTCGCGCTGACGGCATTGGTGATTTACTTCATCGCACTCAGGTCTAGGACCCGCCGCCGGCCGGACGAGAGTTGATCTTTGAACGGGTAAAGCCTGCATCGCTTGCCCAGAATGCGGCAGCGGGCTAACCGCGCATTACTATGCAATATGTTTCTACACGCGGCAGCGCACCGGCGCTCGATTTTGAAGGCGTCACGCTCGCGGGGCTGGCTAGCGATGGCGGCCTGTATATCCCGCAGGAATGGCCGCGCTTCTCCGAAAACGAGATAGCCAGTATGGCCGGCTTGCCCTATGCCGAACTGGCCGCGCGGATCATGACACCGTTCGTCGGAAATTCGCTGTCACAAGATAAATTGCGCGAGCTTTGCGATACCGCTTATGGCCGGTTTGCGCATGCGGCGGTTACTCCGCTGAAGCAATTTGACGAGCAGAACTGGCTGCTGGAGCTGTTTCACGGCCCGACCTTGGCGTTCAAAGATGTAGCTTTGCAGATGCTCGGCCTATTGTTCGAGACGTTTCTGGCACGGTCTGACGATCATCTGACCATTGTCGGCGCGACCAGCGGGGACACAGGCTCCGCCGCAATTGACGCGGTGGCCGGACGCGAGCGTATCGACATATTCATGCTCCACCCCAATGGCAGGGTAAGCGATGTGCAGCGCCGCCAGATGACCACTGTGCTGGCACCTAATGTCTATAATATCGCGATCGACGGCAGCTTTGACGATGCGCAGGCCACAGTGAAACGTATGTTCGGCGATGCGGCAATGAATGGCCGCTACCGGATAACTGCCGTAAATTCGATCAACTGGGCCCGTCTGATGGCGCAGATTGTGTATTACTTTGCCGCGGCATTGCAGCTTGGCGCGCCAAAGCGGAAAGTGGCATTCTCCGTCCCCACTGGCAATTTCGGAGATGTGTTTGCCGGTTACGTGGCGGCACAGATGGGGCTGCCGATCGAACGTCTGATAGTGGCGACGAATGTGAATGATATTCTCCACCGCGCGCTGAGTAACGGCGATTATTCCGCAGGCGAGGTCACGCCCACTGCTGCCCCTTCGATGGATATTCAGGTTAGCTCTAACTTTGAGCGTCTGCTGTTCGATTGCGGCGGCCGCGACGGAATGGCTCTGGCTGATCAGATGCGCGGCTTTGAAGGCAGCAAATCGATGCAACTTACCAATGCGCAGCGGCAAGGCGCGTCGGGCCTGTTTACCAGCGAACGCGCTGATGCGGACCAGATGTCTGCTGCAATGCGGTGGGCCAGCGATTCCTGCGGAGAAATTGTTGACCCGCACACGGCCATCGGTCTGCACGCGGCGCGCAACTCGGGACTAGGTTCCGACGTTCCGGTAGTGACACTTGCGACGGCGCATCCCGCAAAGTTCCGCGATGCGGTAGAGCGCGCCACGGGGCTACGTCCGTCTCTGCCGGCTAGAGTAGGGGACCTGTTCGCCCGCGAAGAACGCTACGCCGATCTCAGCGGCGATTACGAAGCTATCTCTGCCTATGTCAGAGATCACGCGACAGAGTGCTCCAATGGCTGAACTGCGCAGAGAACCCGCGATCCTGGCTGGAGAGTGCTGGGAAGATTACGGCTTGGTGGATAGCGGCCATGGCCGCAAACTTGAACGCTATGGCGAATACCGCTTCATCCGTCCGGAGCCGCAGGCCATGTGGGCACCGCGCTCTGCCGCTTGGGATGCGCATGGCGAATTCATTCCCGGTTCCGACGAGGATGGCGGAGGACGCTGGCATCATAGCAAGCCTGTGCCAGAGGCCGGGTGGCCGCTGAACTGGCGCGAAGTCGGCTTTACGGCGCAATGCACGCCGTTTCGTCACCTCGGCTTTTTCCCCGATATGGCACCCGTTTGGGATTGGATGCGGTTGCAGCTAAATGGCACGACCGATGCGGAAACGCTCAATCTGTTTGGTTATACGGGCGTGGGTTCATTGGCCCTGTCACAATCGGGCAAGGTAACCCATGTGGATGCTTCCAAAAAATCGGTTGCGCAGGCGCGAGAGAATGCCGCTTTGGCAGGAATGGAAGACCGCCCGATCCGCTGGCTCATTGATGATGCTGCGAAATTCACCGCCCGCGAAGTGCGCCGGGGCCGCCGCTATGACGGGATAATTCTGGACCCGCCGAAATTCGGCAGGGGTCCGAAAAGCGAAACATGGCGGCTTGAAGAAGGCCTGCCCGACCTTGTCTCAGACTGCCGGCAATTGCTGGATTCCGATAGCAAGTTTCTGTTCCTGACAGTCTATGCAGTGCGTATGTCCAGCCTTGCTCTGGCGGGCCTGATGGACGAAATATTCGCCGGTCTGCCCGGAATTATCGAACATGGCGATCTGGCGGTTCAGGAAGAAGGCGCCAATGGCCGTCTCTTGCCGACCGCAATTTTCGCACGTTGGTCCAATCCAAGCTAAGAGACATTATGGCCGATTCGCTGATCCTTGAAGTTGCCGATTTTGAGTATGATGTCCTGACCGGCATATATTCGGAGGAAACGGGCAAGCCGCAACCGCTGCGGATAACCATTCAGGCGAAGATGAAAATCGCGGATCGCTATCATCCCGATACTCCGCTTGAAGCCAGCAAGAATTACATGGACCTGAAATTTGCAGCAGGTGAAGCGCTTCCAAAGGATGTCCACTTCAAACTGATCGAAGCCGTGGCCGATCACATTTGCGATACCCTGCTAACGCAGGATGACCGGATCGAAGCGATTACGGTAAAAATCGTCAAACTGGCCATTGCCGAGGGTAATGAGAAAATCGGCATTACAATGACGCGGGAACGGAAGTAGCCTTCGTGGAAATATACCGGATCGCTGAACTTTCGGACGCCCCGCTTGCAGCAGCGGCGCAATTTTACAGCGACCATTTGCCAGAGGTGTCGGCCCGTTTGAAAAACGCCGATGCAATTGCGATTGTGCTTCCGCAAGCAGCCTATGATCACCGCGACTGGCGGCTTGCCTGCGTCAGGGATCTGGCGCGGCAGTTTGCCCCTAAAAGAGTGAATATGCTGAGTGCGGGTTCGGACCATTCTGTGCAGCAAACGGTCAAGTTTCTGGCCCGGTCGGCGGCGATGACCGGGCAATATCTGTCTTTGACCGATGACGATTAACGGCGCGCCTCTAATCGACGGCTTTAACCGGTCGATTAGCTATCTGCGTCTTTCTGTCACAGATCGCTGCGACTTGCGATGTACCTATTGTATGCCCGAGCGGATGACATTTCTGCCTAAGTCAGAGGTTCTGAGTCTGGAAGAACTCTATGATCTCGCCTGCGGATTTATGGATCGCGGCATTACAAAAATCCGTCTGACCGGCGGCGAGCCACTGGTCCGGCGCGATGTGATTTCGCTGATTAACAGGCTGGGTGCGCATATTGGCGGGGAACTGGATGAGCTGACCCTGACAACCAATGGGACCCAGCTTGACCAATATGCCGCCGCGCTGTTCGATGCGGGTATTCGGCGCGTCAATATATCGCTGGATACTTTACAGCCAGACACGTTCGCCGCGCTTACCCGCCGAGACCGGCTCACCGATGTTCTGCGCGGCATTGATGCAGCGCAACAGGCCGGGCTGAAGGTGAAATTAAACACGGTTGCGCTGAAAGGGGTGAACGAGTTCGAGCTGCCGGATATTATCTCGTGGGCCCACAATCGCGACTGCGAGGTAACGTTGATCGAGACGATGCCGCTTGGGACGGTGGATGAAGAGCGTAGCGATCGTTTCCTCCGGCTTGATACAGTTGCTGATCGCCTTCGGACGATGTGGTACCTTGAACCTTTGACAAGAAAGACCGGCGGGCCTGCGCGTTATTTTAGGGTTGCGGAAACCGGCGGCGTGCTTGGTTTGATCAGCCCGCTAACGAACAACTTTTGCGCTGGATGTAACCGGATCAGAGTGACGGCGACGGGGCAGCTATACCCATGTCTCGGCGGCACGCAGCAGGTCGATCTGCGGGCTGCCGTCCGGTCGGATAAGCCTGCAATGGCACTCAATGCCGCGCTGGATCAGGCGATGCGCATCAAGCCGGAGCGCCATCACTTCGCGATTGGTGACGGGCCGACGAAGCCCGCTTTGACGCGCCATATGTCGATGACAGGAGGATAGGGTGGGGGTCCGCATCCTGTTTCTTGGCCCCTTAGCCGACCTAAACGGGCGGAATGAGCTAACTGTTACCGCGCCATTGGATTGGACACGGCTTCTGGACATTGTTTCTCCTGAGATGAAGGCGCAGCTTGAAAGCGACCGAGTCAGAATCGCCTGCGCGGGCAAAGTCTTGGTGCATAAGGCGGACCTACAGGCCGTTGACGGCGATGAAGTTGCGGTGCTGCCGCCCGTGAGCGGCGGCTGACCAATGCGCGACGTGCAGCTGCTTCACACGGCCTTTGACCCGCACTCTGTCAACGCAGAATTCTCGGTTCGGCATAAACTGGCTGGGGGCCTGTGCAGTTTCGTCGGTCAGGTTCGCGGCGAGGGCGGCGTGCAAGCGCTGGAATTGTCACATTATGAACCGCTTACTCTGCCGGGAATGCAGGAGATTGCCAGTCGGGCGATAGAGCGGTTCGACCTGTCAGGCCTGCTGATGCTGCACCGGGTCGGCCGGATGTGCCCGGGCGAACCGATTGTGTGCGTTTCCGCCGCCGCGCCTCACCGCCGTGGCAGTTTTGAGGCTGTAGATTACTGCATGGACCATCTGAAAAGCGCCGCCTGGTTCTGGAAGCGTGAATTGCGCGGTGACGATTGGCATTGGATCGAACCGCGCGCACAAGACCATGCCGATCTGAAGAGATGGAAATAATTCGCAAAGTTTGATCCAGATCAAATCATTTGCGTGTTGAGCGGTCCAGATAGCTCCTCGAAACGAAGGAGCATACTATGTCCAAGCATCTGACCCGTGAAGTTATTGCCGACCAAGCGACTGTAAGCGCGCAGCTGACACTCGCCCCCGAAGCCGATCGCAGCTTCAACCTGCCGACTGGCCTGTATGCTGTGACAGCAGCGCTGTATTTCGGATTTGTCGGGTTGATGGCTGCCGGCTTTTCGTCACCCGGGCTCATCGTGCCGATGGCAATATTCATCGTATTTCTAACCGGCTTCTTCGGTATCGCAGCACTATTTGTGAAAACAGATCCTGCAGCCAAGGCAAAAATTCTGCGCTGGAGCGAATTCAAGGCGCGCGGAATTATGACCCATACAGGGCGACTGCCGATGAAGGACGCCGTTGTTCAAATGCTGATTTTGCCTGTTCTGATTGTGATCTGGGGGATGGTCACAATCACGATTGCTGCGCTGGTGTAGCGACCGCGTGACTGGGAGGGTTAGTCGTTCACAAGGTGCAGCCGCGCGGGGTCGAGTAATTCGATCCCGCGTGACCCTTTGCGCAGGATAATGCCGTCTTTTTCTAAAGCGGATAATTGCCTGCTAACCGTTTCGATTGTCAGTCCAAGAAGGTTTGCAATTTCTCCGCGCGTCAGGGGCATATCGAACGCGGACGAGGGATGGCAGGGCGAGTTGCTGGCTGCATGCGCCAATGACATGATGAAGGCGCTGACGCGATCCTTGGCGCTACGGTTGGCCGTCAGTGCCAGCAATTCGCGCGAATTGTGCAAATCTTCCTGCGCGCGCCGGAACAGTGCCTCTGTTAAAGCGGGATACTGCTTCAGTGCGCTTTCCATATCCCGCTGCGAAAACACGCATAGTTCGCAATCGCCCAACGCCACCACATCATAGTCGGAAAACGGCCTGAATAACTCGCCGACAAAGCCCGAAGGATGGATCAGCGCCAGAATGCGTTCTGTCCCGTCATCAGCGTAGCTGGTGACTTTCAGGGCACCGGTAAGCAGGGTCGCGCACGATGTTTCTGTGTCACCTGCGCGAAACAATGTCTCGCCGCGTTTTAGAAACCGTGTCCGGCCAGCGCGGGCTAACGCCTCCCTTTCTTCATGCTCCAGAACCGAACAGGCTGCGCTGTCACGTACCGGGCAGGAGGCGCAGGCCAAGCTCACCTGCGAAGCCTTTGGCGCAGTTCGGCCAGAACCACATCTTCATCTGCCACCATTCTGGCCACTTCGGCGCGGGCTTCGGAAATTTCCGGACGTGCAGCCAGATCAATCGCGGCATTGGCGAACAATATGTCCAGATCGCCAAGCGATACCGCCGTCAGGCTGCGCTTCGAATCAAGATCGCCCAATGCAACCTGCGCACTGGCCCAGCGGTCAGACGTTACGGCTGCGGAAGCGGCGCTGTTTACGATCCGGCGCGCGCCCGGTGTGGCGCGGTTAAATGCGGCGTGCGATTCGCGCGCGCTTGCAGTGATATCCGCAAGGCGTCTGACGGTATCCTGAGAAATAGGTGCAGGTGGTTGGACCGCGCCAGCCGTGCTTGCGAACTGGCCAGAAACGCGCTCGACATCGCGTATCTCAAGCGAAGGATAGCGATCGCCGCTGGACGCACAGCCGCCCAGTAAAAAGGTCGACACGGCGGCGGCGATTAGCCGGGTTCGTAGAGTTTCTCTCTGGTGCATAATCCATTATTAGCACGCCAGCGCGCGCAATCCAGCGTTCTCGCCGCATCTGTGCCGAGGGGCGTGATAAAACCTATAAAACCGCGCGGGAAAACGTTGACTTGATGCAGGTGATCCCTTAACGGGACCGTTCTTTCCGGCGAACTGCCTTATGGGCGGTGCATCGGGCGCGCCATTTTTACAATGAAAATGGCACAGCAGATAAAATTGAAAGTGACATGACCATGTTCGCAGTAGTGCGCACTGGCGGCAAGCAATACCGAGTTGCCGCAGGAGACAAGATCGCAGTTGAGAAGCTGGCTGGTGAAGCCGGTGATACCGTTACTTTGGGTGACGTACTTCTGGCTGGTGAAGGCGATTCGATCGCTGACGCTTCGAAAGTTTCGGTTTCGGCTGAAATTATCGCACAAGCCCGCAGCGAAAAGGTCGTCGTTTTCAAAAAGCGTCGCCGCCATAATTACCGCCGTAAAGCCGGTCACCGTCAGTCCATGACGCTGCTGCGCATTATGGATGTGGGTGAAGGCAAGAAGGCCGCTAAGAAAGCTGCTCCTAAGAAGGAAGCTGCTGAAGAGACAAAAGCGCCTGCGAAGAAAGCTCCGGCCAAAAAGGCAGC
>JAHDBR010000010.1:27231-38249 GCA_020630295.1 Sphingomonadaceae bacterium
AAGCTGCTGAAGAGACAAAAGCGCCTGCGAAGAAAGCTCCGGCCAAAAAGGCAGCGCCCAAGAAGGCTGATGCTGAGAAAGCTCCTGCGAAGAAGCCAGCCGCTAAGAAAACCGCTGCCAAAAAGGCACCTGCTAAGAAAAAAGCAGACTAAGACAAGTTTCGAAAGAGTAAGAGACAATGGCACATAAAAAAGCAGGTGGTTCATCCAATAACGGTCGCGATTCAGCAGGCCGCCGCCTTGGTGTGAAAAAATTCGGTAGCCAGGAAGTCATTCCGGGCAACATTATCGTGCGCCAGCGCGGTACGAAGTTCTATCCCGGTGCCAATGTCGGCATGGGCAAGGACCACACCCTATTCGCGCTAGAAGGCGGCCGAGTGCGCTTTCATGGCGGAAAACAGGGCCGCAAATATGTGTCCGTGGACATGATGGCCGAAGCCGCCGAATAACCGGATGATTCATTAACAGGATCATCCATCAGGATGATCCGCCGAACATTATCGGCAACTCCAGAGGGAGATCGGGTCATCCGATTTCCCTCTTGTTGTATCTCCCTCCCACAGCGCCGGAAAATGCGAAGCCGGTGCAATAAGAGTGTCACGTATCGTGCCTAAGGGCGGCGCTGCGGGGCAAGAGGAGAAGACCCATGTTCCATCTTACCAGAAGGCTGTTTCTGCGGCCTGCGTGGCCCGAAGACTGGGAAGCCATTTATCAGGGAATTGCCGACGAGCAGGTCGTGCGCAATCTAGCGCGCGCGCCGTGGCCCTATTCACCCGACGATGCACGCTACTTCGCCGAGCTGCCGCACGATCCGTCTAGCCCGCGCTTTATGATTACTCTGGCCGGCAAGGCGGAGTTGATCGGCTGTATCGGGCTCGACAGACACGGCGATGAGATCGAGATGGGATACTGGATCGCCCGCAAATATTGGGGACAAGGCTATGCCACAGAGGCAGGCCGCGGGGCAGCCGAGATTGCCCGGATGATGGGATATTCCCGGGTCCGCGCCAGCCATTATCTCGACAACCCTGCGTCCGGAAAGGTTTTGCGTAAGATCGGTTTTCTGCCGACCGGAAGCACGGAAAAGCTTGACTGTCTGGCGCGCGGCACGCCGGTGGATGCGGCGGCGTATGAAATGAACTTGTGCGCGGCGGAAACGAACTACCGGAATGTAGCCTGACGGTAGATTGGCAAAGTCGAAGATATCCGGCCAAAAAGGCCCCGCTGGCAAGCGGGGCCTTTACTTTACGGTTTGGCGGTTGCTTATTCGGCAGGCATCAAAGCGTCGCTAAATTCACCTTCATACTTTTGGATCAGTTCGCGATCATCGTGATCCCAAGGATGGAAGCTGGGCTTGAAATAGGACAGCCATGCCGGGAATATGCGGCGAACCACGCCGGGCGAGACCGTAAGGTATTTGAATAGTCCCCAGCGCGCCTTCCAGCCGGTAATACCGTCCTGAGCGAGCAGATTTATCGAATCGGTCCAGCGGTTTTTGAAAAAGCGGCCAGTCACGGTGACCATCACTAGGCTGCGCACTTTCCACTTTTGCCACTCGGTCCAGTCTTTGGTCGCGTGGATCCAAGTGTCGAACGCAACGCCCTTATGCTCCACTTCCTCCACTGCGTGCCAGCGCCACATATCGCGCACTTCAGCATCGGCATTCTCGAAATGCTTTGGATTTGCCAGGAATTCGTGGGCCATCATGGCGGTGTAATGTTCCAGCGCCATGGTCACTGCAAGATTGGCAATTGGCGGGCGGCCCTTCGTCAGCTCCAGCATTTCTTTGACGCGCTGGTCGATCGCCGCGATGTCATAGCCCGAATCCGCCGCAAGCCGATTGAACGCAATATGTTCGCGGGTGTGATTGATTTCCTGTTTCACGAAAGCACGAATTTCTTCCGCCAGTTTCGGATCAGCGCCTTCGCGGTGAGCCTTCACAGATTCGATAAAGAATGCTTCACCGCGCGGGAATGTCGCAGATAAAGCGTTGTGCCAGGCGGTCCCAAACGCATCACCCGCCCACCAACGCTTTGGCGAGTTTTCGCGGTTAAACCGTTCGTCCCGAACGATAATATCAAGATCATCGGGCGTTGGCGCAGCGGCGCGGCGGTCTAGATCAATCTGGGTAGGTGCGTTCACGGCAGGCTCCATTGCTTACTAACATCAATGTCAGTAGCCACTACTTACATTAATGTCAATAAGGTTTTGACTGCCAGAGGTGTGTACTATTCTGCGGGCAGGGCGGCATCTGCATAAGGGCTGTCAGGCAAGTTGATCAGCGCCCGGTCGTCCAGATTCCAGGGATGGAAGCCGGGCATCAGTATTTTCGCCCATTCGAAAAACATCCGCCGCATCATTCCCGGTTTCCACCACAGAAACGCGTATAGTTTCCATTTCGCTTTGCGGCGGCTGAACCCGTCCTGTTCCAGCAAGCCAATTGCATCGCGGATACGGTTGCCAAAATATTTGCGTGTGATGAGCATCGCGATCAGCGTTTTTACCCGGTACCGTTTCCACCGGCTCCAATCCTTAGTTGCGTGGAGCCAGACATCATACGTGATGCCCTTATGCTCGATCTCCTCTGTCGCATGCCAGCGCCAGATGTCGGCGGCTACGGGATCTGCGCCTTCCAGATAACGCGGATCGGACAGCAAATGATGGCTGATAATCGCGGCGAAATGTTCAAGCGCGATAGTGATTGCCAGATTGAATTCTTTCGGGCGACCTTCGGTCAGCTCCAGCATCGCCTGGATACCCTGATCGATGCTTTCCACATTATAGCCGTGATCCGATACCAGCCGGTTAAACGCCACGTGCTCACGCGTGTGATTAATCTCCTGCGTCGTGAAGGCCTTCATCTCTGCGGCAATTTTTGGCGGCACTTGGTCACGGAACATCCGCATTGTGTCGATGAAAAACGCTTCGCCGCGCGGCAGGCTGGCAGACACGGAATTGTACCAAGCGGTTGCCACGGGGTCATTGGAGTGCCACCACCGAGGGGTCTTGTGTTTGCGGTTGAACCGTTGATCACGGACAATCAGTTCGTGTTCTGCAGGGGTGGCACTATCAATAGCTGTAAAGCCGTTATCGTGTGCCTTGTCGAGCGCCTCGGCCCGCTTTAGATCGATCGTGGTCTGCTTGTTCATGTTAAGAATCTACTAGGCATAAGTGTTAATGGCAACTCGCAAAAGATTAAGTCCCGAAGAGTCGCGCAGTTCTGCGTTAGAAGCGGCGCGGCTTTTACTTATCGAAACCGGTCCGCAATCTGTGACGTTAAAAGCCGTTTCTGCAAGGGTAGGGCGTACACACGCCAACCTGCTGCACCATTTCGGGTCAGCTTCGGGTTTGCAGAAAGCACTGGCCGAACATTTGGCGAAAACCGTCTGTGAAACCATCAAGGATGCGGTTCAGGCCAGCCGGGCCGGTTTGGGTAGCCCGCGTGAAGTTGTCGATCTGACATTCGATGCGTTTGACAAAGAAGGCGCCGGCGCGCTGGCCGGCTGGATGCTGCTAACCGGGAACGAGGACGCGCTGGATCCGATCATTGAGACAATTCACGAGCTGGTGGACGAGATCGCACCGGAAGAAGCCGAATCGCACGCCGATGTCATGCGCATCCATGAGGAAACTCTGACACTTGTTCTGCTGGCTTTGGGCGATGCGCTTATGGGTAAAGCTCTGGCCAGAGCGCTCAATTTGCCCGAAAGCGCCGCGCGCGACCGTGCGGAAAAATTGCTCACGGCTTCGATGGAGGCGGTATCCCCGCCGGAATGCTGCGACTGAATTAGTCGGCGGACAATTTCATCCAGTCCGGCACGACCGCCGGATCAATGTCTGCAATGCGCAAATGGTCCACGGCATATCCCAATTCAGGGTAAACAGCCTTCCGCCGTTTCTCCTGTGATTGGTCCGCAGGCACCACCACCAGCCGACGGTTTACTTTCTGCCGCCAGTTCATGCGCGCGGTGTTTTCCTGACCGATGTAACAACCCTTATCAAAACTGACGCCGTTGAGTTCTACCGCATTGGTTTCCAGCCACAGAATATCACCCAGCTCTGCGCTGCCTTCAGGCACACCTAGTGAGAGCCGGTGCCGCTGCCATTCCGTATCGCCGTTTTCATCAGTGCTCGCATCATTTGTGGGGACGGGCGCAATAGAGCGATGGCCCAGAGCTGTAAGGCGGGGATCGGCTGTGCCGCCATCCGGGATGTCTGGCTGCCAAAAGACCCCCAGAGTTTCATCGACGCGGATCTCGATTTTGCGCCGCAATCTGTAGAGTGAAAGACGCTTAACCAGATCGCCCGCGAATTCCGCCTCACAATCAATCAGCAGGTCGCCTTCGGCGCCCGGCCAGACGATGAAATCAAACAATGCCTTGCCCTGCGGGGAAAGCAGCGCTGACCACACAGGCAAATCGCCGGTCACATCGTTCGTGACCAAACCTTGTAAAAAGGCGGCGACGTCTTCTCCGGCATCCTGCGATGAAAGACGAATGATTGCGCGAGAGAAAAGGCGTTTTGCTGTCATAGAAGGAAAGTGGCGTTTTGCGGGTCCAAATCAAGGGCGCACCGGCGGCCGCTAAATGTGTAGCCGAATGCCATGCCGGTCCCTTACGGGCTGTCCTACTCTGCGCGAATGTGCAATGGCGTTGCCTGATCACTTGCCGTTTTGCGTCAGCTTTTATTGCCCTACGTTTTCGCTAATGGAGAGTGAAAGTTTTATTCCCTGGAGGGTGGTCCATGTGGTCCATGTCTCCGTTTCTGGTCAGGAAATAGCGCGCTACTATGAATGAGATTACGATACGCCGGCCCGATGATTGGCACGTCCATTTGCGTGACGGAGACATATTGACCGGCGTTGCCGAATATACAGCGCGCCAGTTCGGCCGCGCTATCGTGATGCCCAACCTTTCCCCGCCTGTGACGGATGTGGCGGCGGCCAAAGCCTATCGGGAACGTATTCTGGCTGCTGTGCCCGCCGGGATCGACTTCATGCCGCTAATGACGTGCTATCTGACGGACCAGACAGACGCTGCTGAAATCGAACGCGGCTTTGCCGAGGGCGTGTTTACAGCGGCAAAGCTCTATCCCGCCAACGCAACCACCAATTCGGCGCATGGGGTAAGCGATATCGCGCATCTGAGCGGCGTATTCGCGGCGATGCAGCGGATCGGGATGCCGCTGCTGATCCATGGTGAAGTCACCGACCATGATATCGACATCTTCGACAGGGAGAAGGAGTTCATCGAGCGTAATATGCGCAAGCTGGTCAGCGATTTCCCGGATCTGAAGATCGTGTTTGAACACATTACCACGGCGGATGCGGTGGAATTCGTTGATAGCTGCGGTGATAATGTGGGGGCGACGATTACACCTCAGCATTTGCATATCAACCGTAACGCGATGCTCGTCGGCGGGATCCGGCCCCATGCCTATTGTCTGCCTGTGGCAAAACGGGAGGCCCACCGGCTTGCACTGCGCAAGGCCGCGACATCGGGATCACCGAAGTACTTTCTGGGTACAGACAGCGCACCGCACGCGCAGGATGCGAAAGAGAATGCGTGCGGCTGCGCAGGCATCTTCAATGCGCCTTATGCCTTGGAAAGCTACCTTGCCGTCTTTGAAGAAGAAGGCGCGCTTGCGCATTTCGAGGCTTTCGCTTCGCTCAACGGGCCGCGGTTCTATGGATTGCCGGTAAACGAGACATCAGTCACTTTGCGAAAAGAGCCGGTGACCGTGCCAGCAACGATTGATGCGAACGGAACGCCCGTCGTGCCGTTCCACGCCGGAGACGAGCTTGCGTGGTCTATCGCTTAGGCAATGGGGCGGAGCGTTTTCGCTTTGCCCACATATCAGACACAAAGATGATCAGTGCTATCCAGATGAGGGTAAAGCAGGCGAGCTGGGCAGGCTTTAGCTCCTCTTCAAAAACAAACAGCCCCAGCAGAAAGACGATGGTCGGCGCAAGAAACTGGATAAAGCCCAAGGTTGAGTAATCCATCCGCTTCGCCGCTACGGCGAACATCAACAGCGGGACGGCTGTCAGGACACCGCCCAGCATAATCGCAAGGCTGAGTTGAGCATCAACGGTAAATGCGGACCCTTGCGGCAGGCCAGCGTAGTAGGCCGCAATACCGATCGCCGGGAGAAGCAGGATAGCCGACTCAATCGTAAGCCCTGGCAGCGATCCGACATTCACCCGCTTGCGCAGAAGACCATAGGTACCGAAGCTAAGCGCCAGTGTCAGGCTGATCCAAAGGGTAGTGATCGCGCCCGCAGCCAGAAACGCCACCCCGGTGGCTGCAAGTGCCACGGCGATCCATTGGCGCTTGCTCAATTTCTCGCCCAGGATCAGCGTGCCTAGAAGGACGTTTAGCAGCGGGTTGATGTAATATCCCAGACTGGCGGCATAGACATTCCCGTTCTGGATAGCCCAGACATAAACCAGCCAGTTGATCCCGATCAGGATTGCACTGGCAAACAGCGTCATCAAGCTGGCCCGATCTTTGATCGCGGCAACCACATCGGGCCATTGTTTACGAAACGCAACAATCACCAAACAGAAAGGCAGCGTCCAGATAATGCGCCACCCGACAAACTCGAACGGCGGGACTGCTTTCACCAGAATGAGATAGAGCGGCAGCAGCCCCCAAATCACATAGGCACCCAAAGCAACCGGCAAACCGGATCGGATAGGGGGTGCGTCTTCTTCTCTCATTAACAGCCCTTAGGCGCGGCAAAATCGCCCGTCCAGCAACGTTTCATCGATGTAAAACGCTCGTTCTGTCGCAAATTCCAAATCTGACATTCGCGTTGCAGTCCGTTCAGGAAAGTAACTTTATGTATGAACAAATCGGACGACAGAGACACATTCGCCCGGATGTACAACACGCGAAGAGGATAGAATGATGCCCCAATTCAAATTCAAAATCGCTGCGGTCGCGTTTGCCGCACCTGCTCTGGCCTTTGCAGCACCGGCTGCGGCCGCTCCGAACTTCATTGGAGCCGCGACTATTGCACAAGCGCAAACACATACGGCTCCCACTCCTGGTGCCGATGTGTTCGAACATAAACGTAAATACAAACGCCGCGGCAATAACGGGCGAGGGCATGCGCACGGCCATGATCGCGCCTATGATCGCGGATATGATCGCTACAGCGATTACGGGCAGCCGGTCTATCGCAATACCCGCATATGGCGCGGCCGCGACGACCGGTACTACTGCCGCAAGGAAGACGGGACGACCGGTTTGCTGATCGGCGCTGCAGTAGGCGGCCTGATCGGAAACGAGGTTGCTGGAAGGGGTGACAGAACTCTCGGCGCGATTTTGGGTGCAGCCGGAGGCGCATTGCTGGGCCGCCAAATCGACCGCAGCAATTCCCGCTGCCGCTAAAGACTTGGAAGCTTCGGCTGTTCCCACCAGCAGCCGCAGCACAGCATTTGATGCTGTGTAAGGTGCTCGTCTGCCAATTCAGGCAGGCGGGCACCTTTTCGATGTAAAATTAGGATTTTGCAGGATTTCCATCCCTAATGGGGACACCCGAAATTTTAACCATCTTTGTCAGGAAATGATTAACTCTAATGCGCGAGGCGTCGGGGCAATAGTTTTCACCTGTGGAGTTCCCCATGACCAAACGCCTGCTAATGTCTGTCGCTATCCTGCCAATAATGGCCGTCGCTGCTTGTGGCGATGGCCCGTCTGACGGGGAGGGTATTGATGCCGATCCGGCAAGCGAACAGGCGCTGAATGATCAGATCATGGTTGACCCCGATCTGGCCGGTCAAAATGAAGCGAATGCTGCTCTGACGGGGGGTACAGATCAATCGCTACCGCCCGAAAATATGACTCCGGAAGCAATTCAGGCTGCGCGCGATGCTGCCTTTGCACTGGTTGGCGGAAGCGATGGTTTTAAAGATCTCCCGGCGGCCAAGCAGATGGGCGCTTCCATTCCCGAGACTTCTGCCCTGACCGCTGCCGCGCGGGCAGCAGTTGCGCCAGGCGGTGCAAATTGTGCCGAAAGCGCTGAATATTCGGCAGCCTGGGCAGCCAAGCTACCAGCAATTTTCCCGGTCTATCCACGTGGCAGCACTAAGGAAGCCGCAGGCACAGATGTGGGCCAATGCTCGCTTCGGGTCGTGAACTACCTGAGTGCAGTGCCAATGGAGGAAATCCTGAAATTCTACCACAGCCGTGCGCTGACAGGCGGATATTCGTCCGAATACATCCAGCACGATGGGGATAACATTGTCAGCGGCACTAAGGGCGATGCATCTTATGTCGTGTATGCACGCCAGCTTCCCTCGGGAATTACCGAGGTCGATCTTGTGACAACCGGAGCCTAGGCCAATTAAAATCGGGCCGGTTCATTCCGTACCCGGCACCTCTCAGCAGCGATCAGGTTTGGCTTAGGCCGACCCCGATCGTTGCTCGTGGTTGTTCCATCTCGCTGCTAGCGACCGGATAGGCGCAGTAATCTGCGGCATAGAACGCAGCAGGGCGATGATTGCCTGACAGGCCAAGGCCACCAAACGGTGCACTGGATGAAGCGCCATTGGTGGGGCGGTTCCAATTCACAATACCCGCCCGGATATTGGCCCAAAACCGGTTATAGTCCTGCGGTGTGCCGCCGATAAGTGAAGCAGACAGGCCAAAACGGGTCCGGTTTGCTTCTTTGATAGCGCTGTCGAAATCTTTCACTTTTATAACTTGCAGCAGAGGTCCGAACAGTTCGACATCGGGCCGGTCAGCCATATCTGTGGTATCAATGATCGCAGGAGAAAGGAACGGCAGGCTGTCGTCAGGACGGGTCATATGCCTGATCGCTTTCCCTCCATTCGACAGGAAGTAGAGAAAACTTTCGACCAGCTGTTCCGCCGCTGCATTATCAATCACCGGACCCATGAACGGAGCAGGATCTGCAAAGGGCTCGTCTACAATCACGCGGGAAACCATCGTTTTCAGTTCATCTACGATTGGTTGGTACATGCTTTCTTTGATGATCAAACGGCGGGCTGCGGTGCAGCGTTGGCCCGCGCTGGTAAATGCAGACTGGATAATCAAAGTCGCGGCGTCGGTAATTTTTGGCGTGTCGATTACGACAAGTGGATTATTGCCGCCCATCTCAAGGGCCAATATTTTGCCAGGATTATTCGCGAGCTTTTTGTTGATTGCGATACCTGCTTGGGCCGAACCGGTGAACAAAACGCCGTCAATTCCGCGATGCGCCACTAGCGCTTTGCCCTCCTCCGGACCGCCGACGAAGAATTGTGCAACCGCCGCAGAAATACCGGCCTTGCTGAAACACTCCATCAGCAATTCACCAACGGCAGGTGTCTTCTCGCTAGGTTTGAAGATTACCACATTACCGGCAATCAATGCCGGAACGATGTGGCCGTTGGGAAGATGGGCCGGGAAATTATAGGGGCCCAGCACAACCATAACGCCGTGAGGTTTGTGCCGGACAGCAGCGGTGCCTTGGAGCGCGCTGTCCAGTTTCTTCTGGCCAGTCCGCTCTGCATATGCGGTGACGGAGATATCAACCTTGTTGATGACAGCTTCAACTTCGGTACGCGATTCCCACAACGGTTTGCCCGTTTCTTTGGAGATCAGTTCGGCTAGCTTGTCCGAAACTTTGCGCACTTCATTGGCAAAACGGCGCACCAGTTCGATCCGCGTTGCAAGCGGCTGTGCTGCCCAAGCAGGCCAGGCACGTCGCGCGCGATCTACTGCCGCGTCAACATCGCCCACTTTACGGCGCCACAATTCCTTGCCTGTCGCCGGTTCGAACGAAATAATCTCTTGTGCTGTCACTTCAGGATGCCCTCAACCTCATGCGGCAAGCGGGAAAATTCCCTTGAGTCGCGCATAATGTATCCAAATTTGACCTGCTTCTAATGCGTGCTGCGGAACCGTCAAATCCAGCCTTGTAAAATTGCACCATTTGCTCTGCTTTTCAGCGCTTTCTCAAAAATTTGGCCATTCACAAATGCCCAGCGGGACGCGGGGGAGTGCCGTGAGCAAAACCCATCTGCCGTATCTCTTCGATCTTTTGTGATAAAGGCGCCCAATCATCGCGCTCATCAATCGCAGACCATATGGCTTCCACCTCATCGACCAGCATGGACTGCGGTACCCCTGCGTGCCAATATGCATGGTCATCTGCCGCAGGGTCATAATTGGAGAGAGTGTCGGCAAGTTCGCCTACTGCATTCCGTCCCCCGCGGTGCGCGTAGAAAAATTCGTCAGGCTGAATGCCGCTGTCCCGCATAGTCTTTTCGCACGCTGCAACCAGTTGCGCATCCTGTTCGGGGCCTAACTGACGGACACCTAACCGCCAGCACCAACGGCGGGCGATGGCTTCCATATAAAGCGGACCAAATCTTTCCATTGCTGCGATTAGTGGTGGGGCATCAGAAATTGAGCGGAGCGCAATCGCGAATTGCCCGCAATTCCAATGAAGCGCCTCTGGCTGGCGGCCAAACGCATATAATCCCGTCTGGTCGAAATATGCAGCCGTGAAGCCAGGATCCCATTTTGGTAGAAAGCGCCAGGGTCCGTAGTCGAAACTCTCGCCAGAAACATTCATATTGTCAGTGTTGAGCACGCCGTGGACGAAGCCGGCCACCATCCACGAGGCAGCAAGGTCGGCCATGCGCTCGACAACCAGATGCATCAGCTGAACCGCCGGATCGTCTCGCCCCTCGGCGTCTTGTGGCGGCGGCGGCCCGGGAAATTGGCGCAAACAGTAATCCACCAAAGCCTCCATGTGACCGCGTTCCTCCAATGCGGCGAGGCGCTGGAATGTGCCAATGCGGATATGCCCGTGGCTCAAACGCGTCATAACAGCGGAGCGGGTGGGTGACGGTTCGTCTCCGCGCCAAAGCTCTTCACCGGTTTCCACGACCGAAAATGTTCTGGAAGTATAGACGCCCAATGCTTCGAGCATCTCGGTTGCCAATATTTCGCGAACGGCACCTTTCAGTGTCAGTCGCCCATCCGCAGTCCGGCTATAGGG
>JAHDBR010000010.1:38349-58630 GCA_020630295.1 Sphingomonadaceae bacterium
CGAAAGCGTAATTGCGTCTTGGGGAAGCTGGCGGCGGCGACGGGACTGCCTAGCCATTGCGCCAATTCGGATATTGCGGGATCCGGTGTGTAGGCGGCATCTTGCGGTTCAGCTTGCATCGCGCAATAATGCGGCTCCGGGCGATAATCCGCAAGGCTTGTGATCACGCTCTCCAAAGGGAAACTAACCGCACATGGAAAACGCCTATTCTGACCGTTTCTGGGATTCCCCGGACGGGTTAAAACTGCATTTTCGTGAATATCCGGCGCGAACCGAAGTTCCCGACAACCAGCCGCCCGTAATCTGTATGCATGGGCTAACCCGAAATGCGCGTGATTTCTCCGTTCTCGCCGAGCATTTGTCAGAGAAATGGCGCGTGCTGGTTCCGGAAATGCGCGGGCGGGGAGAGAGCGAATACGCAAAAGATTCTGCGACTTATAATCCGCTCACCTATGTGGGTGATATCCAGGCTTTATTGGCGGCCGAAGAAATCGAACGTTTTGTCGCCATTGGCACATCGCTGGGCGGTTTGATGACGATGCTCATGGCGACCGTCGATAATGACAAAATTGCTGCGGCAGTCCTCAATGATATTGGTCCGGTGATTGATCCGGCTGGCATTGACCGTATCCGCGAATATGTGGGGCAAGGGCGCAGCTTTCCCTCATGGATGCATGCGGCACGTGCACTAAAGGAAGCGCATGGCACTTCGTATCCCGGTTTCGAAATCGAAGAATGGCTGGAGATGGCCAAGCGCGGTATGGCGGTCCAGCAAAATGGGCGGATCGCGTTCGATTATGACATGAGCATTGCCGAACCATTTCAACATCCTGACACGGCGGCTCCGCCCGATTTGTGGCCTGCACTTGACGCGCTGGCTGGCCGGCCGGTTCTTCTGGTTCGAGGTGCCTTGTCGGATTTGCTCACTATAGAAACACTCGCCGAAATGCAGCGGCGCTTGCCGGAAGCAGAGGCTGTGACAATCGATAATGTAGGCCACGCCCCCTTGCTGGAAGAGCCGTCTGCGCTGGCGGCAATTGACCGGCTACTGGCGAAAGTGGATTAGCGCGGAATGTCTGAAAAGCCGCGAATTCTGCATTTGCATTCAACCTTTTCCGCTGGCGGGAAAGAGGTACGGTGTGCGCAACTAATCAACGCTTTTGGCAGCGGTGTTAGTCATGCAATTGTCTCCGCAGTCCCTGACCAAATGGGGGCGAGGGATTTACTTTCAAAATCAATAGCTGTGAGCTACCCGAAAGACTTTCCATCCCTCAAAGGGCGGCCAACACCGGGGCGGCTTAACCGGCTGGCAAAAGCAATGCAGGGGTATGATCTCGTACTCACCTATAATTGGGGGGCGATGGATGCGGTCATGGCGCATACGCTATTCAGCGCTGCGATGGGGCTGCCTCCACTTATTCATCACGAGGACGGATTTAATGAAGACGAACGCGAACGGCTGAAGCCCTTGCGCAACTGGTATCGGCGGATCGCCTTGGGCAAGGCATCCGGTTTGGTAGTTCCTTCTGAGATATTGGAGGAGATTGCGCTCGACATTTGGCAGCAGCCAATGGGCAGAGTGAAGCGTATTTCCAATGGCATCGACACACGCGCCTTTTCGAAAAAGCCGAAGCGCGACGCATTGCGCGGTGTCGTGAAACGCAGGGATGAATATTGGATTGGAACGCTGGCCGGCTTACGGAAGGTCAAGAATATCCCGCGTTTGGTCGAAGCTTTTGCGGATTTGCCGGAACAGTGGCAGCTCGTCATCGTGGGGGAGGGGCCGGAGGAGAATACTATTCGTGACGTGGCGCTGCGGCTGAATGTCGGGCACCGCGTGCATTTGCCCGGTTTCGCACCTGACCCTTCGCGATATATCGGCCTGTTCGACATATTCGCTCTGTCATCAGACACGGAGCAATTCCCGATTTCTGTTGTTGAAGCCATGGCTGCGGGGCTTCCGGTGGCCGCCCCGAATGTGGGTGATGTGGCGGAGATGGTCGATCCCGCCAACCGCCCATTTATTGTGGACGGTTCTAGCCCCGGCAATCTGGCGGAGGCGTTGCAATCATTGGTGCAGCAGCCGAGACTTCGGTCTGAAATCGGCAATGCAAACCGGATCAAAGCATTGGCCGACTATGACGAGAAGGTGATGATCGACACTTACAGGCGGCTTTACAGCTCCGCGATGGGCCGCAAAACCATCGGCAAGGCAGAACCGGCTGCGTAAATTCCGCTTCAGACCGCGTTCACGCTACGGGGGACAGGGTCGCAATCATGAATTGCATCGGCTCCTCCATAGGTTAAAGAGCAGGCATCATTATTTCTAGCTAACTGGACGTATTTACTTTGGCTTTGACACCGACGACACCGACCGCCCCCACAGACAAACGCCAAGAGCGGGCCGCAGCGCAGGAAGATGTGCTGATGCGCGAAGTGGATGAGGCTGTCCGTCAGGACGAGTTTAGCGATATCCTAAATAAATACGGCAAGCCGATTTTGGGCGCTGTCGTGCTCGGTCTGGCTGGATTTGCTGGCTATCTCTATTGGGACGGCCAGCAAGAGGCCGCTATGGAAAAGCAATCCGAAACGCTGGTTTCAGCGTTGGATCAGGTTGAATCGCGCAACCTTGATACTGCGATGACCACGCTGGGTGATGTTGCTACAAATGGAACCGGCGCCGCGAAAGCAAATGCACAAATGCTGCAAGGCGGCATTTCGATGGAGCAGGGTAAGAGCGAAGAAGCCGCGAAGATTTTTGCTACCGTGGCTGCCGACGGAGACGCGCCTTCGCTGATCCGCGATCTGGCTACCGTTCGTGAGATTGCCGCGACATTCGATACGCGCAAGCCTGAGGAAGTCATCGAGCGTCTTAAACCCCTTGCCGTGCCCGGCAACGCAATGTTCGGGAGCGCTGGCGAGATGGTTGCGATGGCGTATCTGGAGCAGGGCAAACGCGCCGAAGCAGGCGCGTTGCTTGCTGAAATTTCCAAAAATGACGACGTGCCCGACAGTCTGCGTTCCCGGACCCGTCAATTGGCCGGCCTGTTGGGCGTGGACGCGATTGAAGACGTTGAGGAAGTGCTGGAAGAAGTGACAGCTCCATCGGGGCCTGCCCCCGCAGCCGCGGAATGACGCATCCGCCATTTTGTACCGCGCGCATCGCGCAAATGATAATTTTAGGGATAGCCTGAACTCATGACTGTAAAGCAACTCTCGAAAATTGGCCGTGCAACAATCGGCATGGCGCTTATCGGAAGTCTGGCCGCCTGTAGCGGCGGCTTGTTTGGCGGCGGCGGTGATAAGAAAACTACGCCTACGCTGGGTGAACGCATTCCGGTCCTGTCCCGGATCGAAAGCGGCGCGTCGGTTGATCCTTCCCTTGCCGGCGTATCGGTCATTCTGCCGCCTGCACAAGTGAATCAGTCATGGGCTCAGGCTGGCGGCAATGCAGGCAAGTCGAACGGTCACTTGGCGCTAAGCGACAACCCGTCGCTTGCGTGGAGTTCGACAATCACCGGTTCGACCAACCGCCGGCGGCTCGCTTCGTCACCGGTTGTCGGTGGCGGCATGCTGATTGCGGTCGATACGGATGGTGTGGTGCACGCACTCGATGCGCAGTCAGGCGCACGGCGCTGGACTTACAAAATGCCTGTCGATTCAAGTTTGTCGGCTTCCGCGTTTGGCGGCGGCGCCAGCTATGACAATGGCCGGGTTTACGCAACCAATGGAATTGGCGAAGTCGCTGCAATAGATGCGACGAGCGGAACAGAACTTTGGAAAGTGAAGCCAGCAGGGCCGTTGCGCGGTGCACCGACGATTGCCTTCAACGCTGCCTTCGTAATGACGCAGGATAACCAGATTTTCGCACTGAGCACCGTGGATGGAGCCACCCAGTGGCAGGAATCCGGTTCAAGTGCACAAGCCGGCGTGTTTGGTGTGGCTGCTCCGGCAGCTGGCCAAGGCACGGTAATTGCTGGTTACAGTTCCGGCGAGCTGGCGGCTTATCGTTACGAGAATGGACGCACTTTGTGGTCAGATGCGCTGGCCCGGACTTCTATTTCTACCGAAGTGGGTGCTCTGACTGATATTGATGCAGATCCGATCATCGATAATGGCCGTGTCTATGCGCTTGGCCAAGGCGGACGAATGGCCGCTTATGAACTGGTTACCGGCCAACGCATTTGGGAAATTCGCGTTGCGGGCATCTCAACACCGGCAATCGCAGGCGAGTGGATTTTTGCGCTGACCGATGACGCCCGATTGCTGGCCATTGCGCGGGCAACCGGGAAAATTCGCTGGATGACGCAATTGCAGCGTTTTCGCGATGAAAAGGATAAAGAAGGGCAGATATTCTGGACCGGGCCGGTTCTTGCCGGAAATAACCTCTGGGCAGCCAGCACGCGCGGCGAGATTTACAAAGTCAGCATCGGCGAAGGGTCTGCATCGCTCTACCGCGATATTAAAACCTCCGTCTCACTGGCACCGATTGTTGCAGGAAATACAATGTATATCCTTGATGATGATGGGAAAATCCACGCTTTCCGTTGAGCGTTAACGCATTGGAAGTTGGCCGTTTCGAAATGAAACGCGTGTCTGGGTTGTTACACCGGCTTTAACCCTTTTGGGCTAGGGACAGCGCGTTATGGAAGCGCACACGCACAAACCGGCATCAATTGCCCAGTCAGCCTTGCCCAAGAGCGATGTCTCTATGGGCGTTGGTCTGGTTGGCCTGCTTGGCCTGCTCGCGTGGATATTGTTCTGCCGAAACTACGCATCGTTTGCGGAAGCGCTTGATCTCGCGGGACCAAGGGCACCGATGTCGGGACCCTATGCCGCGCTGGCGGCACTGCTGTTTTCCGGCGGACCGATGGTCTTATGGTCGGTATTCGTCGATAAGGTGCACCGCAATGCATCGACCGGCATTAATTGGGACAATCCGCGCAAGCTTGGTTCTAATCGCTCGGTTTCGTTCGTAAAAATTCTGGGCCTATGGGCCACTTGGGCGATCATCGCCGGATTATACTGCCTTGGCCGGTGGTATTGGTCCGGACAATACCTGTTTGCGATGGAGGTTCTAGCCGCCGCGATTGTTCCGTTGGTCATCCTGTCCGTTCCGTATGTCTTGTGGCTCGACCGGGTGATGGAAAATCCGAAAGATCACGCCTGGCACTTCGGTACAATGCTGCTGGGCCGTAACGAATACGATCCCGAAGAGGTGAAGAAACATTGGCGCGCCTGGATCATCAAAGGGTTTTTTGGCGCGTTCATGATTTCCATTTTACCGGGTGGTTTTGCTTTCGTAGTAAATGCGAACCTTACTGACATCGTGAATGATCCGGTGCGCTTCGGTCTGACTATGATCGAATTGTTATTCGTGATTGATGTTCAGATCGGAACGGTCGGCTATCTTGTAACATTGCGCCCGCTAGATGCGCATATTCGCAGCGGTAATCCGTTTTTGGCTGGCTGGGTCGCGGCATTGATTTGCTACCCGCCAATGGTTTTCGCATTCATGGGTAGCATCAACGGCCAACTTGGCATGATCGCTTATGAAGTGAATACCCCCGGCTGGGCGCATTGGTTCGCGGGCAACAATCTCATGCTCTATCTTTGGGCGTTTCTGTTGATGTTTCTCACCGGCGTATATGCGTGGGCAACGATGGCGTTCGGTATCCGCTTCTCGAACCTTACATATCGCGGCGTACTGACAAATGGTCCGTACCGCTTCACCAGGCATCCCGCTTATCTGTCCAAGAATATCTTTTGGTGGTGTGCTTCTATGCCGTTCTTGGTTTCGAGTGGTTCTCTGGTGGACGTTGCGAGGAACACGTTCTTCCTCGCCGTTGTCAGCGGCATTTATTACTGGCGCGCCCGCACAGAGGAAGCTCACCTATTGCAGGAAGATCCTAAATATCGGGATTACTACAATTGGATGGAACAGCACGGCGTAATCACTAGCCGCCTTGCAGCAATTAAGCGGCAGCTATCGTCGCGCGCAGTTTCCCATCAACGCCAACCTGCAGAATAATGCTGTTTAGGCCGCCTGAGAAATGGCTGCCCGATTGGCATTTGTTTCCGTAGATTTGAGGTCTTAGCTGCGCTTAGAAGCTGTATTTGTAGACCCGTTTTATGTCGCCATCCCATTCACCATGATAACGGTCCAACAAACGCTGTGCAGGCACTTTGCCGCTGGCGATAATTTCATCCAGCGTTTCCAGAAAGCCTGTTTCATTATCGCCGCTGGAATTCAGGCGAGCTCTGTTGGCTAATCCTGACCGCGAGATTTTAAGCACTTCTGCACCCAGATCGCGCAAAGTCCGCCCACCGGGGGTTGGCGTGTCGAGCGCCAGTTTCGGGACACCGTTCCGCAGCGCCTCACGCTCTTCCATCGACCAGTCTTTGACCAGATCCCACGCGGCATCCAGTGCGGATTGATCATATAGTAAGCCAACCCAGAATGCAGGCAGCGCACAAATGCGGCTCCAAGGCCCGCCATCTGCACCGCGCATTTCCAGAAAGCTTTTAAGGCGAACTTCGGGGAACGCGGTCGACAAATGGTCCCACCAATCGCCTTCGCGTGGTTTCTCGCCCGGTAAAGCCGGGAGCTCGCCGTTTAGAAAATCACGGAAGCTTTGGCCGGCTGCGTCGATGTATTTGCCGTCGCGGTAGATAAAATACATCGGAACATCGAGCATATAGTCGGTCCAGCGCTCGTAACCGAAGCCGTCCTCGAACACGAAAGGCAGCATCCCGGTACGATGCGGATCGGTATCGGACCAGATATGACTGCGATAGGACAGATAGCCATTCGGCTTGCCTTCAGTAAAAGGCGAGTTGGCAAACAGTGCGGTCGCAAGAGGCTGGAGGGCGAGGCCGACGCGGAACTTTTTGGCCATGTCCTGCTCACTGGAATAGTCCAAGTTTACCTGAATGGTGCAGGTCCGCAGCATCATGTCGAGACCAAGATCACCAACGGTGGGCATATGGCGCATCATGATGTCGTAACGGCCCTTTGGCATTACCGGCAGCTCTTCGCGCGTTTTGTCAGGCCACATTCCGAGACCCAAGAAGCCGACACCGCATTTTTCGCCGATGGCTTTCACCTGCTCCAGATGCCTACCTGTTTCTGCGCAAGTCTCGTGCAAATTTTCAAGCGGCGCGCCGGATAATTCGAGCTGACCAGCCGGTTCCAGACTAACCGTTCCGTCCGGGCCCTTCATGGCTATAACCTCGCCGTTTTCTTCTATTGGCTCCCAACCAAAGTCGCGCAGCGCGAGTAGCAAGTCACGAATGCCGCACGGCTCGTCATGAGAGGGAGCGCGAAAATCATCGCGTTTGTAGACAAGTTTCTCATGCTCGGTGCCAATTCGCCAATCGCTGGCAGGCTTTTCACCAGCTTGCATCGGCGCAACCAATTGGTCGCGGCTTTCGATAATCGGATCGGCTGATCCTGAGTCTTCGCGCGTGCTCATGCGGGTTGCGATAGGCAACTGGAAGCGGCCTGACTAGACCCATTTCGCGGTGCTGCAGAAGTGGTCACGATTTCCAATCTCCGGCCGTACCCATCCACAATGAAATTGCGGCAATCGCGGCTGTCTCTCCGCGTAGTATTCGCGGGCCAAGCGAGATTGGTTTCACAAATTCCTTTGCCAGCAGCATTTTTCGTTCGGTATCATCAAATCCGCCTTCTGGGCCGGTGATGATTGCCGCCGGTCCCGATGATGCGACAAAGGCACTTGCTGCATCGTCACCGCCAAGCTCGTCGGCGAAGAACAAGGTCCGATCTGATGGCCATGCATCAAGCAAATTCTGGAATTTCTGCAGTTCGCCGATTTCCGGCAGCGCGGTTCGTGCACATTGTTCTGCGGCCTCGGTCGTAATGTTGACCGCACGTTCCGCATTCAGCTTATCGGCCACACACCTGCGGGTCACTATCGGCATGATACGCCTCACGCCGAGCTCGGTGGCTTTTTCGAGAATCAGGTCGAACCGGTCCTTTTTGAGCAGGGCAGGGCACAGCCAGAAATCGGGGACCTCTTCTCGCGCACGCAATTGCCGCATGACAGCCAAGTGCACAGCGCGCTTTTCGCTTCCAGTCACCTGCGCAGCCCACTCGCCCGTCTGATTGTCGCATAAGACAACTGCATCGCCCTCAGAAGCGCGCATGACTTTGTTGAGGTAATGGGCTTGCTGCCCGTCGATCGTCAGAGCGGCTCCGTCAGCCAGCCGCATTTTGATAAACAGACGCGGTGCACTGCGCGGAGGCCACGCTGGCGTTTTAGGCTGATGTGTGCCGCTCATAACTTTGCACTAAGCCGCACTCTCGCTAGAGGGCAAGTATGAACGATGACATCGTCCCCGACACAGAACATCGCGGCTTGATTGCCAGATTGCCGCAAATGCCGCGCGATCTGGCGCAGCTTGCCCGGTTTGACCGGCCCATAGGTTGGTGGCTGCTGTTCTGGCCATGTGCTTGGGGAATTTGGCTGGCAGGGCAAGGCGTACAGTGGCAATTGCTGCTGTGGTTCCTGCTCGGCAGCATAGCGATGCGGGGCGCGGGCTGTGTCTATAATGACATTGTCGATGCCAAGCTGGACCGGAAGGTTGCGCGCACTGCGTCACGGCCCGTCGCGAGCGGGAGAGTGTCCAAAAAGGTAGCATGGATGTGGCTGGCCGTGCTGTGTCTGGTTGGTATGGTGGTTCTGTTGCAACTTCGGTTGATGGCGCAAATTGTCGCACTGGCCAGCCTTGCGCTGGTGGCAGCCTATCCGTTTATGAAGCGCATTACATGGTGGCCTCAGGCTTGGCTGGGCATGGTGTTTACATGGGGCCTGCTCGTGGGATGGATCGCTATCCGGTCCGACCATCTGGATGCATTGGCAGCCCTGTATATTGGCGCGGCTCTATGGGTAATTGGATTCGATACAGTGTATGCGCTGCAGGACAGAGATGATGATGCACTGGTTGGCATCCGGTCATCTGCCTTGCGCCTTGGCGATAATGTGAGGACCGGAGTTGCAGCGTTTTATGCTGGTGCAATCGTGCTGTGGGCTTTGGCATTTTGGTTGCTGCGCGCCGATTGGGTCGCGCTGCTGGCTTTGTTGCCTGTAGCAGCACATTTGACGTGGCAGGTGGCAACGCTCGATCCATCAGACGGGGACAACCCCTTGGCGAGGTTCCGGTCAAACCGGTGGGCAGGGGCGTTGATGGCCGCTGCGTGTTTCGTGGTAGGCAACGCCTGACCGGCGCCAATTACTTCACGCGTTTACCGCCTTTGACCACAGCTTGCACATTAGCCAACCGCCCGACATCGGTTAGCGGATCGCCGCCTACCGCGATAATGTCTGCCCAGGCGCCTGGTTTTAGAACACCGACCTCGCCTTTTTGCCCTAGCGCATCGGCCGCGTTTACGGTTGCCGCCTGAATGGCTTCTAGCGGTGTCATTCCGTATTCGACCATCACGCGAAATTGCCCGCCGACAAGTTCATGCGGCATTACCGCCGCGTCGGATGCAAAAACCATCTTCACACCGGCCTCGTGCGCTTTACGAAAATTGTCTCGTTGCGCTTGGCTTAGTGCGCGTTCCTTGGCGAGGTTTTCTTCCAGCACACCGTTCGCCGCTCCTTGAGACAGAGTGTATTCGGTATTGAAAATGTCCATCGAGAAGTAGGTGCCATACTGCTTTGCCAATTTGATTGCTTCTTCATCGGCGTAGCTGGCGTGCTCGATTGTATCGAAGCCAGCACGGATTGCTGCTTTTATCCCGGGCGCACCATGCGCATGGGCTGCTGCTTTCAGCCCCCAGAAATGTGCCTCATCGGCGATTGCAGTGAGTTCCTCCAACGACAATTGCTGGATGCCGGGTGCGGTATTGCGGCTGAAGACGCCGCCAGTTGCGCAGGCCTTAATCACTTCAGCGCCATATTTGCGTTGTTCGCGGACGCGCTTGCGAAGCTCCTCCGGCCCGTCACCCACGGCGGGGCTTTTGGCATCAAAGCTGGGCGGTAAAAACGTCTGGTCGCAATGACCGCCTGTCGCCCCCAAAGAATGGGCCGCGCCCACAATGCGCGGCCCCTCAAGCCAGCCCTCTTCAATCGCTTGGTCTATACCGACCACATTATAGTCGGAGGCGCCAAGGTTGCGGACCGTGGTGAAGCCGCCGTCCAGCATTGTGCGCGCGTTGCTGGCCGCGACTGCGGTCCAAAACCGGTCTGAGAACTGCAGGCCGCTATAGCCGCCATATTCAGGGCGGCCATCAAGGTGAACGTGCATATCAATCAAACCCGGCATGATTGTGTAGCCGAACAGATCAATCACTTCGATGTCGCTCTGATCTTCGGATATTTGAGGCGGGGCAGAGCTGCTTACGACAGAAGTGATTTTTCCATCGACAATCGTGATCAATGGATCATCCAGATAGCGTCCGGTTTCCACATCCAGCATCTGATCAGCTACAACGAAAACCGTCTCTGCCGCTGCAGGCGCCGCGCCAAGAGCGAGTGCCGCCCCGCCAAGAAATAGGTTGGCAATGCGCATACTGAAAATCCTCCGAGAATGATGTGCGAACATTCATACAGGGATCACTGGCCTTGTGAATGCTGCACGTATCGCGGCAGGTTGCTTTTTGATGGCGGGACACGGTGCACACTTGCGCCGCTTAGGGTCGCGGGGCTGAAACATGGGCTCGGTCAGGAGGGGCTCATTCATAGCTAATCACCTCGAACTCGATCCCGTCCCAGTCAAAAAAATAGAAACGCCGTCCAGGCTCGTAATTGTCATGGTTGGTTGCAATGAGGCCCGCCGCCTGAACGACTTTTTCCGCAGCTGCCAAATCGTCGACCAGAATGCCGATGTGGTTAAGCGGCGCGCTTTTGCCAAAATTTCCGGTGACTTTGTCGCTAGTATATAGGGCGAGATAGTCCGTCTCCTCACCGATATGTATGACATCTCCGCCGCGCGCAGATTGGCCTTTCCAACGGACGTGCCAACCGCACAGTTTTTGTAGAAAGTCCGATAGCCGTTTCGGGTCGGTTACAGATATGTTTACGTGTTCGAGTTTCGCACTTGTCATGGATTTTGCTCCTTCGATTTTGCGCGGTGATTACACCGCAGGTTAGATCGATTTGCAGACTTGGCTTGCGGCCTGCGAATCATCCAATTTGCATATTCTGCAACCTCAAGCTAACTTGAGGTCAAGCATTTATTCAGGAGGCTTTTGATGCCGCTTCACAGAGATGATTTGCTGACAATTGGTGACCTGTCCCGCCGAACAGGCTTGTCCGTCTCGGCGATCCGTTTTTATGAGGAGAAGGGGCTGGTTGAGGCGCTGCGTACCAGCGGCAATCAACGGCGGTTTGTACGCTCGGATATCCGCCGCCTTAGCTTTATCCTGATTGCTCAGAAGCTAGGTCTGGCTCTATCTGATATTGAGGAAAAGTTGGCGCAGCTGCCGCAGGGGCGCACCCCAAATGCTCGCGATTGGTCAAAGATAAGCGCGGCGATCCGGTCCGAACTGAATGCCAAAATCACAATGCTGGAGAATATGAGAGACAAGCTGGATGGCTGCATTGGCTGTGGTTGTCTGAGCCTGAAGAAATGCCAGCTATATAATAAGCAGGACAAGGCGGCAGCGGAGGGCTCAGGTCCGCGTCACGTGCTCCCGTAGAAGCATTCTAGCTTTCTTTGGGGCCAAGCTGCGGATCCAAATCCCGTGGACGTTTGAAATGCACCAGCTTGCCAGTGTCTTTCTGTATCTCTGACCAGTCTTGGATATTGAGTTGCAGCACTGCAAAAGAGGCGGTGGGGAACTTCGTCGCTGCTGCATCGAACATCGTGTTCTCCTCAGCTGGCGGAACCATCGCGAATAGCATTTCCTGAAGCCCGGGATTGTGACCAGATATGAGGATTGAATCTTGGTCACCAGCGTGCTCTTGAATGACCTCTATTATAGTGTCGACACTGGCGAGATATAGGCGCTTGTCCAGCACAGGTGTCAGCGCGGGCAAGGCCACTTCGATTGTTCTCTGTACACGCTCTGCCGAACTGGCGATCAGCATATCCCATTCGATGCCATGCTCTACAATGTGGCGGCCAATCAGCTTGGCACCTTTACGCCCGCGATCATTCAGGCCGCGATCGAAATCCCGTGTCCCAATATCGTCCCAATCGGATTTGGCGTGTCTAAGAAGGCCGAGAGTTTTCAAAAGGGAATACTGTCCTCGTCAATATCGATTGCCGGTCCATCCGGCTCTTTACGTGTGTTTGAGACACCTTCTGCGACCCGTTGTAAAGCCTCGTCTAACGAAAGCCGTATAACGGGCGTGCCCGGCGGGAATGCAGTCAGAAGGCGGCTTGGGAAAGCGGAAGACAGAACGACAAAATGCCCCTTGTCATCCTTGCTTCGGATAAGCCGTCCAAACGCTTGCGCCAGACGGGCGCGGATGATCCGGTCGTCATAGGCGCTACCGCCATTCGCCGCGCGGCGTGCGCGGTGCAGAATGCTCGGCTTGGGCCAAGGAACCGCTTCCATCACGACGCAGCGCAGCGATTCGCCCGGCACATCGACCCCATCGCGCAAAGCATCAGTGCCGAGCAAGGACGAGCGGGGATCGTCGCGGAAAATATCTACCAGTGTCCCTGTGTCTATTGGATCGACGTGCTGCGCGAATAACGGCAGGCCTGCGCGGGCAAGCCTGTCAGCAATCCGGCCATGTACTGTCCGCAATCGCCGAATGGCTGTAAACAAACCGAGCACTCCGCCGCCCGCTGCCTCGATTATGCGGGCATAGGCGCCAGCAAGCCCCGGCAGATCGCCACGTTTGATATCGGTGACGATCAGTACTTCAGCACGGTTGGCATAATCGAACGGACTATCCGCAGTAGATAGCTGAGGTTGCACATCAATGTGAGGTGTTCCGCTCGCAGCGACTGCGCTTTCCCAATCCTGCCCGTCGCGCAGTGTTGCCGAAGTCAGCATCACACCGTGCGAGGGCTCCAGCACGGCCTTCGCAAAGGGTTTCATCGGATCGAGCCAGCGCCGGTGGATTCCGATATCAAATTCCCGCGCTTCGGACCGGTCAACCGCCAGCCAATCGACGAATTCCGGATCAGTAGGGCCGCCAAGCCGGTTGAGCAGAGATTCCCACGCGGCGATCAGGTCAACGCGCCAGGCAAGTGAATGGCGGGCGCCTTCAATACGTGCGCGGCCCTGTCCGTCTAGCCAGTCCGGTGCGTCCTCGATAATCGCCTCAAGCCTGACGCCTAGTTTGACCAGCGGATGCCGGATTGCTGCCAGCGCTGTCTCGGCCTCGCCAGCTAAATGTACGAAATTTCCCGGTAGCTGTGCAGCCTCTGTCTCAATGCCGTAGCCGGCTTCCTGACCGCCACTCTCATCGCGCGCATATGTTAGCGCGCGCACCGCTGCGAGCAGCTTCTCCAGCGGACCGAATGGGTCGCCTTCGTTCAGCCGTTGAAGCCAGCCGTCAGAGGGAAGGGCGGCTGCCGCTTTCAATGCTTGTTCTACCGCTTTGCCGCCTTCTTCATCATAGCTAGCAACATCTGCGAGACGGGCGGCCAGACCGCGTCTGCGGCCCTTGGATTTGCGTTCAGGGCCGATGATCCAGCGGCGAAGTTCAATGGCTTCCTGCCCTGTTAGCGCGGCCGAGAAGGTGGAGTCCGCCGCTTGAAAAACGTGATGCCCTTCATCGAATACGATACGGCTGGGTCTCTGCGCGTGATCGCGCCCGCGCGCGGCATTGATCATCACCAGAGCGTGGTTGGCGATCACCAAATCCGCTTGGGCAGAGGCGCGGGCGGATCGTTCGATGAAGCATTTGCGGTAATGCGGACAGCCTGCATAGACGCATTCTCCGCGCTGGTCGGTAAGCGACGCAATGGCGCGTTTGCGGAATAATGTGCCGAGCCACCCCGGTAAATCGCCGCCGATCATATCGCCGTCTTGGGAATAGGCGGCCCAGCGCGCTACCAATTGCGCGAGAATGGCGGCACGTCCGCCAAAGCCGCCTTGTAATGCATCCTCAAGATTAAGCAGGCAGAGATAGTTTTCGCGCCCCTTGCGAACCACCACTGGCGGCGTTCCGTCTGCACGTTTGGCTGGCCATGCCCGCTGAGATTCGCCGCGCAATTGCCGCTGCAGATTTTTGGTGAAAGTCGAAACCCAAACGGTCCCTTTCGAGGCGCTAGCCCATAAGGATGCGGGCGCGAGATAGCCCAGCGTCTTCCCGATACCAGTACCTGCTTGCGCCAGCAGTACATGGGGCACGGATTGCTTGCTGCGGGGTGCGAATACTTTACCGGCGGCTTTGGCGTAGGAGCGCTGGCCTTCACGCCGTTCAGCACCCGCGCCTGTGAGGTGATCGAGCTGGGCTTCTATCTCCGCATCATCAATGGCGATTTGCGCGGGCTGAGGCTTTTCAGGAGCTTCATCCCATTCAGGCAGTTTTGCGAATAACCACTTTTCCCCGCGATCAGGTTTGCGAATGTGGGGCGCCAGTACGGCCGCCCATGGCCAGCGCATTTTTGTGAGCGATTGAAGTACGCTCCAAGCACCATCGCGAAATGCCCATTCGCTACTTTCGCAATGCTCCAATATTGCGCCTGCTGCACGTTGCAGCAACTCAGGAACAGTATCGTCGCTTTGCGGTGGATGCAGTTGCAACGCATCCGCCAACCCCTTTGGCGTCGGTACGCAAAAGCGGGCTGGAAAGACAAAGGCAAACAGTTCGAGCAGATCCAGCCCCGACAAGTCAGGATAGCCGAGCCTAGTGGCCACTAGCGGCGCATTCAGCATCAACACGGGGGTATCTGCCGCAGCCATAATTGCGTCGCCCTTTGATGCGCCGCGGGTATTTCCGTTCGCATCGCGCAGCCATGTGCCGGCATGGGAAGCATGCAGCGCGGGAAGGGGAACTGGCTGAGGCATTTAGGGTGCTATGCGAAGCGCGCGTTGAAAAGTAAACGTGCCCTTCGGCAGCTTCCACGACTAGAGCGTGCAGGCGATAATTTTCTGCGTCAGGTTTGTTCGCACTTGCAACACGGGGCGAAGCGCGCAAAGGCATTCAACATGACTGACAGCACATTGATAGAAGCCGCACGAAACTCCAAGGCATGGCCTTTTCAGGAGGCGCAGCGACTGCTGAAACGCTACCCCGACGGCACTAAACCGGACGGATCACCTGTGCTGTTCGAAACTGGATACGGTCCTTCGGGTCTGCCGCATATTGGCACGTTTCAGGAAGTTCTAAGGACAACCTTCGTACGCCGCGCTTTTGAGGCTTTAACTGGCGGTGCGCCAACGCGTCTGGTGGCATTCAGCGACGATATGGACGGTCTGCGCAAAGTACCGGACAATTTGCCCAATCAGGCCTTGTTGACCGAAAATCTTAACAAGCCGCTCAGCCGCATCCCCGATCCGTTTGAAAAGTTTGAAAGCTTTGCTGCGCATAACAACGCGATGCTGCGCGATTTCCTCGACCGGTTCGGGTTCGAGTACGAATTTGTCGCGGCGTCCGACCGGTATAATTCGGGTGCGTTTGATGACGCGCTGAAAAACGTGTTGCGCAATAACCAAGCCATTCTGGACATCATGCTTCCCACTTTGCGCGCCGAGCGTGCGGCGACATATTCGCCGATTATGCCGATCAGCCCGACAACTGGGGCAGTATTGCAAGTGCCTGTAGAAGTGGTCGACGCCGATGCAGGCCTGATCCGCTTCACTGACGAAGATGGAAGCGAAGTTGAGCAAAGCGCTCTTGGCGGGCAATCAAAGCTGCAATGGAAAGTCGATTTCGCTATGCGTTGGGTAGCGCAGGGCGTTGACTATGAAATGTACGGGAAGGACCTTACCGATACAGGCATTCAGTCGGGCAAAATCGCCAAGGTTCTCGGCGGCCGCAAGCCGGAAGGATTAATCTACGAGCTGTTCCTTGATGAGAATGGAGAGAAGATTTCCAAATCCAAGGGCAATGGTCTGACTATCGAGCAATGGCTGGAATATGGAACCGAGGAAAGCCTGGGTTTCTATATCTTCCCGAACCCGAAAAGCGCCAAACAGCTGCACGTTGGCGTGATCCCGCGGGCAGTCGATGATTATTGGCAATTCCGCGAACGTCTGGGCGAACAGCCGCTCGACAAGCAGTTGGGCAATCCGGCCTGGCATCTACTCCGCGCCAATGAAAAGATCGACGGAACAGATGCACCAGGCGGCGGCGATACGGTGCCGGTTACCTTTGGCCTGTTGCTCAATCTTGTAGGTGTGTTGGGCGCGGATGCGAGCCGCGATCAGGTATGGTCGTATCTGGGCAATTATATTGCCGATGCCGACCCCGCCAAGCATCCCGCCGTCGATTCTATGGTTGCAGCTGCGCTCGCGTATAACCGCGATTTCATCGCCCCGAGCATGAAACGGCGTGCCCCTACTGCGAACGAGGCTGAGGCGCTGCTAGCGCTGGATACTGAATTGGCAAAGGTCTTGGACGACGTGGCGGCAGAAGACCTCCAGACAATCGTCTATGAAATCGGCAAGCAGGAAAAGTTCGGTTTTGAGAACCTTCGCGATTGGTTCAAGGCGCTTTACCAAACGCTGCTTGGCAGCGATCAAGGGCCGCGAATGGGCAGTTTCATAACCTTGTACGGCATCGCCAACACGCGTGAGTTGATCGCCGACGCTCTGGCTATGCGTTGATCATTGCGGTTTTGCGAGGTTCCAACGGCGGCTGCGATACCATTTGGTGATCACATATTTGCTGCCGGCTTCCACCGGTGTGCCTGCGTGCATTGTGTCCTCATTCGGGAGGCCGCTGGGCAGCGCGTTGTTCCAGACTAATAAGACACCGGGTTTAGGATCAATCTTGATGCCTACTTCGGTGAAATGCGTCGCGCCGCCAGCCTCCACATCGTTGAGGAATGCCATTGCGGTCCAGCTACGCTGTCCGCCGCGTTTCTTCTCGATTTTCCAATATTCCTGATCGGGATAAAACCAGTCATTATGCGGTTTGAATTCCTGCCCCGGCATATAGCGTTGGCCCTGAATGGATTCGCCAAATTCCGGTTCCATTCCCATGAAATCATCGATCCGTCGTGAAAGTCCGGACACAAACGGGTCATGCGGATCCAGATTTCCTGAATAGGAAGTACGAAAGCCGGTCGAATAATCCATATCGAAAAGCTCGCTCGGCTTTGCGACATCGTCGATCATGGTACACAGCTTTATGCATTCTGCGTCGCTCATGAACCCACCAATTGCGTAAATTTCTGCCTTGTCCGTCGGCACTTTATACGCTCTTGGATCAGCCTCTAGACGGGCGCGAACAGATGTTCCGACCTTTTTAAGCGCATCCCGGTCCGGCGAATTAGCAATCTTTGTCATTGCTGATTTTCTAGCAGCAATATGCGCTGCTTCAAGCGGCTTTCCTGTCACTAGAACCGAACAAAGAAAAGCCCCCCGCCAAGAATTTGGCAGGGGGCAATTATTGTCAATCGAAATGATTGTGTGTGCCGGTTTACCAGAAGAAGTCGTAAATTACGTCGACCACTTCGCCGGAATATATGTTCACCAGCATTACGTCGTCATAATACCGGACCCAGCGATAGGGGCCGTAAACATCCGGAAGACGATAGCGCCATGGATCATTGACCCAATACCGGTTGCTGTAGAACAGATTGTCCAGATAGAACCCGATATTCACCCGGCTGTACCGATAGTTACGGTACGGCGAATAATAACGACCTAGACGGAATATGCTCCGGTTATAGCGGCGGTGATGGTTCCAGTTATAGCGGTGGTTTTTCCGCCATTGGTGCCGGTTCCACTTGCGGTAATTCTTGTAATGCCTGCGGTCATGACGGGCGTCAGCACGTCGGCCGTCACGGTATCCATCGCGGTAGGTACGGTTGCGATCACGACGGTCGTAGCGGCGATCTGCGCGTCGCTCGGCACGTCGGCCGTCACGATATCCATTACGGCGGCCATCGCGGTAGGTGTTGTTACGGTCCCGATTTACGTACGTATTGTTACGGTCCGCCCGGCGATCTGCTCTGCGATCCGTCCGGCGATCAACTCGCCTGTCCGTGCTGCGTTCGGCGCGGTTTTCTGCACGCTGGCGAACTTCGCTGCGAACTGCGCGTGGAATACTGGCCCGACGATCACCTCTGGAATTAACCACCCGCGTGGGTGCACGTTCTCTGCGATCAACACGCTGTTGCATCCGCTCTTGCCGTTGCTGGGTGCGTTGGCGTGTGTCACGATTTTGTGATCGCTGCTGCCGGGCCTCTCGGCGCTCGCGGCGCTCCGGCCTAGCCTCACGGCGATTTCCGCGATTCTGACGCGCTTCACGGCGTTGGCCACGGTTTTGACGTGCCTGACCGCGATCACGATCACCGCGTTCTGCGCGCTGGGTATCAGCGGCCGCTTCTGCCTGGGCTGGTACTGCCGTCATCGCAATCGCGAGAGCGAGAGCCGATGCGCTTCCTGCAGTTAGTAATTGTTTGATAGTCATGCGACTCTCCAAAAGTTCTGAAGCCGCATCCACCCCACGGCCCTGTTGATATAAGCTCTTCTAGTTCATCTTCACTGACTTTAAACTGAACAAAGTGTAAATGCTCTTGTTCATCTTTATGGAGCCTTTTGTTAACTCGCATTTGATTGACTTAGCCTGACCGGTTGTGGCTAAGGGGCGTTATGATTGAAACAATTGACCAAGTCGCAGCGGACATCAAGTCGCGCCTGCAAGATGGCGCAAAACGGCGCAAAAGTGCGCTTCACACACCCGTTGTCGGAACTGCTGATGGCCATTTGCGCGTGATGGTCCTGCGCGAATTTGATCCTGAAACGCATACTTTGCGCTTTCATACCGATGCGCGCAGCCCAAAGTGCGCTGCAATTTCGCAGGACCCTGCGGTTTCGGTCCTAGCGTATGACGCGGAAGCTAAAGTGCAAATCCGTATGCGGGGAGTTGGTCGGGTCGAGTCGCATGGTCCTGTCGCGGAGGCAGCTTGGCTGGCTTCGACTACATTTGCCCGTCGGTGCTATTTGGCAGAGAGCGCACCCTCATCGCTTGCCGGTCAGCCGGTTTCCGGATTGCCCGATTGGGCAGAAGGCATCACACCGACAGAAGACGATGTCGCGCCAGCAAGAGACAACTTCGCCGTCCTATTGGTCAAAGTGGAAAAGTTTGACTGGCTATACCTTGCCAACACAGGTCACCGGCGCGCGCAGATCACGCCGCAGAGTGGTGGCTATTCTGGTGAGTGGTTGGTGCCTTAGGCGCGAACTACGCGGCGCCGATATTCTGCAATTTGGCCACTAGGCTCGCTTCGTTAAACGGCTTGGTCACGTATTCGTCTGCGCCAACTTCGACTGCCTGGTGAATATCGGTGACGCTTGAATGGGTTGTACAGAAAACGACTTTTGGCCGTTTGTCGCTGTTGAGAGCGCGCAACTCCGCAAGAAACTCAATGCCGGTCATAATCGGCATGTCCCAGTCCAGAATAATCAGATCGGGCATGGCGATCTTGCATTTAGATAGCGCTTCTTCGCCGTTTTCGGATTCGGATACCGCATAACCGCGTGCCTCGACAATCTGCCGAGCAACTTTGCGGATCATGCGCGAATCGTCGACCAGCAAACATTGGCGTTGTGTAGCCGCTTCCGGCTGAGGAGCTGACTGTGCGGGCGTAGCCGTGCGGCGGCCATAAGACGCAGGTGCCTTTGCGGCTGGTGTACTCGGCATCGGTTTTGCTTCTGGTGCAGCTTTTGCGGGTGCATCAGGCGCTGCCTCGGTTTGAGGCGCGGCGACTTGCGCAGGGGTATCGGCTGGCTGGTTATCCTGATCAGGCAAATTGCGGCGTTTGATTAGATTGTGAATGGGACTACCTCCGCTTGCTCGCGCTTCTCGCGGGTTGAGAGTGGGGATGCCGCATCCTCTTCTCCGGCGGTCTTGCGCACGTGGAGGTAAGGCACCCATACGTCGCCATATTCAGCTTTCTGGTACCACAGATCGAGAATGTCATAACTGGCCCAGAAACCGTTCGGATCCTGCAAGCGGACACCTTCACCGATCCGCGGAACAACCGCAAATTTCAGCCGCTCATGGGTCTGGTGAGACTCATTCTGTATTTCGACATCAATCACGTTTCACACGCCCTCTCTAACTCGTAACAGCGTGTAACGTGATTTGGTGAACGAATTGCAAAGGAAGCGTTGAAGCGGGATTTCAGAGTCATAACAGCCTACACTGCAATCCAATTCAGCTTATTCCGC
>JAHDBR010000010.1:58730-61147 GCA_020630295.1 Sphingomonadaceae bacterium
GCGGGATTTCAGAGTCATAACAGCCTACACTGCAATCCAATTCAGCTTATTCCGCGGACTTCTAATGCGCCGATAAACCCTTACCGCCAATTCACCTCCGGCTCCGAGCAAAAGTCGCTACCAAGTTCTTTCTTGGCTTGGTCACAAATAAAGTCGGCCCCTGCGTCAAAATCTCGTTCGAGATATTGAGGGTCGCCTGGTCGGAAAGTATCCGGATATAGCTGTGACATGACCTCGTTGCTAATAACTCTACCATCAACCTCCGCTTGGTGCGCTTCGATTGCGACATCACTGCAGGAACCTAGCGATAAAAGAATCGCCAAGGCGAGACAATTTACCCGCGCTACCGACACTACCTAGTCAGCTTCTTATACGCCAACCTCGTAGGACGATCCGCGGCATCACCCAATCTACGCCGTTTGTCTTCCTCATATGCTTCGAAGTTACCCTCGAACCACTCAACATGGCTATCGCCTTCGAAGGCCAGAATGTGCGTTGCGAGACGGTCGAGGAAGAAGCGGTCGTGCGAAATAACCACGGCGCAGCCAGCGAAGTTTTCAATGGCGTCTTCTAGCGCGCGCAGGGTTTCCACATCGAGATCGTTGGTTGGCTCATCGAGCAGCAGCACGTTGCCGCCTTCTTTGAGCATTTTTGCCATATGCACGCGGTTGCGTTCACCGCCGGATAGTTTGCCGACGACTTTCTGTTGGTCCGCACCTTTAAAGTTGAACGCGCCAACATAAGCACGCGTGCTCATATCGTGGCCATTGACCTTCATATAGTCGAGCTCGTCGCTGACTTCTTGCCAGACATTGTTCTTCGGGTTCAGATCATCGCGGCTCTGATCCACGAAGCCCAGATGCACGGTTTCACCGATGTCGATGGTGCCGCTATCGGGTTGTTCCTGACCGGTGATCATTTTGAACAGGGTGGATTTACCCGCGCCGTTGGGGCCGATCACGCCCACAATGCCGCCGGGCGGCAGCATAAAGTCGAGATTTTCAAATAGCAGCTTATCGCCAAATGCCTTGGAAATACCCTTGGCTTCGATGACCTTGCTACCGAGCCGTTCCGGAACCTGAATGACAATCTGGGCCTTGCCCGGCTTGCGGTCCTGTTGGGCTTCCTGCAATTGTTCGAACTTGCGGATACGCGCTTTTGATTTTGTCTGGCGGCCTTTGGTGCCTTGACGAATCCATTCCAACTCTTCGGAAAGTGCTTTCTGGCGACCGGAATCCTCGCGGTCCTCCTGCTCCATCCGCTTGGCTTTCTTCTCCAGATAGGTCGAATAGTTGCCTTCATACGGATAGTAAGACCCGCGATCGAGCTCCAGAATCCACTCCACGACGTTATCGAGGAAGTACCGATCGTGAGTGATCATCAGAACCGCACCGGCATATTCTTTGAGATGGTTCTCAAGCCATTCGACGCTTTCGGCATCAAGGTGGTTGGTCGGTTCGTCCAGCAGCAGGATCGACGGTTTCTGGATCAGCAAACGGGTGAGGGCCACGCGGCGGCGCTCACCACCCGAGAGGTTCTCTACCGAATGATCCGAAGGCGGGCAGCGCAGTGCCTCCATTGCGATCTCCAGCTGGTTATCGAGCGTCCAGCCGTCAACCGCGTCGATCTTCTCCTGAAGCTCGCCCATTTCTTCGCCCAATGCTTCGAAGTCGGCATCGGGTTCGGCCATTTCGGCTGTGACCGCGTTAAAACGGTCAACCATATCGGCAACTTCGCGCGCGCCATCTTTGACGTTTTCCAGCACAGTTTTGCTGTCGTCCAGTTCCGGTTCCTGCGCCAGATAGCCGACAGTGATATTCTCGCCCGCCCAGGCTTCGCCGGTGATATCAGTGTCGATACCGGCCATGATCTTGATCAGCGTGGATTTACCCGCGCCGTTCGGACCAACAATGCCGATCTTCGCGCCTTGGTAGAATTGCAGATTGATGTTCGACAATACCGGCTTCTTTGCACCGGGGAAAGTCTTGGTCATGTTCTTCATGACATATGCATATTGCGCGGCCATTGGCGGGTCCTTCGGGTAATCTTGTAATGTGTGTGAATCTGATGGTCAGATAGGGTCTGTAAGCCTTTGGGGCAAGTTAGACTTATCGGCTTGCCTGCACGCTGGACTTGACCGCAATCCGCCGATAGCAAGCGTGCCATGAAGAAATATGCTCTAGCCCTCGCGGCACTTTCGCTTCCTGTTGCGGCCATCGCCCAAGTCCCGGGTGGGATGTACAAGTACCCTGCCGGGCAAATGGCTGATAGGGCCTTGGAAACCGATACGATTGCGTGGGATTTCGTCGAAGGTATCACGACCGAAGTCGGGCCGCGTCAGGCAGGTACAGAAGCAGAGAAGCGCGGGCGCGATTGGGCGGTAAAATGGCTGAAGGCCAAAGGCTTCGAGAATGTCG
>JAHDBR010000067.1 GCA_020630295.1 Sphingomonadaceae bacterium
GCGTGTTATCGCCGTTCTTGGTTTCAAGCGCAGTCAGAATTGCGGGCAGTTCACCTGGGAATGCCACGTCGACAACAGCGCCGATGATTTGGGCAATGCTGCCGTTGGTGGATTGATTAAGAACAGGGGCGGTAGCCATGGTTTCTTCCTTAGCCTTCGATACTTACAGCGCTTCCGCGCCAGCGTTTATGTCGTTGCTACAGCGCTTCCGCGCCAGCAATAATTTCAATCAGTTCAGTCGTAATCGCGGCCTGACGGCTGCGGTTATACTGGATGGTAAGCTTGTTGATCAGATCGCCCGCATTGCGCGTGGCGTTGTCCATTGCGGTCATCGATGCGCCTTGCTCGGATGCAGCGATTTCCAAAAGCGCGCCGAACAACTGCGTTTTCACGTAGCGGGGCAGCAATTCTTCGAGGATTTCTTCCTCGCCCGGCTCATATTCGACAACTGCATCCGAATCTTCGGCAGTGGTCGGGGCAGGGACAGGAATGATCTGGTCGATAGTCGGGTCCTGCGCCAGCGCGGACTTGAAAGTCGGATAGACGAGGTGGGCAACATCAAACTTGCCCGCTTCATACATTTCCACCAGCTCGTCCGCGATTTGCGCGGCTTCTTCGAAACCGGGGTTGCGGACAGTGCTGGTATCGAAATGCGTACCGATCTGGCTCGGGAAATTACGCTTCAGCGGTGCGCGGCCTTTTTTGCCGACGAGGTAGAATTCCACGTCCTTACCTGTCGCAGCCAGCTCACGGGCTTTCGCCGATGCAGCCCGCACGAGGTTCGAGTTCAAACCGCCGCACAGGCCCTTATCCGTGTTCACAACCACCAGCAGATGGCGCTTGTCCGATCCGGTGCCGGCCAGAAGCTTCGGCGCATCATCACCGGAAACCTTGGAGGCGAGGGCGGCCATGACCGAAGCCAGACGTTCCGCATAGGGACGCGCTTCTTCCGCTGCTGCCTGCGCCTTGCGGAGCTTGGCAGCCGCGACCATTTGCTTGGCCTTGGTGATCTTCTGGGTCGATTTAACCGACCCGATCCGATCCTTGAGTTCTTTAAGCGACGCCATCTTGGCTCCTTAATTCTCTCTCAGGTTCAAGCGAACTGCTTGGCGAACGTGTCGAGCGCCTTGACGGTATCGTCTTTAACATCGTCGAACTTGCCGCTGGTGCGAATAGTCGCGAGGATGTCCGCGTGCTCGCTACGCATGAAGCTGAGCATTGCTTCTTCATACTCGGTCACGCGGTCAACAGCGACATCATCAAGATAGCCGTTGGTACCTGCGAAGATCGACACGGTTTGCTCTTCAAACGGCATTGGCGAGAACTGGGGCTGCTTGAGCAGTTCAGTCAAACGCGCACCGCGGTTGAGAAGTTTCTGTGTCGAAGCGTCAAGATCCGAACCGAACTGGGCAAAGGCCGCCATTTCGCGGTACTGCGCCAGTTCCAGCTTAATCGAACCGGAAACCTTCTTCATCGCCTTGGTCTGCGCGGCACCGCCAACACGGCTAACGGAAAGACCCACGTTAATCGCCGGACGGACACCTTGATAGAACAGGTCTGTTTCAAGGAAGATCTGACCGTCGGTGATCGAAATCACGTTGGTTGGAATGTAGGCAGAAACGTCACCGGCCTGCGTTTCAATAATCGGCAAAGCCGTAAGCGAGCCGCCGCCATTGTCATCATTCATCTTCGCCGCCCGTTCGAGCAAGCGGGAGTGAAGATAGAAAACGTCACCCGGATAGGCTTCACGGCCCGGAGGACGACGAAGCAGCAGGGACATCTGGCGGTAAGCAACAGCTTGTTTGGAAAGATCGTCATACACGATCACGGCGTGCATGCCGTTATCGCGGAAGAACTCGCCCATCGCGCAACCTGTGTAAGGTGCGAGGAATTGCAGCGGAGCAGGCTCAGAAGCGGTTGCGGCTACAACGATGGAATATTCCATCGCGCCGTTTTCTTCCAGGCTCTTCACGATTTGCGCAACCGTCGAACGTTTTTGGCCGACAGCTACGTAGATGCAGTAAAGCTTCTTCTTCTCGTCGTCGCCCTGATGACCTTCCTTCTGGTTGATGAAGGTATCGATTGCGACAGCCGACTTACCGGTCTGACGGTCACCAATGATCAGTTCGCGCTGGCCGCGGCCAACCGGAACAAGAGCGTCAATCGCTTTAAGGCCGGACTGCACAGGCTCATCAACCGATTTCCGCGGGATAATGCCAGGTGCCTTTACTTCAACGCGGCTGCGCTCTGTCGATTCGATCGGGCCTTTGCCGTCAATCGGATTACCCAGAGCGTCGACCACACGGCCCAGCAGACCCTTGCCAACTGGAACGTCCACAATGGTGCCGGTCCGCTTAACAACGTCGCCTTCTTTAATCTCGGCATCCGAGCCGAAGATCACGACACCGACATTGTCAGCTTCGAGGTTGAGGGCCATGCCCTGAACACCGTTGGAGAATTCGACCATCTCACCAGCCTGGACATTGTCGAGGCCGTGAATACGGGCGATACCGTCACCAACGGAGAGAACGGAACCGACTTCGCTGACTTCAGCTTCGGTGCCGAAATTGGCGATTTGGTCTTTGATGACCTTGGAGATTTCTGCGGCGCGGATTTCCATCATTTAGCCTTTCATCGCTTGCGCGAGGGAATTCAAACGGGTGCGGATCGAGCCATCAATGCGCTGCGATCCAATTGTTACGACGAGGCCGCCCAGAAGATCCGGATCGACATCGGCTGAAAGTTTAACGGTACGGCCTTCGCGGGCGGTCAGCTTGTCTTTCAGGGTTGAAAGCTGGCTGTCCGACAATGCGTGCGCGCTGGTGACATTGGCCGTCACTTCGCCGCGCTGTGCAGCTGCGATTGTGCCAAAGGCGCGAATCATGCCGGGTAATTTGCCAAGGCGGCGATTACCGGCGAGCACGCCAAGGAAGTTTTGCGTCAGGTCGGAAACCTTCAGCTTTTTGCCAACGCTTGCAATTGCGCCTGCTGCCTGATCGCGGCTGACTTGCGGGTTGGTGATGAGATTTTGCAAATCGTCCGATTCGCCAAGAGCTGCCTGCAGCTTCTCGAGATCGGATTCGACTGCGCTAACCGTTCCTGCTTCTGCAGCAAGATCGAACAAAGCAGATGCGTAACGCCCTGCTAGGCTAGCCTGAATACCGGCGGAGTTCTCCACGCGTTTAGGTCCTCTTGGATCCGGAAAATAACGATGCATCAGCCCCGTCTGAAAAGGCGTGAATATCACGGCCTCTGCGAAGCTGGCGCGCCCCTATCACCCACTATGCTGCGATGCAAGGTAGGGAATGCGGATTCTTTCTTTTCCGGACAAAGGCAGCCGGCGGATGCGAAGCAGTCTCTTGAGGCTCTCCGCATTTTGCGGCATGATACGTTGCAAGCGGATACCTAATAATCCGCACTAGGAGAGAATCATGCAAACCACGCCAATGGCGCCAAATTGCGGCGTAGAAGTTTCCGGCATCCAGCTTGCCGAGGCTGAAGGTGCGACGATGGATGCCATCCGCGCCACCATCTATGAACACGGTGTAGCGGTATTTCGCGATCAGGAATTCTCTCCCGAAGATCACATCAAATTCGGTCGCCGCTGGGGCGGGATCGATGTGAATAATTATTTCCCGCTTCAGGAAGATTTCAATGAAATCGCCGTGGTCAGGAAAGAGCCTGACCAGCAAACTAATATTGGCGGCGCTTGGCATACCGATCATTCTTATGACCAAGTCCCGGCAATGGGTTCCGTATTGGTGGCGCGTGAATTGCCGCCTAGCGGGGGCGATACCATGTGGGCCCATATGGGTGCCGCCTATGATGCGCTGCCTGATGATCTGAAGCAACGCATTGAGGGGCTGGAAGCCTATCACACTGCCGACCACGTATATGAAGAGGGCGGCCTGTACGCCCAGACCGATATGGGCGACAAATTGCGCGGACAGGATTTGAAAACCGGCGCCGTCCATCCGGTGGTTATCCGCCATCCGCATACCGGACGCAAACTGCTTTACGTAAATAGCGGTTTCACAATTAACTTCGTTGGTCAGACCCGCGAAGAAAGCCTGCCATTGCTGAACGAATTGCTTGATCGCGCCTTGACCGATGACAATCAATGCCGGTTGCAATGGAAGCCAGGTACGGTGGCCATCTGGGACAACCGGACATCATGGCACAATGCGATGAATGACTATCAGGGGCACGCCCGCGAAATGCACCGGATCACGCTGAGCGGCGAACCGCTGGCGGCTTAAGCCGCTACGTTATTACCGCAGGCTACGGCGCTAGAGCCAGTCCTTCAGGGCTGTTTCGCCTCACACCTATATACCAGCCGCTCATTCGGCCGCGCGGGCAGCAATGCAGTTACCGCGCCCTGCATATCGCCAAGTTTGGCAGCAGCGTTGTCAGCGCTGCATTTTGGCGGGCTGTATCTGCCGCGTTCGGCGCGGGCGCCAGACATTGCATTGCGGCTAAGCAGGTAACGATCCGTCCGGAAGGTCTGGCTATCAGGATCGTAGCTATTCACTGACACAGCGTCTTCCTGATTGGGCACGAAAATGCGCGACCAAGTGCCGCCGGAATAGCCATATTGGGTCCGTCCATTCACGCAGCCATCTTCCTGCCACGTGAACTCCAGCGCAGTATCGGGTGTGCCGGTGACCCGGCTGCGCTCCACCTGCAGCGTGCAGATTAGCGTGCGTGCATCTGCGGTATTTGCGCTGCCGCTTTCACCTGTGTCGCCGCCAATCTCGTCCGCCATCGCCGCGTTTACCTTGCGGTCAATTGCATCAAGGCCGGGGCGGGTGAACCAGAGTGCCAGCGCGGCCAGAACAGACAGGCCCGCAATGGTGCCGGCGATCATCAGCTTGCGCTCGCCAGAACTGTCCGGCGTATAGTCTTCGCTGTCGCTATCGCTGTCGTCAGCATGCGTGGCTTCATTAGAACCATCGCCTGCGCGTGCCTGCCATCCCTGCCACGCGGCTAAGCCAGCAACGGTTCCGATCAGCATCAGCAGGAACGCCAGCCCCATATTGTTTTCGCGCTCTTGCTGAACTTCCATTTCAGCTTCCAGCTGCACTCTTGCCAGCTTGGTGCGGCGTTCTTCGGCGCGGGCGGCCATCTCGGCGCGCGTGGCTGCTTGTTCGCGCTCGACGCGGTCTTTCTCCGCGTCATCCAGATCGGCGAGGCTGCGGCAGGGCAGCGAGTTCACTCTGGGTGTGGTTTTGGCCTCTTTCAAAAACGGCAGCAGTTCTTTGGTCGAAACGGCAAAGAAAAACTCTGCATCCGATCCGCCCGAATCCGCACCGAAACTATTCACGCCCAGCACGCGTCCGCATCCATCCAGCAGCGGCCCGCCGGAATTGCCGCGCGCAATCGGCGCAGTGTGCAGAATAGTGTCAAATTGCCGGCTGGGCCGTGCACCCGACAAGAAGCCGCGACTTTTTACCGGCGGCTGCGAATTGAAAATATCATTCAAATCCAGCCCCTGCGCGCGGTCCACATTCATCGGGTAACCGACGGCCGATACCTCTCCGCTGTCGCCATTGGCATTGCCCGCAATCGTAAGCGGAGGCAGGCGCAAATCTCCGACGATTTCGATCAGCGCCAAATCATTGCGCGGGCTAACCAATATCGGCCGCGCAAATCCGGCATCATTTCCTTGGGACGGAACTATACCGATGCGCAAAGTGTCATCCTGCAATGCCTCGCGCACAACATGGGCGTTAGTGACAATGCGGGTAGGGGATACGGCAAAGCCGCTGCCATGGCTGACCGGGAACACTTCTTCGCCATTGCTGCCGATGATCACCACGCGCACCACACCGCGCGCAGCCGCATCAATATCTGCCGGATCTGCGTGCGCCATGCCGGGAACAAGAAGGCCGAAGAATGCGAGGAGGGAGAGCAAATAGCGTGTCATCGAAGGGGCTTTAGGCCAGCGATTACATTGACCGCAAGCTTCGGGATGCCGGGGGCAGGCAATAACTCTAGCTAGATAGCGACACGGCAAAATGGCATAAGGTTTAAAGATGTATAGACCGATGGACGACAATCACCTCGATGATGACCGTAAGTGGCAGATCGCCCTGGCGAAAGATCGCAGCTTTGATGGCGTATTCGTCACCGGTGTGCATTCCACCGGTATATACTGCCGCCCCAGCTGTCCTGCGCGCGCGCCAAAGCGGGAAAATGTCCGTTTCTATGCCACGTGCGAAGACGCTGAGGCTGCCGGATTGCGCGCCTGCAAACGGTGTACCCCGCAATCGATTGCGCCTGATGAACAGGCGGTGCTTGCCAGTCTAAAGGCACTGCGCGGCAGCGAAGCGCCTGTTTCGCTGGAAAAGCTGGGTATTCTGACCGGCTACTCGCCCACCCACTTGCAAAGGGTTTTCTCGCGGGCGGTCGGTATGTCGCCCGCCGCCTATCATCGCGCTCTACGCCGTGAACGTGCGGGTGAGGCTTTGTCATCGGGTGCCAGCGTGACAGAGGCTGTGTATGATGCTGGTTATTCGGCACCATCACGATTTTATGAAGAGAATAAGGACCGTTTGGGTATGACCGCATCAGCATGGAAAGACGGCGGGAAGGGAGTTGTGATCCGCTATGCGGTGACCTCCACGAGCCTGGGTGAAATGCTGGTGGCGGCGACCGAAAAGGGCGTATGCCGCCTGTCTTTTGCGGAAGGCCCCGATGAATTGCGAAGGCGATTTCCTAACGCGCAATTAGAGCAGGGGGACGCCGAATTCGAGGCGCTGCTCGCCCAGATAATCGACGCCGTGGAGAAGCCCGGCCACGCGCCGCATATCCCGCTTGATGTGAAGGGCACCGCATTCCAAGAAGCAGTTTGGCAGCAATTGCGTAAGATCCCGCCGGGTGAAACACGCTCATATGCCGAAATCGCCGCCGCTGCCGGTAATCCCAAAGCGGTGCGCGCCGCCGGCACAGCCAATGGCGCCAATACAGTGGCCGTGCTGATCCCGTGCCACAGAGTGGTACGCGCGGATGGTTCGATAGGCGGCTATGCATACGGGCCGGAGATCAAGCGCGAATTGCTCGCCCGCGAACGCGCTGCTCATAGCGGGGACGGTGATCTGTTTGCGGATTGACTTGCAGCCCTAAATCGGCTCCCTCATCTGCATAAAGGGAGAGGTTGATGTCCGAAGTTGAAACTGTGTCTGCCAACAAGTCTATGTGGCGCAGTGTTTGGGAATTTCCGCTTGTGGCGATGTTTGTCGCGCTGGCGGTTATGATTGCGGCGGTGGCTGGATTTTCGGCGCTGGCCGGTTTCCTGCCCGACAGTTTAAGCGAAGATACGGACATTCTGGTACGCGGTATAGGCATCACCATTTTCGTCGTGATTGTGTACAAGCTGGTGATACCCCGTCTGGGTTCGCAGCGGCGCGACGATCTGCCGCTGGGCAGTCTGCTTAGCGATACGGCACTTGGCCTGTTCGTCGGTTTTGCGGTATTTTCGACCGTGGTCGGCATTGCCGCAGCAATGGGCGTGTACCGCGTCACCGGATACGGGCCCACGCCTGATCTGATCCCGCTTTTGATTCAGGCGGGACTGGTCGCATCGGTGCTGGAAGAGATCATTTTCCGCGGTATTCTGTTCCGGTTTATCGAACAATTCGCCGGGTCATGGATTGCGCTGGCGATCAGTTCGCTATTGTTCGGATTTGGTCACGCCACCAATGACAATGCCACCATTCTGTCGTCGGTGTTCATTACTATCGAGGCGGGCCTGCTGCTGGGCGGGGCATATATGCTCACCCGCAATCTGTGGCTTGCGATCGGCCTTCATGCCGGCTGGAATCTGACTCAGGGGCTACTGTGGGGCGTACCTGTCTCGGGCAATGATTTTCAGGGTGTGTTTGTGTCCGTGCTGGACGGGCCGGAAATACTGACAGGCGGTTTGTTCGGTCTGGAAGCATCGGTTCTGGCGCTGGTTGTCGGTTCGCTGGCAGGCGGCTGGATGATCTGGCAGGCGGTCAAGCTTGGCCATGTCGTGGCCCCGTCATGGACCCGCGATCACGACTAATCGTTGCGGGCCCAGCCGGGTGATGCGGGTGTCAGCGTGTCCAGAAACGTCTCCGCTGTGTCGCGGTATGCTTGGCGCTTTTCTTCGTCCATCCGGTCCCAGTTCGAATAGATGCGCCCGATCCGGTGGTTGCTTTCCAATCGGTCACGATGCCGGTCCATAAAATGCCAGTAGAGCGAGTTGAACGGACATGATCCCTCGCCCGTTTTCTTGCTGACCGAATATGTGCAGTCCTTGCAGTAATCGGACATTTTGTTGATGTAATTTCCGCTCGCCGCGTACGGCTTGGACGCCAGTTTCCCGCCATCCGCATACAGGATCATCGCGGCGACATTGGGTAGCTCTACCCAGTCGTAAGCATCGGCATACACCACCAGATACCAATCCTGCACGTCGCGCGGTTTGATGCCCGCCAATAAAGCAAAATTACCCAGCACCATCAGCCGCTGTATATGATGGGCATGGGCATTTTCGCGCGTGGACCGGATGCAATCGGCCATGCACCGCATATCGGTTTCGCCGGTCCAGTAAAAATCCGGCAGAGCGCGCTGCGCGTTCATGGCGTTTGCGCTTTCCAGATCGGGCATATGATACCAGTAAAAGCCGCGTACATATTCGCGCCAACCGATGATCTGGCGGATGAAACCCTCAACCGCGTTGAGCGGGGCTGTGCCGTCTTGATAGGCTTGTTCTGCCCGCTGGCACAATTCCATCGGATCGAGCAGACCAAGATTGATCGAGGTGCTAAGCATGGAATGGAAAAGATCGTCTTCGCCGTGGACCATCGCATCCTGATAAGTGCCAAATTCGGGTAACCGCTGCGCAAAGAAAGCGTCAGCGGCTTCCTCTGCTTCCTCGCTTGTGACCGGCCAGTTAAACGGCTCGCAATCGCCAAAATGGCTGGCGAAATTTTCTTCGACCAAAGTGATGACTTCGCGTGTGATCGCATCGGGTTCCGGCTTGGGCCGTTCTGGCGCGTCCATACCCTCTTTAGGCGGTTCACGGTTTTCTTTGTCGTAATTCCATTTGCCGCCAACAGGTTTGCCGTCTTCCATCAGCAAGCCGGTTTTCTTGCGCATTTCCTGATAGAAATTTTCCATTCGCAATGTCTTGCGACCGTCGGCCCAATCGCGAAATTCTGCGGGTGAACTGATGAAACGGTCATCGCCCAAAATCTCGACATCGCAGTCGAATTTGTCCGGCCATTCTTCAACCGACTGCTGCACGCGCCACTCGCCCGCCTCGACAATATGGATGGCGCGCGGTGAATGCCGCTCTACAGCTCTGGCGACTTCGCCGGTGAAGCTGCCGGCATTATCTGCATCATCAAGCGCGGTGTAATCCACTGTCCAGCCTGCATCGCGCAGTTCCGCCGCGAAATGGCGCATGGCGGAAAAGATCAGGGCGATCTTTTGCTTGTGGTGCTTGACGTAGGTTGCCTCGTCCCACACCTCCATCATCAGAACGATAGTATCGTCTTTTGTCCGCCCGCGCAGAGATGCAAGCGAGCGGGTCAGCTGGTCGCCAAGGATGGGAACCAGAACGGGGTTTTCATTGGCCATGTCCGGTCAATGCCTGACAGGCCAATGGGTGCCCGTTAAATGCGCGTCAATCGAGCTTTGGCGGGAAGCCGGGCTCTGCCTTGGCCATCGCGCTCTGATAGGCATCGCGCGCGCCGATACGCTGCAAATATGCTTTCAGATTGGGCAAATGATCGATACTCATATCGCTGAATGCGCGGCTGGTGGTCAGTTGGAAACCCATCATTATGTCGGCCGTGGTCAGCTGCGATCCGCCGAAATAGTCGGAATCACCCAGACGCCGTTCGACTTGTTCCCATGCATTGCTCACGCGTTTGCCCAGCGAGGGCGGCATTTCCGCACCCACTGCGCCTACGGCGATTTGCATCATGCCATTGGTCATAAATGTCGCATTGGCAAAGTGGAACCAATAGAGATGGTCGGCAAAATCGGGATGCTCAGGGCCGGGGACCAGAGCCGTATCGGGCGCATATTTACCGACGATATACTCTACAATCGCACCGCTTTCACCCAGAAGCACATCGCCGTCCTCGATCAAAGGCGCGATCTCCATTGGGTGCAGCGCTTTCAATTCAGGCGGCGCAAGCCGTGTTTCCGGATCGCGGTTATAGAGTTTCAGATCATATTCGATCCCCAATTCCTCGCACAGCCAGACGATGCGTTCCGATTGCGAGATGCGCAGGTGATGGATGGTGAGCATAGTTCGGTTTCCTTTAGAATTTATACGCAGTTAGCACATATCCGCGGCAGGCAAACAGCCAGATTTCTGCAGCACTCACACAAAACTATAGGGATCGATATCGACACTCACTCGCACCCCGCGCGGGA
>JAHDBR010000011.1:0-55742 GCA_020630295.1 Sphingomonadaceae bacterium
CCCTCACATCGGATGACGCGCCATTAGGGGGAGTCGGGTGTGAGGTCAAGGGGTGTGTACGACAGCCTAACAGCCCAACATCATCGACCGACTACGGCGTTGATCGAAAAACTCAACCGCGCATTTTGCGGTATTTTCACTAAGCGACAGAAAAGTGCGACGACGGTCTTGCCGGTCCTCCTCCCTTATTAGAATCTCATCTTCAACCATTCGATTGATCCAGCGCAGTGCGGTCGTCGTTGGGACTCTACTCGCGATGCAAAGAGAGGTTACAGAAACCCTTTTTCGCATTGTTTTGGCCAATAAAAGATCAAGGATCATGTCCCATGCGGGATCAGCAAACAGGGACGGGGCAAAGAAACGGCTACGATCGTCTCTGGTTTTAATAATCGCTCGCAGAAGTTCTGGCTCGGGCAAAAAGCTTGCCCTATTTCGATCTGCCACTTTTGACCCAAGTATAAGATCTTCTCTGCCGAATTCTCCACCTTGAGAGATTTTTGGCGCTGTGAGCCAAACCGGATCGGCAGTATCGCAATTTGGCTTGTTAGGATCAACGGTCAGCTGCCGTTTAAGCTGTTCAAGTTGTTGTTCAATTGCAATAATACTGCTTTCAATTACGTTGGCACTCATAACAATAACCCCCGAATGATAATGCAATGACTATCTTTACCAACAACATATTAGACATCTCGGTAGTGCGAATAATATTGTTGTTAAATCTGATTAATTTTCTTGCGCTCCTGAGATCTTAAAAAACGAGCGAACATTATTGAACCTACCAATAGAGTACACACACCAAAAATAGCGGGTAACTGCGTCATCATCCAATACGCGCGCTGCATCCCGTTGAACGCAAGCGCGACCGTCAAATGCGCTCCAATCGGCAGGAACGCCAATGCCGCAGAAATTAGTGGCCAAACTTTATGCGAATTCAGTGCAATATAACTTAGTCCAAGCAATAATAGAGCATCAAGCACTACGTGCCCGATCATGATGCGGCTAAAATCCGCTTGGCTACCGATAGAGTGGTAAACCACGTCTGCACTAAAATAAGCAACATAAAGAGCCGCACCTCGCCTTTCCGTTCTGCCACCCAAAATCCACGCAAATGCACAAGCTGCAGGCAGGAGAACGAATAAGATTGCGATAGAAAAAGACATCACTATTCACTCATGCTGTCTGTTTGAGATTATCCACACCCATCGGCTCATTCGGGGGGCAATCGTCCAAACCAGTCTCTTCAAACTGTATTTGCAGCAGTCCGCCATGTACCCGCGCCATGTCCCCGCCAGCTGCCAGGAGCGATTGTTGAGAACGTACGAGCTTTAGGAGAGATTCGTGGCCCACATAGGGCCCGACATCAGCCTCACGCCTAGCAGACACCATCGTAGTTAAAAGAGCAGACTGGCGTAGAAGCGCATCATCCAGTGCGCGTTCCGCCTCTTGAATACATTTTGATAAACGTACTCTTGCGATATCTTTGTTCATGATAAATTGCCCCTGTTATAATTTTGCGACCATCCGTCGCTGGCTTTGCCCTACTTATTCAGCAATTCGAAATACTCAGACAACGTCACAAAAATGGCGATTGATCCCAGAGCCACTAGTAGTGTCGAGCCTGACAACATTAGGATTAACAGAAATCGAGATAGATACTGTCGTTGCTGTGCTACGTTTTTTGCGTCCCGATCAAACGTCACATCTTCTAAATGCCGTTCCAAAGAAGTGTTTTCATCTCCATGACGATGATTAGATATTACATATTCATCAGGACACGCACCTTCTTTAGTAAACATCAAACCGTCGCCAATACGGGATTCTTCGTATATCGGTCTTTCGTATATACGGTTTAGCTCGCGATACCTTTCCGCGGCTTCACGGCGCGATCCTACATTCAGTTTCTTTTTGGAAAATTGGATTCTTTGATCGACGGTGTGAGGAGATATCCCGAGTTCACGTGCGATTTCTTTGGAAGTCTTGTGCTGGATCAGTCGATCCAACACCTCGCGCTGTTTTTCAGTCAAACTGTTGAGTATATGTTGAGCAGTAGCGGCGCTTGTTGACATGCTTCTCCTGTTCAGATGCGCTTAACCAATTAAATTCAGAAACTTTAAAGCGTTGGTCAATGCGCATTCTTATATCTTCGAACTCCTCACAATTGTAAACGAATTGTTTACAATTAGGTTCCGAAAACTTCGCTTCATGCATTTTGTTCAATCAAGAAAGACTTGAGACAAAACCATTTTCCTACACCCCATCTATTTGCTTTAGTCCCTCAAGCGCCGGACGCGGGCTATGCGGCCCACTTGCCTACCTCGCATAAGCTCCGGCGGCCGGTCGGCCTTGGGGTTGGCGGGCCGCCAACCGGATCAGCGCGGGTCGGCTATGGCGCTCTTGTTCCTGATCGCGGCAATCGCAGCCGGTCACAAACAATAAGGACTCCCCTGACCATCTCACCCAGCACCGGAAATTACCGCCCTGCCCCACACCTGCCCTGCATTCGCGGGTCCGTTTGTGCGCGTCGCGGCGGGGTGTTTACGCTCCTTTTGGAGTGCCCCGGCTTTTTTCTTCTAGAGGGTGGTCCATGTGGTCCATGTCTCTGGCGGAAAAGCGTCCGGCGGCGCGGTGCTGACCGCCGTCTGACCGTTTTGCAGGAACCAGCCGGTCCGCGAACCGTCTGACATCTGAACAGGGAACGGCATGACCACAAAGACGCGTAATCGCTGGAAAACCATCGGCTTATGGACATTGCGCGTGGTGGCGGCGGTGCTGATAACGGGCGTGCTGTTGAGCACCACCGAATCCAACCAGTGGTGGATCCGCGCATGGGACTTCCCCCGCGCGCAATTGCTGGTGGTGATGTTCGCGCTTTCCGTAGCGCTATGGGTGTATGACCGGCGCAATGCTGGGCCGTGGCTGCCGCTTGCGCTGGTCATGCTGTGCCTGTGGCAGGCGTGGCGGATATATCCGTATAGCGCGCTGGCACCGGTAGATGTCGCGATGGCAGATGCGGAAACAGCGCAAGGCGGAGCGTGCTTCTCTGTGCTGTCGCTAAATGTGCTGCAAACCAACCGCGAATATGGCCGGACCACTGAAATGCTGGAGCGGATAGATCCCGATATCCTGCTGCTGATGGAAACCGATCAGGCGTGGATTGAGGCGATGACGCCCGTGACCGGCCAATATGCCCACGTGACCGCAAAGCCGCTCGACAACAAATACGGCCTGCTATTCGCCTCCCGCCTGCCCGTGCGCGATGCCCGCATCCGCGATCTGGCGCAGGAAGACACGCCATCGATCATGGCGACGATGACCGTGGCAGATCAGGATTTCCACATGATCGGTCTGCACCCGCGCCCGCCGCGCCCCGGGCAGGATACTGAAGAACGCGATGCGGAGCTGATCGTCGCGGCGAAGGAAGCGCGCGCGATTGGTCTGCCTGCGATTGCGATCGGGGATTTCAACGATGTTGCATGGTCCGATACGACGCGGCTGTTCATGCAAATGGGCCAGTTCATCGATCCGCGCATCGGGCGCGGCACCTATGCGACCTTCCCCGCCGATATGACCTATCTCGGCTGGCCGCTCGACCATGTGTTTGTGACCGAGCAGTTTCTGATGAAGGATATGCGGGTGCTGGATCCGGTCGGTTCTGATCACCGCCCCATATTGGCGGAGTTCTGTTTGAACCCGTCCGCCGGGCGCGCGCAAAACGCCGAGGCAGAGGACGCGACAGCGGAGAATATGCGCGAAGCTGAAACGGTAATGGACGAATTTGACGAGGACACAGCCGAAGACAAGTTAGCCGGTGAGTAAAACGGCGCGCTTCCTCCCCTTACTGCTCGCTCCAGTCGCAGCGCCGCAGCTCCCATTTCAGTTCATCGCACCAGCCGATATGCGTTTGGACGCTGCGCCGTAAATGCGCCTTTCGCGTAAAGCCCAGCCGTTCCAGCAGGGCGTTTGACGCAGTGTTCCGCGGATCGGTTTCGGCGGTGACAAGGTGGAGCTGCTCCGTCCCGAACAGATGCGTGATCATTGCGGCGGCACATTCCCCCGCAATGCCCTGCCCCTGATGCTGTTTGATGGTAATGTAGCCAATCTCGGCAATGCCCTGCGCCACTGGCACAGCGACCAGACGCGCGGCGGCGGCTCCGTCAGTGCGGTCCGTTGCAATCCATGTCCGTCCGTCCCAATCAGGGTCAAACAGCCACGCTTCGAGTTCTTTAATGGTCGCAAATGCGGCGCGGGTCAGATACCGGCACTGCGCCTCGTCAGACAGGGTTGGAAACAGCGCGGCTGCATCTGCAGGCTCAATCGGGCGGAGTACAAACCGCTCCGTATTAAGAACCGGCGTGGCCGGATCTGTGCTGCCGGTCAGGCTCACTCTTTCCCGAGGAAGGCAACCAGCGCCTTGACCTTCTTCTGCCGCCATTGCGGCGGAGGCGCGATCAGCCAATAGGCGCGGCGCCCCTCATCCGGCCCTTCCAGAATAGTCAGGCGCCCGGCATCGACCGCTTCGGACACAAGCAGATACGGCAAAATTGCCTTGCCCATGCCCGCCATCGCGCTGCTTAAAGCTTGTCCCGCATTGCCAACCTCAACCGTGGGTGACGCTGATTCCGGCAGCGGAGCGCCCGGCCAGTCGATCCATTCATCCGGCGCATCCTCGGTAGAAACAACTACGCGCCGCGCGGGCGCAAGTTCAACCCCGTTCAACTCTCCCGGACCATCTACCAAGCGGACAGCAAGATCGAGGTTAGCCTCGGTAAAATCGGCATTCTCGTCTTCTACCAGATGGTAACGGATTTCCGGATTCTCCTTCCGGAATGCCGATAGCCGCGGAGCCAGCCATTGCGCATAGAACTCGCGCGGAGCAGCAATTGTATAACTGTCGCTCGCCTGTCCCGCCTGCATGGCCTGCACGCTTTCCTCGAACTTCAAGAAGCCTTCGCGAAGCGCATCAAGACCGGCACAGCCTTCCGGAGTCAGTTCCAACCCCTTGCTGGTCCGGCGGAACAATACAGTCCCCAGATGATCTTCAAGAGCGCGTATTTGCTGGCCGACGGCGGCGGGCGTAACCGCAAGCTCGTCTGCCGCGCGGGTAAAGCTTAAATGCCGGGCGGCGGCATCATATACGCGCAAGGCGTTCAAAGGCAGGTGCGTGCGTTTCATCGGAGGGGCGGTTTAAGCGAGCCCGCGCTGCAGCGCAACATAATGCTGTCACCCGCGTTCCGGATTGGCACGTAAATCGCCCAGCATCGGCCCGGCCTGCGGATACAGACGCACCAACAGCGATCTACCCGCATTCTGCAATAGTGCTGCAATATCGCGTTCCAAACCGGCGCGATCCGCGGATTTGGCGCGGTTATATATGCCTTCCAGTTCGGCCTGATTGTCGGCCAGCACAGCATCGACATGATCCCGCCAGTATATCGGGTGCTCGCCTTCTTCCCACTCGCCGCGGCCTCTACCGAAATGAGCAACCGCCAGATAGCGCAGCAGAGATGCGCCGACAAAGCGTGTGAAGAATTCTGACGACCATCGGACGTAATTGCCATCATCGCCCATGGCCAGATTGACCCCTTTGGCCAGCCCGCCCGCACCTAGCGCGCCCAGCACACCGCCAACAATCATGCCCCCGCCCAGTGTCAGGCCGCCAGCCATCACATCCGCGGCGATGCCGGTGATGGCGCCGGACATAATACCGCCCAAAAGCGCGGAAATACCTTCAGGTGCCTTTTTGGTCTGGCTGTAATCATCCCCGATTCTTTCCAGTACCTTTACCGTCGCGCTACCGGAGAGATTATGCAGACGGATTAGCGCATCGGTGGAATCGCGTGTTCCATTGGCTAATCGCTCGGACAAAGCGGTCATCGCTGTATTTGCGGCAATCGCCTCTTTCTTGCCGCCCGCTATCGCGTCGGTCAGTCCGCGCCGCCAGTCGCCCTCTCCCATCTTTTCACGGTCTTGCAGAGTTTCCGCCAAGGGGACCGCCAGCGCCGCCATTGATGCAGTGAAACGTTCCCGGTTCATCTCTGCCCAGCGCGCCGAAAGCCGGTCCATGGCAGGAGTTTTCCCGGCGGGAAGCAGAGGCTTCACCTGCTCCAGCAAGACTCCTTCCTGAACCCAGCATCGGGCAAACGCATCCAGCGGCAGCGCGCCTGCTACTTCTGCATATTGCGCAACCAGACGCGACCAGCGCTCCGTCTCCTTATCCGCATCCTGTTTGGGCGGCCCCATCTGGTTCAGTAGCAACAGCACAGGTTTACCCACCCAAGCCAGCACCTCCATCTCCAGATCGACATAGGCAGCGGCGGCCGGATCTTCTGCTGAATTTACCAGATACAGGATCACATCGGCCTGATCGCGGGCGTTCTGGACGGCTTGTTGGCTGGACCATAATGGCCGTTCGCGCCAACGGTCCCAAACTTGCGTCAAAAACCAGCCGATTGGGTTGCCTGACATACGCAGCCGGTCAAGCAGGCGGGCCGTATCGCCAAAGCCGGGTGTGTCCCATAGCATCAGCGTATCATCGCCCTGCTGCACCAGCACGTGCCCGCTCGACAAATCAGTCACGTGGGCGGCATCGCGAACTTCGCCAATATCCTTGCCCAGCAGGGTTCTGGCCAATGTGGTTTTGCCCGCATTGGTGTGGCTTATGAGGCTGAGATTGATCGTGGTGCCGCCAGTGGCGGCCGGGGAAAGATCGGTTTCACTGTCCATATTGGTCACCCTAACCGCTTTGCGCCGTAAATTGCAGCGCTCCGCCCAAAAGTGCACTTTCAATGGCTTCGGAGACCACGGCATTATCAGCGGAAGACAGGTCAAACCGCAACAGGTTCACGCCGATCGGCTGGACCATAGTTTCCCAGCTTTTAGCGCGGGCTGCCAAGCGGTCACCGGCACCCGCTTGACCGGCAAAATGTTTGGCGAAAGGAGCTTCGTCTACAATAGCGCCAATTTTTACCCCTGTGCCGCCTGTCTTGTGACGCTGCTGCAGGCCCTGCAGAAAGGCACCGTGGTTCTCGTTCTCCGGCGTGGCGGTCATGCTGAACAGCGCAATATGCAGATCAAGGTCATTCATCCGGGCCTCCCGCTTCAGCCATTCATCTTCTGCGCCGTAGAGAACCGGCGGATCGATTTGCACCACAATTCTGTCACCCAGCGCCTGACGCAAAATATGTTCCAGTGCGCTCAATGATGCGGCATCGGGCGTATAGGCATAGGGCGTTATTCTAATCGCACCGCCGCCGCCTTCCCGCGCACGCAACAAGCGCCTTACATAAAAATTCTCGCGGCCCGGAATGGTGAAGCTGCGAGTGCGCATGAAAGCACGCAGCCGGTTCCATCCGGCGAAAATCAAACGCGGCAAAACGACTACGCCGACGAGCGTAGCTGCCCAAAGTTTGATCCATGGCCCCGCATTGGTGCCGCCAGCTTCACCCCCGCTCCATCGCAGTTCGCCAATGCCGCTGACGGAAGGTATTTCGATACCCGTCAGCGTAGATGCCGGCCCCAAGATCACAGCCAGAATTGCATGGACCTGCCCTGCATCAAGAAAGGTACTTTCCCAACCCGCACGGTACTCAACGGTCAGCGCCCGCAGGAATATTCCCGCGCACAGGCCCAGCGCAAACAATGCTGCCGACAGATGTAGCGTAGTGCCGATACGGCGCGACGCCAGCGGCACCGACGCTGCGGACCAGTCAGCGGCGAACCGTGCGAGCGCCTGTCCCGTCACACCGGGAGCGCGCGACGATAGGCTGTGCACAGCGCGGAATGGCAAACGTGCCAAGGCCGGCGCATTCTTGCGGCGCAGGATCATTCTAACAAACATCCAGCCATAGATGACGAGGTTCCAGGCAATCACACCCAAAAGCGGGAAGCCGAGCAGTTCCAGCCTGCTACCTCCATCAAGCTCGTTACTCACCACCCCGGCAATAAACGCCGCGAGCGGAATAAGAGCCGTCATGGCGGCGGGCCAGCGGCTGCGTTTCAGCGCAGTATCAATCGCCGGATGACGCGTAGCGAGGCGCGCTGCGGCAAAGCGCGATCTCGCTGCCAGATATGCCGCATCGCCTTCGCCGCCATTCTGCGCAGCCGCCGAAACTGCGTGGGCCGTAGCCTGCAAACGGTCTTCTTCTGTCAGTAATTGCGCGGTGCCGTCTTCCTGCTCGGCTGCGCGGACCAGATAGAATGCGCGTGCATCGTCTTCGTTCAGGGTAAGATCGCTGGCCATGCCCTGCTTGCGGCAGTCCTATGTCGCTTCGGCAGGGGCAGAAAGCGGGAAATACGGAATACGCACTTCCATTTGCGCATTCTCGCGGTTGGTGAAGGTATAGAATCCTTCCATCGAACCGCTTGGCGTGGTCAGCGGACAACCGGACACATAATCATGCGTCTGGCCCGGCTCCAGCACAGGGGTCTCACCGACTACGCCTTCGCCATCAATATGGTTCACCATGCCGCGCGCATCTGTGATCCGCCAATGGCGCGATTGCAGCTGAACGGTCTGGTCCGAATTATTCTCGATCCGGATGTGATAAACCCAGAACCACTTACCGGCTTCGGGGTGCGACTGCTCCGGCAAAAAGTTGACCGCGACGCGCACGGTAATATCATCGGTAATTGCGGCGTGTTGGAACAATTCCTTCATAGTCCCACCAGTCTAGCGCCTTTCCCGCCAAGCGCAAATCGCCTCGCCGCATTTCTGCGGATTGGCAGCAATCAATGCGGGGCGAGGCCGGTTTCCAGCCCTGTGCGGTCTTCCAGCGCGAAACGGTCGAACAGATCGGCACTAGCCTTATTCAAGCCGACGATCCGCGTGTGGCGGCCATTACGGCGCATTCGGTCAACGACCTTATCCAATGCTTCGATTGCGGAAATGTCCCAGAAATGCGCACCGGTCACGTCAATTACCACATGGTGCGCAGCATCGTCGAACTGGCTTTCAGGCCCGAGTTCGCGCATGAATTTGTCAACGCTGGCGAAGAAGATTTGTCCGGTTACGCGGTACACAGCGCTATGTTCGCGCCGGATACGCTCTACGCTGAACATCGTGCGGACTTTACCGGCGAAAAAGATACCCGACAGCAACACGCCAACCAGCACGCCCAGCGCCAGATCGTGCGTCAGGACAACCACGATGACTGTCGCAATCATGACGAATGATGACGTTGGCGGGTGACGGCGCAGATTGGCAATCGAGTTCCAGCTGAAGGTACCAATCGACACCATAATCATCACGGCAACCAGTGCTGGCATTGGTACGCTGCCGACATACGGACCCAGCACAGTCAGCAGGAACAACAGAAACGCACCCGCAGTGAATGTGGAAAGTCTTCCGCGCCCGCCAGAGGCTACGTTGATCACTGATTGCCCAATCATCGCGCACCCGCCCATGCCGCCAAAGAATGCTGCGACCGTATTGGCAACGCCCTGCCCCCATGTCTCTCGCTGCTTGTTGCTGTCAGTGTGCGTCAGATCGTCAACGATCTGGGCTGTCAGCAGGCTTTCCAGCAAACCGACAGCTGCCATCGTCAGCGAAAATGGCAGGATGATCATGAATGTTTCCCACGTGAACGGGACGTTGGGAATGCCAAAGGTCGGCAGGCCGTCAGGCAGCTTACCCTCACCGGCAACGTTATTCACCGGAACATTCCAGAACACCGCAACTGCAGTCAGCAGGATAATTGCCACCAACGGGCTCGGCACAATCTTTGTGATACGGGGAAAGCCGTAAATGATCGCCAGACCTGCCGCGACCATTGCATAGGTTTCCCAACCGACATTCGTAAGCTGCGGAATTTGCGCCATGAAAATGAGGATCGCGAGCGCATTCACAAAACCGGTAATGACCGAGCGCGACACAAACTGCATCAGCAGGTCCAGCCGCAGAATTGCAGCGATGCCCTGAATAATGCCCATAAGTATGGTCGCGGCGAACAGATAATCGACGCCATATTCTTTCACGAGCGGGATCACCACCACCGCCACAGCTGCAGTAGCGGCAGAGATCATGCCTGGACGCCCGCCGACAAGTGCGATCACCATTGCGATAGCCACGGATGCATAAAGACCAACGCTGGGATCCACACCTGCGATCAGAGAAAAGCCGATTGCCTCGGGAATGAGCGCCAGTGCCACCACAATACCGGCCAGAATATCGGCGCGAACATTGCCGAACCATTCTTGCATTGTCGAAGAGCGTGCAGCCACAGGCGCAGCGATATTGGCAGCCATAGTAAATTCCGTTTGGTTGAGAAGCGCGCCAGTAGCGCGGTCGTTCGCGTGCGCCTCTAAAGAATTATGCTGCAACGCACAACAGCGCGGGCAATCTTTTCAGCTGCCCCGCGGCCTCAGCCCTCGGCTAACATTTCTTCGATTTGGCCCAGCCGCTCTTTCCCGAAGAACATTTCATTGCCCACAAAAAATGTCGGAATGCCGAATGCACCGCGCTCTACCGCCTGTTCGGTGTTGTCCATCAGCATTTGCTTGACCGCCGGATCCTGCGTTTTGGCGAACATCTGTTCCGCATCCAGACCGGCTTTGCTCAGCACCTCGCCAATGACCGCTGCATCGGTAACGTCCACGCCGTCATGCCAGATTGCCGGGAGGAATATCTCCAGCAAAGTCAGCCGCTGCGCATCGTCTGCGGCGCATAGAAGCCGCTGCAGTGTTACCGAGTTGAAAGGAAATTTGGGGTTCATTTTCCATTCGGTCATGCCGTGCTTGGCAATGAAACGGTTCATCTCCAGCATCGCGTACTCATTTTTGCCCTTAACTTCGGCATCGCGGATGAATGGCGGCGCATTGCCTGTATGCTTGTGCATTCCGGCCAAAAAAACCGGCGTGACCCGTAACTCGGCTCCATGGCGAGCAGCGATATCCTTGAGCGGAAAATAGGCAAAATATGCGTTCGGGCTTACAAAATCGAAAACCAGTTCAACCGTTGTGCTCATTGATTCTCTCCCCTACAGGCCTGCCGCTGTTAGCGCCTGATCCATATCTTCGATAATGTCCTGCGGATCTTCCAGCCCCACATTGATCCGCAGCATGCCTTCAAGCACACCCATTTCCGCACGGTCTTCCTCGCTCATTCCGGCGTGGGTAGTGCTGGCCGGATGACACATCAGGCTGCGCGCATCACCAATATTGTTGCTGATATCCACCAGTTGAAGTGCATCGAGAATAGCGTGCGCCTGTGCGCGTCCGTCTACAACAAAGCTGAATATCGGGCCGCACGCATCCATTTGCTTTTGCGCCAGATCAAAGCGTGGATGGCTGGCCAAGCCGGGATGCAGCATATGCGGCACCCGGCCTTCCATGAACTGCCCCAGCTTCAATGCATTCTCGCTTTGTTTATGCGCCCGCAAGCTCAGCGTCTCCAGCCCCTTATGTACCACCCATGCGTTGAACGGCGCGCAATTCGGGCCGGTGTTTCGCTGGAACGGGAGTAGTGTCTCGTTGATGAACTCTTCTGTCCCGCATATTGCGCCGGCCAACACGCGGCCCTGCCCGTCCATCAGCTTGGTCGCGGAATAGGCAACGACATCTGCGCCGAACTCCATTGGTCGCTGCAAGGCCGGGCTGCAAAATGCGTTGTCTACCACTGTCACGATACCGTGTGCGCTGGCCAGTTTGCAGACAAACTCCATATCGACAATGTCGAGCGTCGGGTTCGCGGGACTTTCAAAGAAAAACACCTTCGTATTGGGCCGGATCGCTTCTTCCCACGCGGCGTTATCGGCGCTGTCGATCACGGTGGTTTCAATCCCAAACCGGGGCAGCAAACTATCGACCAACCACCGGCATGATCCAAATGCTGCACGCGCAGCAACGCAATGATCGCCCGCAGATAGCTGGCATAGCAGAGCGGCGGTCATTGCCGCCATACCGCTGGCCTGCGTCCGGCATGCCTCTGCCCCTTCCATCAATGCAATGCGTTCTTCCAACATTGCCACTGTCGGGTTCTGCAAGCGTGAATAGGTCATTCCGTCCTGTTCACCGGCAAAGCGTGCTGCCACGGTAGCGGCATCGTCATAGGTGTAACCGGAGGTCAGAAACAGCGCCTCGCTCGTTTCGCCATGTTCACTGCGCCACGTTCCGCCGCGAATTGCCTGCGTTGCGGGTCGCCATTTCTGGGTAATCGAACGGTCTGTGCCAGTGGTCTTTTTCATAGTGCGCGCGGTTTAGGTCGGTGTGCGCCTACGGGCAAGCAAACTAAAGTTCTGCGGCAGCAATTCCCGCATCGGCAAGGTGCCCCTGATCGAGAACATCAAGCATCAGCGCACCTTCAATCAGGGTGAAAAGCAATTTTGCCCCTTGTTTAGGGTCGGGATCATCTTGCGGCATATGCGCCTCGAACCAGTCCAGCAACTGCTCGGCAATTACTTTGGCACTTTCCCTATATGCGTCGTTTCCTGACGCTGCACCGGCAATGATGTCCCACCATAGCCGCATAAATGGCCGGAACGGATCGGTGCGTACGATTGCCAGAACCTGCATTACGCATTCCTTTCGTGATGCGGCCACTGCCTGCGGAAACGCCGTATCCAGCGCCTCTGCATAATTGCGCGCAAGATAGTCCAGCAATGCAGCTATCAATGCGCTTTTACTGCCAAAATGATACAGCAGCATCCGGTCACTCGTGCCGATCGCCTTCGCAAGCGGCCGCAAGCTGACGTCCGACAAGCCGTGTTGCAACACGTAGTCTGCCAGCGCCGGCAAAAGGTTTTCAGGTGTCATTCGTTGTTTCGCCATGCCCTATTGTAGCGTTCGCTACATCGCGCTACAAGTGTAGCAGTCGCTACAATTCGAGTCGGAGATGGAAATGCTACAGACGCTCACCGCTTATGAAATTTTGTTTTTCGCCGGGATTGCCATTGTCGGGCCGCTTATTCTGTATCTTGCACTGTCGGCAAAATATACGGAAAGCGCGACACTCGCTGCGGTGCTGAGCGCGGGATTTGCTGCGTTTACAGCGGTAACAATTTGGGCCGAAGGTGTTCTGCCGGTCTATCTAAACCACAGCTCGAACTTGTGGGGCGTTCAAGTCTGGTATGATCTGCTCATTTCGGTCGGCATTGCGCTTTTGTTTGTCGTGCCGCGTGCGCGCAAAGTGCATATGAATTGCACAGCTTGGGTTCTGTTGGTGGGTGCTACCGCAAGCATCGGACTCCTTGCGATGGTGGCGCGGCTGTTCTGGTTGGAACAAGACGCAAAAGATAGCGCAGCCTAGACCGCTTCACCCGTGGTCGGATGCATCTTTCTGCTGTCTTCGGCATCACGCTGCACATCAAATTTGCGCCACTCCCCGAACGTACGGATGAGCGGTGTACCGCAGGCAGAGCAGCGTGTTCGGTAATTGTGACCATCATGCCATACACGGCGCCGGTTCACACTATGACTGTTGGTTAGACATTTCAGACGCTTAATCATTGAATTTCCTTCACGAGCGACCCGTGAAGCAAAGAAGCCGCAAGCGGCGACTCTTTGGATAAGACTGAACCTGTTTTTGTTATGCAAGCATACTAACAGCAAATTGTAACATTTGCGAGGCGAAACGTAACATTTTATACCGACGCTTAATAGGTGCCTAGCAGCTTGCGGGGTCGGGCCAGTGAAGATACCAATCACTCGATGATTGCCCAACCGGAAAAGTCTGACGACCCAATGATTTGGAGTTGCCTTTTAGCGCTCGCATTTGGCGCCGCTTGCTCTATCCGCCTCGCCACTCCGGCCAGCCCGTATTTTGATGAGGTGCATTACATTCCGGCGGCCAAAGCTTGGCTTGAAAACGGGGCATGGCTTAACCGCGAACATCCGCCGCTGGGCAAATACATCATTGCTGCCGGCATCGCCCTGTTTGGTGACAATGCGCTGGGCTGGCGTATATTTTCGGTGCTAGCGGGCGTGGTGACACTCTTCGCCGCTATGCGGGCGATTTGGTATGCCAGCCTCTCACGCTTTGCGGTAATTTCATATGGTGTCTTATTGGGCACCGGATTTCTGCTGTTCGTACATTCCCGTATCGCGATGCTCGATATTTTCATGCTAGCCTTTTTTGCAGTCGCATTGTGGCAATTTAGCGGTGCGGTCCGCAAGCCGGAACAGGGACGGCGAAGGCTGGCCATCGCGGGGATCGCGCTTGGCCTGTCGATGGGATCCAAATGGAACGTGGCGCTGGCCGCCATGTTGCCCGGTATCGCATTCTTGATTGCACGGCTGAGCGCAGGGCGGCGGCGCTTACTCACCAGCCAGAGGGGCATTCCAGTACCGGGTGTGTCGCTGGCCGAGGCGGCAATTTGGCTGGGTCTGCTTCCGCTAACAGTTTATTGGCTGACATATTGGCCAGCCTATAACGCCCCCGAAAATCCGCTTCTGCCAGGCGGCTTTACCGGATTGCATGAGACGATGCTCGCGATGCAGAGCTCTGTGAAACAGCCGCACACCTATCAAAGCGTGTGGTCCGAATGGCTGCTGAATATACGGGCAATCTGGTACCTCTACGATCCGGTTGACGGGGCACAGCGCGGGGTTTTGCTCATCGGAAACCCGCTGACCGCATTGTTGGCCATACCAGCAATGCTTTGGGCGTTTTGGGCCGGCATCACGCAGCGCCGATGGGATGCGCTGGCAATCGCAGTAATGTTTACGATCAGCTTGGGAATGTGGGCATTCGCCGACAAGCCGGTGCAGTTCTATTATCATTATCTGTTGCCAAGCATGTTTCTGTTTGCCGCGCTTGCGCTGGCACTGGATGAGTTTTGGAAACGCGATCTGCGATGGATAGCGGTACTGGCCCTTTTGGGGGCGACCGCAATGTTTGCGTGGTTCTATCCCATCCTCAGCGCCGCGCCGTTAGATGGGAAGATGGCGTTTCAGCAATGGATGTGGCTGGATAGCTGGCGCTAATAGCGCCCCCAAACGAATTTGCTCGATATGGCAAAGTTCCACACTGCGCCGATCACGATACCGACCAGCGCCGCAAGCAACCAATAGACACCGCGCGCCTCCAGCAAGGACGCGGCCCCGATATTGGCGAGCGCGCCGACCGAGCACGTAGCACAAAATCCGATCCAGCCCCGCAGTAGCGCAGCCGTTCCGCGCAACCGCTGATCGCGATAGGTCAGCCAATTATTCAGCCAGAAATTAAACGTCATTGCGGTCAATGTTGCCATAGCAGTGGCGAGAACGAAGCTGCGCCCTGCTGCCAAATGCAGCATTGCAAGGGCCGCCATATGAACCACAACGCCAGCTGCACCAACGGTCCCGAACATTGCAAAACGCGTCGGGATGATCCGCCCGAAGCTGCGATCATATAGGCCGGCCAAAAAGGCGAATGCCACCGCGCGGTCCAGCTTGCTTTCGCCGCTGCGCCGCTCGGCAAATCGCAGCGGAAACTCTTTTACCTGAAGCGCGGGCGAAGACACCGCCAATATGTCGAATAATATCTTGAAGCCAATTCCGGACAGTTTGGGCGCAAGCGCCCTCACTCTGTCGGTGGCAAGCAGGAAATACCCGCTCATCGGATCCGTCAGTTCAGCGCCGGTGATACGCCGGGCAATACGGTTCGCCAAATTGGAGGCGCTTTCACGTCCGGTCGTCTGAAGCCCGTCAGCGCTGGAACCTTCCATAAAACGCGATGCCACGGAAATATCGGATTGCCCCAGCCGTACTTCCTCCAGCATCCCCAACAATAGTTCCGGATCATGCTGGTGATCGGCATCCATCACGGCAACGTATGGCGCAGCGGTTGCGCACATTCCCTCGATTGCAGCAGAGGCAAGACCTGTCCTGCCGATGCGCTGGATGATACGAATGCGCGGATCACGCCGGGCCAGATGACGGACCAGATCAGCAGTGCCGTCTGAGCTATCATCATCTACGAAGATTGCCTCCCAGCCGTCCGGTCCAAGGGCATTATGCAACCGCTCGACAAGCGTTACGATATTGTCATGCTCATTCAGGGTGGGCAGCACGATACCCAGTTGCAATGTCGGTATAAGGTCAGGTGGCGCTTTGCCGCTCACAGCCGCTCCAGCACCGCATCGCCAATCGCCTGCGTCCCTAGAGTCCCGCCCAGATCACCGCCCCGAATGCCATCGGCCAAAGCGTTGCTGACTGCCGCCTCGATCCGTTCAGCCTGGTCCGCCTTGCCAAACGAATGCCGCAGCATCATCGCAGCGGAAAGGATGGTCGCCATGGGGTTTGCCTTGCCTTGCCCGGCGATATCGGGCGCGCTGCCATGAATGGGTTCATAGAGACCAAACGTGCCGTAATCTGTTTGACGCTCACCCAATGATGCGCTTGCCAGCAAACCGATAGAGCCCACGCACATACTCGCCAGATCGGACAGGATATCGCCGAACAAATTGCCCGTCAGGATCACATCAAACTGGCCCGGATCTTTTACCATCTGCATCGCCGCATTATCGACATACATATGGCTCAGCTCGACGTCGGGATATTCCCTGGCCACGGCGATCACCGTATCACGCCAGACCTGACTGGTTTCGAGCACGTTGGCCTTGTCCACACTGCATAGTTTCCCGCCACGCTTTTGCGCCGCCTGAAAGCCGGAATGCGCGATGCGTCGGACCTCGCTTTCGGAATAGGACATCATATCCCAGCCCTCGCGCTCTCCCCCATCAATCTCGCGGATGCCCTTATCACCGAAATACACATCGCCGTTTAGCTCCCGCACGATCAGCATATCGATAGTGCGCGCCAGTTCTGGGCGTAGGCCGGACATATCTTCCAGCCCGCTAAACACAGTTGCAGGGCGTAAATTGGCAAATAAACCCAATTCGGACCGCAGACCCAATACGGCCTGTTCAGGCCGCAAATGCCGTGCCAGATTATCGCAAGACGGATCGCCAACCGCACCGAACAAAACCGCATCGCTGGCGTTCGCCATTGCAAGCGTCTCGGGCGGCAGCGGATGGCCATGGCGGTGATAGGCAATAGCGCCTACATCACCTTCAAACAGGGTCAGTCCCGGCAGGTCGAGCGCCTCCAGCACCCGCACGGCTTCGCGCGTCACTTCGCTGCCGATGCCGTCCCCGGGAAATATCGCAATCTTCATAGTCTCAATCCGCCCCTGAAATCTTTGCGAGACGTGTTCTCAGCAAAGTTCGTGCGGACATAACATCGCCATAAGTGCCAGCAAGCAAGTGTTTCTCTAGCGGGGTAAACATCTGTTCGAATGCGGCGAATGTTTCGGCAAAGCTGCCAAATTGCGGAGGATTTCCGCCGCCATAGCCAAGCTCTCTCAACATCAATGTTTCATAGGCGACCAATCCGCTCAGCCAGTCGCGCGCGGCAGGCGCAGAGCAGATGGCATCAAGAACGCCTTCCAAAGCATTGTATAGGCTGGGATAGGCAACACGTTCTGGCAGCACAGCCGCGGTGACAGCCGTTACCCAGTTAATCGCAGCAGCGGGCAGCGGCTCGGTAAGCCATGGACCGCGGCTGGCAACCAGCTCCAACCGGGCGTAGGGAAGTTGGCTATCGGATTTTGCGCGCATTTCCGCATCGACAAGATTTCCCGGGATCACAACAGGCCGCAAATGCCTGCCGCGCCCGCCCGCAACATAGCCCGCAACCAATCCGTTCTCTTCGGTCAGGATGCGCGCAATAATAGCTGTCTCACCATGCGGGCGAGCAGCCAGAAAAATTGCAGGGGCACGAAAATGCATGGCCCGGATGTGTCGGAGGATTAGCTGGCTGGCAAGTATAAGCCGCGCCTACTGCGCCGCTTACTTAGCGGATTTTGCTTCCAGAGCAGCAATACGCTCGGCCAGCTTCTCGTTCTCTTCACGGGCTTTGGCTGCCATGTCTTTCACCGCGTCAAACTCTTCGCGAGTAACGAAATCCATGCCGCCCATCGCTTCCTTCATCCGCTCGCGTGCGCTTTCACGCGCTTCACGCGTCATGCCTGCAAAAGTGCCGGCTGCACTGTTTGCGAGTTTCACAAAATCGGCGATCATTGGGTTCTGGCTTTGCATAAGCGCTACTTGGTCATTCTACCCGCGTGCTACAAGTCTAAAGTTCGATACGCTGCACAGCGCGGTTCGGGTCTTGGCCATCCGCATCCGGGTTCAGGCGCAAAAACTCGTAATTCAGCAATGTGGCAAAACATACCCATGCGAGATACGGGATGAGCAGCGCAGCGGCCAGTTTGCGCACGCGATAAAACAGCCCCATCACCACCAGCAAGGAAAGCACAATCGCGACCAGCACATACAGCGCGATTGTCATCTGGTGAGCACCGAAGAAGATCGGTGACCAAGAAAGATTAAGCAGGAAATGCAGCGCAAAGACGATCAGCGCCGCCTTGCGCCCGCGCGCGCCCCAAGCGGCGCAAATCAACGCCACTGCAATGCCGATCATCACATAAAGAATGGTCCAAACGATTCCGAACCATTTGGGCTCCGGGAAAATATCCGGCTTTACCAGCCCTTCAAACCACAATGAATTCGGACTGCCGCCAAGCTGACCGGCCAAGAAGCCGAGCAATACGCACGTCGGCACGGTAAACAGCGCCCAACGGAAAAAGCTGGCCCGAAGCTGACCTTGAGAAGCAAGTACGTTCATTGGTTTTCCAAATCGATTCGTGTTTCTGTGATAGTGCCCGTCTGATCTGAACCCTGCAATGGGGGCTTGCACGCTGTGCCGCGCCGGGAAACAATTTCATCCCCTATTTGCCGCGATCAAGAACTCTACATTACCTTCCGGCCCGGTAATCGGGCTGCGGGTGATCCCCTGGACCGTCCAGCCGCCCTCCTGCAGCCAGGCGCGTGCTTCTGCGCATACGCGGCTATGCAGCGCCTCGTCTCGGACAACGCCGCCCTTGCCCACTTCTTCGCGGCTGACTTCAAATTGGGGTTTGATCAGAGCCACCAGCTGGCATTGCGCCGCTGCCAATTGCAACGGTACCTCCAGCACTTTGCGCAGGCTGATGAACGACGCATCGCACACAACCCATTCATATTCGCGGCCAATCATATCTGGGGTCAGGATGCGCGCACTGGTCTGCTCCAGAACGGTGACTCGCTCATCCTGTCTCAACTTCCATGCCAGCTGGTTGGTGCCGCTATCAACGGCGATGACGTGCTCCGCCCCGCCTTGCAGCAGGACATCGGTAAACCCGCCGGTAGAACTGCCGACATCCATGGCCGTTACGCCAGCTGGGTCGAGTGAAAACTCCGCAATCGCATGAGCCAGTTTGATGCCCCCGCGGCTAACCCATGGATGATCGCGCCCGCGAACCTCCAACGGCGCATCTTCGGCCAATTGTTGACCAGATTTTACCAATTTGGTTTCGCCGGAGAAAACCAGTCCAGCCATGACCAGCGCCTGCGCACGGGTTCGGCTTTCAACCAAACCCCGTTCTACAAGCATTTGATCAAGGCGGCGTTTTTTGGGCATGAAACGGGCTGAATCTTCGATAGGGAATGGACCCGAACGCCATTAGCGCGCATTACGTGCATAAGGAACCTTTAGAACCACCGGAGTTACCGTGAATATTTTGCGCGCCGTTTCTGTTTTGCCTCTTCTTGCACTGGCCTGCTGCACGCCTGCCGTGCCTACCGCAGATCCTACGCCGCCGCCGCCGGTAAACACGGCTCCGCCTGCACCCCCACCCGCACTTGCAGCGCCGCAATATGATAATTGGCTGGATGCCCCGCAAACCGCAGGCGACTGGACGTATCGCGATGGAAACGCGCTTAGCTTCGCCACTTTCGCGCAAGCAGGTTCTGCCGCACGGTTTGGCATTGAATGCGCAAAATCCACGCAGACCGTCCGTCTGGTTCGCGGAGCCAATGCAAACGGACAGGTGCCTATGCGTATCCGCACGGAAACTGCATCGCGTCTGCTGACTGCAACGCCTTCACCGGATGGACGCCCTATTCTGGCGGCTGAACTCTCTGCACGTGATAGCCTGCTTGACGCAATCGCGCTCAGCCGGGGCCGGTTTGCCGTCGAAACAGGCGGGCTTGATACGTTGTACCTGCCCGCATGGAGCGAAGTTACCCGCGTGATCGAGGATTGCCGCTAACCGGCGCTCATCCGAACATTAGCCGTCAAATTCATCGCCGGTCAGCATTTCGTTGCGGAAAAACACGCCGAGCGAACTGGTCCAGGCAGACAGCGCGTCGTCAATTTGCGCACCATCGACATGGATGACCACAGTTTCCTTTTGATAGGAAAGCGACATGGAAAACCCGGACCGGAACAGCGACTGATTCAGCACAACGCTTGCCTGATCCGAACCGCCTTCAAATTTCACGGCGCACGGATTGTCTTTCGAAACCGCGAAACCCTGACCGAAAGTCTCGCCGTCAACCGATACGGCCAACATTGTCTCGGCAATTTTCTGGCCGATATCCTTTGCTGACAATTCGGCGCTGGTGATGAATTTGATGATGCGGGACAGACGCACGGCCAATTCTTCGTCAAAATCCCCGGAGCCTCTGATAACGTCGCACCAGTTGGTGTAATTATCGAGCTGCGAAAATTCGCCGGATACATAATACCGCAGCGCATTCAGGATAGGGTAGATTTCCTGCTTATGCTTGCCCTCAACATCCAGCGTCACATTCTTGATGATGCGGCGCGAGGCATGGCTCATCAGAATCACGTTCGTGACCAGAAATAGCGCGCTCAACCGTTCGACCTGCACTCCGACACATTGCGGGTTCTGGACAATCAGTGCCAGCTTGCCAAAGGAGGACAAATCCTTGCCGCCCATAAAGCTGGCGAGCCGTCCGGATTCGGACTCTTCAAATAGTGGCACATCCACCAGAGTATCGACTTCACTCATTTCTACCGCTTTCTTCCTGCGACCACAGCGCATATTTATCGAAAAATTCTTTCGGCCTTGCCGCGAACATGACGCCGCTGGACACTTCCGGCCCTGTGCCCTTGTCAACGACCGACGACCAATCGCCTTGCAATGTATCAAGTTCCTGCAGTTCTAACCGCAACCGGCCATACCGCCTGAAACTGCCCGAATTCAGTTTGACGTTATATAGCACGTGGACCGCTTTCTTATCGGGATCGTAATTTAGCGCTGTGCTGTAAGCGCGACCACGCGAATTAACTGCCGCGACCATCGCATCCGCATCCGGATACAGCGTCACTTCGTAACAGAGCATCCCGTCCTTATTGAAGTGAAAGCGCATCCGCGCAAAATTCTCGTCCTTGAACTGCGAATTTGAAATGGTGACATAGTACCACGCACCCAGAACACGGCGATAATAAAACCGCCGCAGCGCTCTCTCCGATAACAAAAAGCATCCGTAAAGAGCCGGAATGCTGAATAGAGCATAGAGTGCCTTCTCAGCGGAGCTGGCGCTTTGGATATAGGGTTCGACATAGACGGCCAGCAGCGATGCTGCCGCAGCGAGTACCGTGGCAGAAAGCGCCTGAATTTGGGATCGCTGAAGGTCGAACATTCCAGCTTAAGGTTCCAAAAAGCCGTCGCAGGTCTTGCGCCGCGGATCGGACTGGTAAGCGCCCAGTAATTTAAGCGACGAGATGTGGTCCTTAATGCCTTCCATTGCAGCAGCGAACCGGTCATCATCTGTGCTGCACGCCAGCTCTATATAGAAAGTCGGCAAGCCCATTTTGGAGATTGTCGTAAAGGTTTCCAGCTTGATCATATTGATATCCGCATCGCCAAATGCGCTCAGCGCCTTGGCCAAAGCGTTAGCATCGTGGTTCACCTGAATGACGATCGAAGTCATATTCACCGGCCCCTGATCGGGCAGTTCCTTGGTGACCAATACAAAACGCGTATTGTTGTCCGCACGGTTGGAAATTCCGGCCTGCAATACGCTGGCGGAATAGCGGTCCGCAGCAAATTCCGATCCGATCGCAGCCACTGTGCGATCACCCTTTTTGATCATGTCGCGCACAGCACTGGCCGTATCGCTTTTCGGTTCCTGTTCAACATCAGGAAGATATTGCGCCAGAAAACGGGATGACTGGATAAAACCCTGCGGGTGACTGTACACAGTCAGGATTTCGTCCCGGCTGGCGCCTTTTACGCCCACCAGCATATGGTCGATATCCTGCAAATATTCCTGCACGATAAACAGCTCTGTAGAGACAATCAGCGGTAGAATGCTGGGGATCGGGCCAGAGCTTGAATTTTCGAACGGCAGTATGGCCGCATCGATATCGCCCGCGACCACCGCGTCCACCAATTGCTGGAACGATTTGAAGCCCTTATAATCAGCATCAGGGCAAAGCGCCGTTGCCGCCTGATGCGAATAGGAGCCCACTACGCCCAAATGGCCAACCGAATTATAGGTCATATCTCGTCCAATCCCGCCCGTGTTTTATAGTCACTTATATGCGATAGTTCTTGCAGCAAATCGGTTTCGCTTTCCTCCGCCGCGATTTTCTGGAGCCGCTGGAGATTTCCGATAAATGCCTCCAGCCAACCTGCCAGCGCATCGTTACCGCGAAACACGTCGGTCCACATTTGTCCGTTTTCACTGGCAAATTTAGCCATCGTCTTGGTCGATCTACTTGCCAGCTTAGCCATCTCTGCATCGTCCAAACCGCTGTCCTGAGCCAGCGTCGAGGTATAGGCGTAAGCGATAAGATGCGGCAGATGCGACGTGAGCGATAACATCTGGTCATGCCGGTCAGCCGCCATCTCGAGAACTTGAAATCCCAACCTCTCCAAGAACAATTCAGCCCGCCGGTAATTCTCTTGCGGTAGCGCGCCATGCGGGGACAGAATGAAAGTCGCGCCGCGTAATTTGTGTGCCCCGGCATCAGACGGGCCAAGCCGGTTGCCGCCAGCCAAAGGATGTCCGCCAACATAGCGTGCGGTATCTGCGCCGCTTCCCAGAACGTCAGCCATAATTGCGCGTTTGGTCGACGCCGTATCAATAATCAATGCCGCGCTATCTTGCTGGTTGAGCAATTCGATAAGGATCGGCGCGGTCACGCCAGGGGGCGTACACACCAGCACCAGATCACAGGCAGCCAAGTAATCCAGTTTGGCGCACGGCTCAGCGCGGGAGAACCGTTCGGCAACCACTTTGCTGTGGACCGGATTGGCCTCCACAAAGCGGACCTGCGCATCGTCAATTTCAGACAGGACGAGATCAATAATGCTGGTACCCAACAGACCTGCGCCGACAACCCCGATCAACGGGCTGCCGGCATCTCCGGAGTGCAGCAAAATGTCACGTTCTGGCGTCATGCCGGTCCTGTTCTACACGCGTACTTAAGTCCGCTTTACAGTATGAAGGTGGCAAAACCACCCCGTTCACATTGCTCACTTTGCGGCTAGCAGCTTTCCCGACAACATAGAAAAATTGGTCTGCCACCGATAATAGCTGTGTAGCTCCTGATCTACTCAAGTCTTCCAGCCCGTATTCCACGCGCAAGATAAAGCGATGTGGGAAAAGCAAAAATCAGGGCTTGCAATTAAAATCAAACAGACTCAAATTGGACGCAAGATCAGCGGCGAACGCGGTCTTGGGCCTCCGGTGAAACGCGGGCTCTGGCTTTCAAGCGCGAAAGGAGGTGATCCGATGTCTCATGGTTCAGTAAGAGGGTCGGTAAAGTTCCACACAAGGCATTATTGGTGAGCATTTGAACCAATAAAGGCATTTGTGAGCGGCACTTTCGGCCGCTGACCATGTTAAGGGCGGTACCTCCTACGTGCGAGGGCCGCCCTTCTCATTTGGCCTTTTCATTTGCCTCTTTCATTCGACCCTTCACTTTAGCTGAGTGCATAGGCGAAAATTAAACACCGCCGGAACTGTGATCCGGTCTGGCACCGGCGCGCAACAAGACTTGCCCTAATTCGCGCCGGGTATTAACCGGACCGCATGGACTTCACGCACATCAAACATCCCTCACCCACCGATCCTTCACAGCGTGATAATGCGCTGCAGGATCCGGGTTTTGGCACGCTTTATTCCGATCACATGGTCACAATTGATTTCCATGAAGATCATACGGGGCCTGATGGCAGTTGGCACAATGCGGTGCTTGGTCCGCGGGGGCCGATATCGCTCGATCCGGCAGCGGCAGTGCTGCATTACGGACAGGAGATTTTCGAAGGAATGAAGTGCTACCGCCATGAAAATGGTGAACTTGCACTGTTCCGTCCGATGGAGAATGCCCGCCGGCTGAATGACAGCGCGCGGCGTATGGCAATGCCGACCATTCCCGAAGACCTGTTTCTGGAATCGATCAAACGTCTGGTCGAAGCTGACAAAGACTGGATGCCCACCATCGCCGGTGGTTCGCTATATTTGCGGCCCTTCATGTTCGCGACCGAGGCATTTTTGGGCGTGCGCCCGGCAAAAGAATATAAGTTCATGGTTATCGCCAGTCCCGCCGGAAATTATTTCAAATCAGGGGCGCCAGCGGTAAAGATCTGGATTTCGCATGATTATGTTCGCGCGGCTCCCGGCGGAATGGGCGCAGCGAAAACCGGCGGCAATTATGCAGCCAGTCTGGTTCCGCAGGCAGAGGCTATTCAGAATGGCTGCGACCAGGTGGTCTTTCTGGACGCGGGAGAGCGCAAGTGGATTGAAGAATTGGGCGGCATGAACCTGTTCTTCGTCATGGCCGATGGCAGCGTGATTACACCGCCGCTTACCGGAACCATCTTGCCCGGCATTACCCGCAACAGCCTGATCACCTTGCTGCGCGAAGAAGGCCTGACCGTCCGTGAGGAACAATACAGCATCGACCAATGGCGTGATGACGCCAAATCCGGCCAACTGGTAGAGGCGATGGCTTGCGGCACTGCAGCCGTTGTCACCCCTGTTGGCTCTGTCGCAGACCGTGACGGCGAATTCACCATCGGCAGCGGCGGCCCCGGCCAACTTACCACTAAATTACGCGATGCGCTGGTAGGCATTCAGCAAGGCCGCATCGAAGATCAGCATGGATGGGTCATTAAACTGTAGGGAGACTTTCGATGACGCATATTCTTTCCGCAATCCTTCCACTTCTTTTGGCCTCCAATCCGGTGACCGAATGGACGGCAGACAGCGAAGTGAAAGTGCGCGCTGATTTTGACGCTTCAAACCCCGACAAGATGTTTAAAGCCGGAAAGAAGGAACTGAAAGAACTTGCCGATGTCGCTTGCAAGGACAAAGGGTTCGGAGAAGCCAAGATGACCGGTGAAGTCATGGTCAGCGGTATTGGATTAACTGCAAATGGCGGGCGCTATGCCACCCTTAACGCAAGTTTTTTCTGCGAAGACAGCTAGGTCTGCCTGTCATTGATCGGCGCACTCCCCCAGCCGTTTCCTGATCGCGTCAATCAGCCAGTGTGTCGCAGGCCCGGGCCGCTTGTCACGGCGCCATAAGGCGCTGAGCGTATAGGCATCACCAGGCTTTTCGGGCAGATCAAGCTCCACCAAAGCGCCTGAAACAAGATCGGCAGCAACCATATGTCGCGGCATATTGCCCCAACCGATCCCCTCTTTCAGTAATGAATGCTTGGCTCCCAAATCTGCAAGCCGCCAGCTTTTCGGGCTCAAAACCGAAAATTCGCGTCCAGACGTCAGCGGCGAACGATCAGTTAGCACCAGTTGCAAATGCTTCCGGCTTTCGCCTGCCCGAATATCAGCGGCGGTCAAAGCGTGGCCCGGTGCTGCCACAGGTACCAGATCGACGCTGCCGATCGCTTGCCTTTCCAGATCATCGTGATCGCCCAGCACAGGGCCGCCGATGGCCAATACCGCTTCCCCGTCCAGTAAGCACGCCGCAACCGCGCCCAGCGCCTCTACGTGCAGCCTCAAGGCAACAGTAGGGAATATCTCCCGGAATTCGCGCAAGACATAAGCGGTCACCTCGCCCGGCAGCATTACATCAACTACCAGCGATACATCGCTCTCCAGACCTGCGTGCAGGCTGCGCGTTTTGGCCAGCAAGGCATCTACTTCGTCCGTCACTTTGCGCGCCTCAGCCAGCAGCCCTTTGCCCGCATCTGTCAGTACAGGTTTGCGCGACCCTTCCCGCGCAAACAGTGTCACGCCCAGCTGGGCCTCCATCTGGGCGATACCGTAACTTATGGCTGAAATCGCCCGGCCTGATTGCCGTGCAGCCCCGCCAAAACTGCCATGCTCAGCCACCGCCAGAAAAATCCGCAGCTGGTCCAATGTTGGTTCACCGATGCGCATACATTCCCTTATGTTCTGAAAATTCGAACATTATGTCTAATTTTATTCCACTTATACGAATTAAACTCAAGGCCTATCTACGCTTCAACAGCAACTTACATGGAGACTTCCCGTGATCGAACTCAGGCCCTTTCAATCTCTTGGCGCAGCCAATCATGGATGGCTGGATGCGCATCACCATTTTTCCTTTGGCAATTACCGCGATCCTTCGCGCGTAAATTGGGGCGCGCTGCGCGTATGGAACGATGATAGTATCGAGGCCGGAACCGGCTTCCCCACCCATCCGCACGAGGATATGGAAATCATCACCTATGTTCGTGAAGGTGCCATTACCCACCGTGACAGCTTGGGAAATGAAGGCCGCACTGAAGCGGGAGATGTGCAGGTAATGAGCGCCGGCACCGGCGTACGCCATTCCGAGTATAATCACGAAAGCGTGGATACTACCCTCTTCCAAATCTGGATTATCCCGGATGAGCGCGGCGGTTCCCCGAATTGGGGAGCAGCCAAGTTCCCCAAAGATGACCGCAGCGGCGCATTCGTGACGCTGGCCAGCGGAATGCACGCCGATAGCGATGATGCACTGCCCATCCGTGCCAACGCCCGCGTATCGGGAGCAACGGTCAAAGCGGGCGAAAGCGTGACGTATGACACATCCGCAGATCGTCATCTCTATCTGGTACCTGCGACAGGCAAAATCCGGATCGGTGACGTAGAAGCGAACGCCCGCGACGGCGTGGCCATAACCCAGCAGGAAAGCATCACCATTACCGCATTGGAGGACAGCGAAATCGTCCTCGTAGATGCAGCGTGAAACCGGCATCAGGAGCCAAGCAAATGAACACAATTCTACATATAAGCGCCAGCATTCGCGGCACAGAATCCATCTCTCGAACACTCGGCGCTACACTGGTATCCGGCTTGGCGAAGAAAACCGGCGCGAAGGTGATAGAGCGCGATCTGAGCGTCAATGAGCTACCGTTCATTGACGCTGCGCGCTTCGCCGCCAACGGCACGCCTCCGGCAGACCGGAGCGAAGAACAGGAAAAACTAGCGGAAATTGCCGACGGACTAATCGCCGAGTTGGTAGCAGCTGACACCATTGTTCTTTCTGTACCGGTCTACAATTTCGGCGTTCCAGCAATCGTGAAGGCATGGGCCGATCTGGTGGCGCGTGCAGGCACTACCTTCGCCTATACCCCCGATGGTCCCAAAGGCCTGTTGGAAGGCAAGACTGCTTACATCGCGGCCGCATCCGGCGGTACACAGATAGGAAGCGATGCAGACTTCATGACCCCGTGGCTGCGCTTTTTCCTCGGCTTCATCGGGATCCATAATACCGAGATTGTCGCGGCGGACGGCATTATGGGCGCTGATGGAGAGGCCAAAATTGCCCAAGCGACCGAAACGGTCCAAAACCTGGTCGGATAATCAAAACAGAAGAAAAGGGACAGACTAATGGAAACGATGACCTCAAACCGAGATGCGGCAGCGCTTATCGGCCGCGCCTTGCTCGCATTGTTGTTCATTCTGGCCGGTATCAGCAAAGTAACCGACCCAGCAGGAACGATGGCATATATCGGCTCGGCGGGACTGCCACTACCGCAAGCGGCATATGCGGGAACCGTTGCGGTGGAGGTACTTGGCGGGCTGGCGTTATTGGCCGGGTTCAAGGCCCGCTGGGCTGCATTGGCGCTGGCACTGTTCAGCTTCGCGACCGCAATCTTTTTTCACAACGATTTCTCGGTGCAAACGGAGATGACCGCGTTTTTGAAGAATCTAGCCATTGGTGGCGGAATGCTGATGGTTTATGCTTTTGGCCCTGGCAAATACTCGCTCGATAAGGGCTGACTAGCTTTAGAAAAGCGCGGCGTGCCGGACCAGTTCAGTTTTCCGGCACGCCGCGCTTTAGCTCTTCCAGCCACACATCGGCGACCGCATCACTGGGTGCGCGCCAATCCCCTCTGGGACTTAGTGCGCCGCCTGCGCTCACCTTTGGTCCATTAGGCAGAGCGCTGCGTTTGAACTGGCTGAACTGGAAGAAGCGCCACAGGAATTTCTCCAGCCATTTGCGCAACGTCGCCAGATCATATTCGTTCTTTTTGGCTTCGGGAAATTCGGCGGGCCACAGCCCTGCACCCGCATCTTTCCATGCGTGATAGGCCAGAAATGCGACTTTGCTCGGCTTCTGACCGTAGCGGATAATATGGTGCAAAAAGAAGTCATTGAGCTCGTACGGACCAATCTTTTCTTCAGTACTCTGCATCCCGCCCTGCTCGTCGGCCGGAACCAGCTCCGGCGAAATCTCGGTATCTAGTATGGCTTGCAGCACCTTGTCCGTCGCCGCATCAAACTGGCTGGTCTGGATAGACCAGCGGATGAGATACTGGATCAACGTTTTCGGCACACCGGCATTCACACCGTAATGGCTCATGTGATCGCCGACACCATATGTGCACCAGCCCAGTGCGAGCTCGGACAAATCGCCCGTGCCCAAAACAAAGCCGTTATGCTGGCCCGAAAGACGGAACAAATAATCAGTTCGCAGGCCTGCCTGAACATTTTCGAATGTCACATCATAGACCGGCTCCCCATCCGCGAAGGGATGCCCGATATCTTCCAGCATCCGAGTGGCGGCAGGAACGATATCAATCTCCTCGGCAGAGATTCCCATCGCCTCCATCAACTTCCATGCGTTCGACTTGGTATAGTCAGATGTCCCGAAGCCGGGCATGGTGAAGCCCTTGATCATTTTGCGGTCCAAGCCAAGCCGGTCACACGTCTTGGCTGCGACAATCAACGCATGTGTGCTATCAAGCCCGCCGGAGATGCCGATCACGATGCTCTTTGCCTGTGTGGCTGTCATCCGCCGCATCAGGCCATCCACCTGAATGTTAAACGCCTCGTAGCAATCCTCATCCAGCTTGCCCGCGCGGTTGGGCACAAAGGGAAAGCGGCGGATCGGGCGGTGAAGGCCAATATCGCCGCCAACGGATTTGTGCGTGAATTCAACCGTGCGGAACCAGTTTTCAGGACAATCTTCTGCTTCTGCCGCATCGTTGAAAGTCTGGTTCCGCATCCTTTCCGCCAGCAACCGCTCGGTGTCGATATCCGCGATGCTCAGCTCTGCATCGAGACTGAAACGCTCGCTCTCGGCCAGCAAATCACCGAATTCGTAGATCATGCCCTGCCCGTCCCATGCCAGATCGGTAGTGCTTTCGCCGTGTCCGCTGGCGGAATATGCATATGCGGCAATTGCCCGGCTGGATTGCGCCCGGGCAAGCATGTGCCGCTCGTCCGATTTGCCGATGGTAACGTTGGAAGCAGACAGATTGGCCAGCACCGTCGCCCCGGCAAGCGCACCCAATGTCGAAGGCGGGTTCGGGCTCCAGTAATCCTCACAGATTTCGACAAACAATTTGAGACCGGGCAAATTAGAGGCTGCAAATATCAAATCCGTGCCGAACGGTACGGTCTGCCCGGCTACGGAAATTTCCTGCCCCTGCACGCTACGGCCATGCGCAAACCAGCGCTTCTCGTAATATTCGCGGTAATTGGGCAGAAAGCTTTTGGGCACGACGCCCAGCAATTTGCCTCCCGATATTGCTAAAGCGCAATTAAAAATCTTGCCATTCCGGCGCAACGGCGCACCTATCAACAACACCGGCTCCAGCTTAGCCGATGCGGTTACGATTTCGCCGATCGCGCTCTCTACGGCATCCAGCAAAGCACCCTGCAAATGCAGATCATCAATTGCATAGCTGGATACGCACAGTTCCGGATAGACCACCAGATCGACTTTGGCATCCTGCGCCCGCTTCGCTTCTGTCAAAATGGCATCACGGTTAAAGGCGACATCAGCAGTGCGCACTTGCGGCGTGCTGGTCGCAACGCGGACAAATCCGTGCGTGTGAGCACAATAAAACGGATGCGGTTCACTATTCATCGGCGATGTTCTTTCAGGAATTTTGGGATGTTTTGCCGGGGTTAGCCAGTCGGCAGGCTGGCAAATTCCAAGTTCTGCAAGCCGGGTTTGGACCGCCGGGCGGGCAATTTTGCCCTTGGTTTCCCAGCCATATACTGTCCGGCTGGGCCACGGCTTTGGCTGACCATAGGCCTGGCCAAACTCCGCAGCATTGAGGGGCGGCGATTGCGCCTCCCTCCACTTACGGATTTTCTGACCGGCCAGATGCATTCCGCATCAGTATCCGAAAAGGATACTACGCTGCAAGCAATTCCTGCGCGGGAGGGCTTTCTTCCAATATTCCGATCAGAGCACGCTCTATTCCTGATTGGTACTTTGTGCGGCGGGGGACTGCAAATTGGCTGCGCCATGCTTCTTGGTTTTCGACCAAGTCAATGACTGCCGGATGGATGTAGCTGTTGCGCGTAATCGTCGGGGTATTGCCCAGGCGATCCGATACGTGATCGCACATTGCGCTGATTGTGACCCGCTCTTTGGCAGCCGAAAGGCATTGCAAGGCCAGAACCGATGCGTGCCATGTGCGAAAGTTTTTGGCCGTAAAGTCCTCGCCCATGGTTTCGCGCAGATATGCATTAACATCGCCGCTGCTTATTGGGTGCCGCGCGCCATCCGCATCATAATATTGGAAAAGATGCTGTCCCGGCACATCGCGGGCATCCTGCACCGCGCTGGCCAGTTCCGCATCCCGCAGCGAGATATCCCGATCCTTGCCGCCTTTGCCGACGAAGCTGATATGTACCTCGTCACCGTCAATATGCGCATGGCGATCGCGCAGCGTAGACGCGCCGAAGCTGCGATTGCTTTTGGTGTATGCGGAGTTGCCGATGCGGACAAAACCGAGATCAAGCAGCCGGACGACTGCGGCCAAAACCCGGTCCCGCGTTGCGCTGTCTCCGTCAATATCCTGCGCCACTCGCTTGCGAATAAGCGGCAGCAATTTGCCGAAGGTCACACACCCGTCAAACTTCTCGCCTTCGCGCATCGCCCTGAAGTCAGGGTGATAGCGGTATTGCTTGCGGCCCTTATCATCATATCCCGTTGCCAGAATATGGCCATTAGGTGCGGGACAAAACCACGCATCGGTATAGGCCGGCGGCAAAGCAACGGCATTCAGGCGCGTCTTCTCAGCACGATCTTTAATCAGTTGACCCTTGGCATCGTAATAGGCCCATCCGCGTCCCGCCCCCTTGCGGGTGATGCCGGGAAGACTATCGTCGACATATATGAGCTTCGCGTCTGACATACGATCCTAACCACCCGCAAGGGTTGTGGTTCCGTAACCTCAACACCACTTCGCACGTATATAACGCTACAATATCTGGAGATTTATGCATGGCCGACCCCACCTATTCACCGCCCGAAGTCTGGACCCACGATGCAGAAAACGGCGGTAAGTTTGCCAATATCAATCGGCCGACAGCAGGCGCGCGCGAGGACAAAGACCTCCCGCGCGGCGAGCATCCCCATCAGCTTTACTCGCTAGCCACGCCAAACGGAGTGAAGGCAAACATCATCTTCGAAGAGCTGCTGGAAGCGGGGCATTCGGATGCTGAATATGATGCGTGGATCATCAATATCGGTGAGGGTGCGCAATTCACCAGCGGCTTTGTAGACATCAATCCCAATTCGAAAATTCCGGCCATGGTAGATCATTCCGGGGAATCGCCCGTGCGGGTCTTCGAAAGCGGCGCGATCCTGATGCATATGGCGGAGAAGTTCGGAAAGTTCCTGCCCACTGATACCGCCGCACGCGCCGAAACGCTTAGCTGGCTTTTCTGGCAAGTAGGCAGCGCGCCGTTCATTGGCGGCGGGTTTGGACATTTTTATGCCTATGCGCCGGAAAAATACGAATATCCCATCAACCGGTATGCGATGGAGACTAAACGACTATTCGATGTCGCCAATAATCGTTTGAAGGAAACGCGCTTCCTTGCTGGCGATGATTATACAGTAGCGGACATGGCCGCCGCACCATGGCTGGCGCCGTTCACCACGGGCGAAATTTACGGCGAGGCAAAGAAATTTCTGTCGATCCATGAATATGAAGCGGTGAACCGGTGGGCCGATGAAGTGATGAATCGCCCCGCAGTGAAACGCGCGAAAATGGTGAACCGGACATGGGGTGAAGAAGGCACAAATGTGCCAAACCGGCATTCTGCGGACGATTTCCCCAAATCATAAGCCCGCATCAATCCGTAAATCGTAGGAAATTTGCGAAGCGGGGCAATTTCACGCAATTGCCCCCTTCCCTTCCCGGATTGGCGCGCTATATGGGCCGTCCCTGACACAGTCACAGGTTGCGAAACCGAAGACACCGTCAGGGTGCTGGGGTGTGGCCAAGTGGTAAGGCACCGGTTTTTGGTATCGGCATTCGCAGGTTCGATCCCTGCCACCCCAGCCATTTTACCTTTTCGTTGATTTTTTTAGAGGCGCTTTGCCGCGTCCGCTTATTCGTCGGCCGAAGCGGTAGCTTCTGCGCCTGCGTCACCAGCCGGCTCTGCGGTTTCAACTTCCATTTTCGGGAAATCTTTCGCCAGACGGTCTGCTACCGCGCTGCGCAGATCCAGAACCCGCTCTGCATTCACGCCCAGATCGCTCGTACCAAGGCGCGAGGTTGAACGAAAATCAATGCTCGCGCCCGTATCAGTGCCGCGCACCCGGGCAACCACATCGTCTTCGAAACCGTACCAGAATACGATGGCGGTTCCCTCTACGGTGCCTGCATTCTCATCCACGGTCACATTCTCGAAACCGCGCATTTCCATTGCATCCTTGATGGCTGTGATTGCGTCAGCAGGCGATTGTTCCACGACCAGAGTCTGTAGGTCAGGATAGCCTTCTGCAATCAGCTGCGCAGAAGTCATGCTGGCTAGATCTTCATTACCGGCCCATTTTTCATACTCTCCGAGCGGTTTGCCAAAATCCATAATCGGATTGGCATCAGCCTCGGTCCGCTCCGCCACGATACGGTCGGAATAGGTCGGTGCATCGGCGGTATTGGTAGTAACATCGTAAATGAACGGAACCGAACCCGCTTGCGCGCGCAACTGGTTAAATCCGGCGAGCACCGCCAGCGGAATGGCCAGAGCGACCAAAGCGGCGATAATGCCTTTACGCGGCTTCACGACCAGTGCGACGATGAGCGCGATCAGGGCAATGACGGCTGTGACCATTGCAGCAGGTGCCCCTATGCCTGCGGTCATTGTGCCGAAGGCGGTCATCTTGTCGATCAGCCCCGTCTTCGCGCCAAACAGCGCAATCAGGAACCAGATGATCAGGAGAATGGCGAGAACCAGCGCAGCGCGCGGCAGGAAGCTGAGTTTTTTCATTGGCGCGTGATGCACCACGGCGCGCGCCGCCGCAAGCATGGTAATAAATGCGCCTTATCGGGTGGCTTCAGTATCCAGCACTGGCTGCGGATTGTTAGGGGTGAGAATCAGCGTGTTATCCTCCACTCGCCAGCCCTTGAGCCGTGACAGAAAATTCATGCCGATCACGCTGGTTTCCCCCAGATTGGGCGCAATCACTGTATCCAGTCCGCGGGCCGCAATATTGCCGAAGCGAATCTCGTCAGCAGTTGCGACGTGCGCTGCAATCGTGCCGTTTGCCGTGCTCAGGCGGATAGGGATGCCGCCCCTGCGCGGCTTCAGACCGGCGCGTTCGGCAACCTCTGTCGACACGGCGGTCAACGTGGCGCCTGTATCGACCATGAAATTCACCGGCTCGCCATTAAGCTGGGCAGTGAGCCAGAAATGACCGTCAGGCGATAATGGGATGCGCGTTTCTCCACCGGAAACTACCTGTTCCGGTAGGCCCATATCCGGCAGAGCCAAGTCAATTCTAGGATCAAAGCGCGACAGTTGCAGGACGATTGTCACCAGAATACCTGTGAGGACCAGAGTGCTACCCAAACGGACCAGCCCGCCCGCCGGCACGCGGTGGCGCATCATGATAGTCCCGATCCAGCCGCCAGCCAAAGCCGCCAAGGTCGCAATCAGCAAGCCGGAGCGCGGCACTTCGCGGATGACAGCGCTCGCCGCATCCCAAATTTCTGCCAATGCGCCTGCTTCGCTCATATGACCGATATAACAACCATGCGGCTACATTTCCATGAACAGGTTGCGGTGCGCGACCTTATAATGAGCCAATGACTTTGCCTGCCAGCGCTGTGCCTGACAGCCATGCGCCCTCTACGCGTGGTTCCACCAGCCAGTCTCCCGCAACGCCGATGCGTGCCTCTGTGTCCCATAGCGCCGGCGCAGGATCGGATGCGCCAGCGGCACGTCCTACTTGGGCGAACCGCCAGCGATGCGCGGTAAGGTATTGCGCAGTTACTTCGGCGATTTCTGCTTGTGCGAAGAATGCCGTCATAAGCAGCGGAGCAGCGACATCCTTATCCAGCTCCAAAATCTCGCGCGAATATTCCGGAGATGCGTGGATTACCCAGCTTTCCGGTCCGCTGCGGCCCGGTTTCGCGCTATTCCTTGCCGCCCACGATATCTTGCCATCACGGCTTCGAATTGTGTCGGCAGCAATTGGTACTGGCCGCTCGAAACTGGCCATGGCAGCCCAACACGGGTTCGACACCACATTGCCCGCTTTAGCTGCATAATCAGGCGCAATATCTTTCAAAAGCTCCGCAGCCTGTTCGGCTGGAATAGCGATCAGGATATGTGAAAACTCTTCAGCCCCCGCGTCGCTGAACACACGCCAGAACGAACCCGATCGCTCTATCGAAACAATGCGCGTGGCCCAGCTTACATCTTGGCTTGCGGCCATATGTTGCAGCGGCGCATTCATACCGGGCGTACCGACAAATGCTTCTTCGCCAGCTGCCGGCCATTTAGCTGCAGCACCATTGGCTACCCAACCTTTCACGGCGGCGATGAACGCAGGATCGCGTGCGGTAAAATACTGTGCGCCGTGGTCAAAGCGGAGCGTTTCACCGCCCGGTGCTTCGCCCAGTTCGGCGCGGCGCGTTGCCATCCTGCCGCCCGGGCCGCGACCTTTATCATATAGTTTTGCCGCATGGCCGTGTTTGGCAAGTTCGGTCGCGCAAGCAAGACCTGCCATTCCTGCACCGATGATGGCAATTCTCGGCACGGTCACGGAGCGCTGCGCGCTACGGTTGCGTCGGCCAAGATCAGTGAGAAACGCCCCTTTGCGTCCATCCACCGTGTTGTCGGGGTCCAACCACCCGCCTGCAACAATGTCGACGAGCTTCGCCGGTCAAACTTGTGGCTGTTTTCCGTATGGATTGTCTCGCCAGCTTTCATCGCAAAGCTCTGACCAGCAACGGTAAAGTCAATATCGCGATCCGTTTGCAGATGCATTTCCACCCGGGCAAATTCGTCATTCCACCGTGCCACATGGCTAAGATGATCCACGGGGATCGTCCCGTCCAGTTCCCCATTGATGCGGCGGGCCAAATTAATATTAAACTGCGCGGTGACACCGCCCGCATCATCATATGCAGCTTCCAAGACATCCGGATCCTTGATCAGATCCATACCGATCAGCAGTTTCGCCCCCTCGCCCAATGTCTGCCGCATCGTGCGGAGCAGATCGACCGCAGTCAGCGGGATCATGTTGCCGATTGTCGAGCCGGGGAAAAAGCCCAGCTTCGGCATTTGATCAACCTGTGCCGGCAGTTCCACCTTACGCATGAAATCGGCTTCGACGGGATAGACCGGCAGGCCCGGAAACTTCGCGCCAAGATCAGCCGCAGCAGCGCGGAGAAAGTCGCCCGAAATGTCGAGCGGAACGTAAGCCGCAGGCGCGATTGCACGCAGTAACAATGGCGTCTTGACCGAACTACCTGACCCGAACTCAACGACAGCACGGCCCGGGCCGATCATTTCTGCAAATTCCCGCCCGCGCGATTCAAGGATGCTGGTTTCCGCACGCGTCGGGTAATATTCGGGTATTTGGGTAATATCTTCAAACAACTGCGATCCGGCATCGTCATACAGCCAGCGCGCCGGAACCGCTTTTTGCGGCTCTGACAGCCCGGCCAGCACGTCCGCACGGAAAGCCTTATCGACACCGTCACTATCGCGGTCGACCAGTTTCAAGCTTTGGGGGTTACTCATCAAATATCCTTGGCGAGCCTTAGCCCGGTAAATTGCCACCGCTGATGCGGGTAAAAGAAGTTGCGATAGGTCGTCCGCGAATGACCGCGCGCAGTGGCGCAGCTGGCGCCGCGCAGTACGAACTGGCCGCTCATGAATTTGCCGTTATATTCGCCAATCGCCCCCTCGGCGGGCTGGTATCGCGGATATGGCAAATATGCGGAACGGGTAAATTGCCAGCAATCGCCGAACAGATCGGTCCCGCCGCTCGGTGTCAGATCGTCCAAGCCAGATAGCTGGTTGCCAGCCGCAGCGTCATGAGACTGCGCAATAGCTTCCCACTCGAACTCTGTCGGCAGCCGGGCACCTGCCCAGGTCGCAAACGCATCCGCCTCGAAATAAGAAATATGCGTGACCGGCGCATCGGGATTACGTTTCTGCCAGCCGTAATGGGTGAAATGGTCAGCGCCGTGCCAATAGAGCGGCGCGGTCACAGATTGCTGCTGAACCCATGCCCAGCCATCAGCAAGCCACAAGGCCGCATCGCGATACCCGCCTGCATCGATAAACTCCTGCCATTCGCCATTTGTTACGAGAACGGGAGCAAGCGCGAACGGCTCCAGCAGAACGCGGTGCTGCGGGCCCTCATTATCATATGCAAAACCGTCGCCGTCATGTCCGATCTTGGCAATGCCGCCCGGATGCGAATGCCAGTCTGCATTGGGCTTCAGCGCGGATGCGGGATCCAACTGCCCATCCAGCATTGCAGGCCCCAGCGGGTTCTGATGCAACGCGTGTTTGATATCGGTCAGCAAGAGCTCCTGATGCTGCTGCTCATGGGCGATGCCAAGCTCGATCAAGGGCGCGAATTCGGGATCGTCCAACAGGGGCTTGATCGCGGCATCCACGCTATCGCGCCATTCGCGTATTTCGGAAACCGTGGGACGCGACAACATACCGCGGGAAAACCGTGCGATCCTCTCTCCCTCAGCCTCGTAATAGGAATTGAAAACAAACGGCCAACGATCATCGAATAAGGCGTAATCGGGCAGGTGGTCGCGCAGCAGGAAAGTTTCAAAGAACCAGTTTGTATGCCCTAGATGCCATTTGGCTGGCGAGGCATCCTCCATCGATTGCAGCGTCGCATCTGCCTCTGACAGAGGGTCCAGCAGCGCGCAGGTCAATGCCCGCGTCGCACGGTAGCGTTCCGATAATTGATTTGATTTCGCAGCTGGTAGTGCGGCGGTAGAGGCTGGCACACCAATTCTCCCTTGCGAATGTGCAAGGCAACAATGGCGATAATTCGTTCAGTTTTAAAGGGCTAACCTTGCCCATTGCAAATTAGGCCGCCTGTTTGATCTGGTTGCGACCTGCATCCTTCGCCGCATATAGCGCCTCGTCTGCCCGCGCGAATACAGCGAGGCCAGTGTCACAATCGGTACAGGTGACGAAACCTGCGCTGATCGTGATTGGCGGAGCGCCACCTGCCGCGCTCCCGCGCTCCATAGCAGCGCGCAAACGTTCCGATGCTTTCTTGACTGTGGCCTCGTTCGTGTCCGGCATGATCCAAAGGAACTCCTCGCCGCCAATACGCGCCACCAAATCATTTTTACGTGTAGCTTCGCTGGCTATGTCAGCCACTTTGCGCAGTATGGCGTCACCGGCTGGATGCCCATAAGTGTCATTGACCGCTTTGAAGTGGTCGATGTCGAACATCACCACGGACAATCGCTTCTTCTGATTACGTGATGCAACGATCTGGCGGTCGAGCTCCGCCATCGCCCGACGCCTGTTAGCCAGACCCGTTAGCGAGTCAGTCATTGCCAGTTCGCGCGCCCGCTCCGCCTCGGCCTGCGCCGCCGAATAGGCTTCACTGATTGCCTGAAAGTGATCATAGTCGCGGGTCACATCGATAACTACGCCATATGTCTCGATCAGGCGTCCGGTTACGGAGAAATGGTTGCGCGCAAAAATACGCAACACGCAGTCGCTACCATCGGTCTTGGGAACTTCGACCTCGAAACGAAATGGCTCGGTATCGGCACCGTGATGTTCCAGCACAGACCACACGTCCTCTCCGGCCGTAGAGCCGGACACGACACCGTGCGCTGCGCACAGGCTGTCGGACCAGCTTTGCAAACCGGTTTCATAGTCAATCCGCCACCGGCCAATACCGGCATGTTCTTCCGCCAGCCTGAGCGCGCCGCGGTAATGCGATCTGCGCTTCTTGCCATCGATACTTGTATGCTTGTCAGTCATTCGCCGGAACAGGATGGGCAATCCGGACACGGCCACTATCACGCCCACTATATGCAGGCCGGTCAATTCAGCAACGTCGCGAAGAACCAACAGACATATCGTCGCAATTGCTGCGGCCATCCAGATGCTGGCATTAATGGCCAGCAGGCTGCCTTTGGCTAAGATAGGGCGTGTCGGAGTAGTCACATCAGGCGCACTACCCCCTAATGGTCAAATTCGCCCTGTATTGTCCTAAGGGACCATACGTAGTGCCGCTCGAATGGCAGGTTGTCTTGGCGGCAAATTTTACGCGGCGTTCGCCTGTGCTTGCCCTGCTTCCATAGTCATCATTTCGGCCAGAAGGAACGCCAGCTCCAAAGACTGCGCGGCATTAAGGCGCGGATCGCAATGCGTGTGGTAGCGATCGCCCAGACGCTCATCCGCGATGCCCACCGCGCCGCCAACGCATTCAGTCACATCCTGACCAGTCATTTCAATATGAATTCCGCCGGCGTGCGTACCTTCAGCGCGGTGAACGGCGAAGAAACCCTTTACCTCTGTCAGTATCCGGTCGAACGGGCGCGTTTTATATCCGCTATCCGACTTGATGACGTTGCCGTGCATCGGATCGCACGACCAGATCACCGGGTGCCCTTCACGTTTGACCGCTCTCACCAGCTTTGGCAGTCCTGCCTCAACCTTGTCATGACCAAACCGGCTAATCAGCGTGATGCGGCCTGCTTCGCGGTTAGGGTTCAACGTGTCGAGCAGCTTGAGCAACACGTCCGGCTCCATCGAGGGGCCGCATTTCATGCCGAGCGGGTTGCCGATGCCGCGCGCGAATTCGATATGGGCGCTGCCTTCAAACCGGGTCCGGTCACCAATCCACACCATATGCGCGCTGGTGTCATACCAATCGCCGGTCAAGGAATCGCGGCGCGTCAGGCTTTGCTCGTAAGGCAGCAGCAAAGCCTCGTGACTGGTGTAGAAGCTGGTACGCTGAAGTTGCTGAACCTTGTCAGGATCGACGCCGCAAGCCTCCATAAAATCAAGCGCTTCGCCAATCCGGTCTGCCGTCTGGGCGAATTTATCTGCCCACGGGCTACGGCCCATGAAATCCAGGGTCCATTTATGAACCTGCCGCAAGTTGGAATAACCGCCGACCGCGAAAGCGCGTAGCAGATTGAGCGTGGCCGCCGCCTGCGAATAGGCGCGCAGCATACGCTGCGGATCGTTCTTGCGCTGGACAGGGTCAAAATCGATCCCGTTCACATTGTCGCCGAAATAGCTCGGCAGCGTTACGCCGTCTTTCGTTTCTGTATCGCTGCTGCGCGGCTTGGCGAACTGGCCAGCCATCCGGCCTACCTTCACGACCGGCACCTTGCCTGCATAGGTCAGCACCACCGCCATTTGCAGCAATACGCGGAATGTATCGCGGATATTATGCGGATGAAACTCGGCAAAACTTTCTGCACAATCGCCGCCTTGCAGCAAAAACGCTTTCCCGTTTGCGACTTCCGCCAGATCAGCCTTAAGCGCACGCGCTTCTCCGGCAAATACCAGCGGCGGATAGGTGGTGAGAGTATGCTCCGCCTCTGCCAGCGCCTGGGCGTCGGTATAGCTTGGCAGGTGCCGTGCTTCGTGCGCCTTCCAGCTATCGGGGGTCCAGTTCTCTGCCACTTTAACCTGTCTTTCCATTCAAATCCGAAGCGATACTACGCCTCGCGATACTCAAGAGCAAAGACGATTCTTGCGCAAGCGTAAGAAACTTTCGCGGTGCCGAAGCCCTGCTTGTCAGGAAAGCAAAGCCTTTCCGCTCACTTAGCGCCCGGTTATCTCTGCTGCGCGCCCCGCACCGCCCGTTGCCAATTCCTGCCCCTGCGGCAGTACCGCGAGCTGAAAACCTTCGCGCGACGCCAGATATTGCTGGGCCAGCGCCTGCATCCGTTGCGGCGTTGTCTGCGTGTAATCGCTCAGCAGGGTCCGCAATACGCCCAATCGGCGCGGATCATTGCTGGAGCCTTCCAGTTGATACATCCAGAACGTATTGCCCGTCGATGCCCTGCTGATGAGTTGGCGAAGCGGTTCGGTTACGCGCGCCAGTTCATCTGCGGTTGGCGGGTTAGCTGCCAGATCTTTGGCAATAGAATTTGCTGCGGCGAAAAATACCGGCACATCTTCTGGCCGCAACTGCGCGACCGCCATAATCCGCCCGCCACCGTTAATGTCTGTGGGCCACGTAGAGCTGACATTAGGCGCATAGCTGGCTCCGGCACGCTCGCGCATCGCATCCACCAATCGATTGTTAAACAGGTCGGTCAGAATTTCGAGCTGACGCGATGCTGGCAACCCGGGAACGCCGCCGCCGCTTGGCCATGCGATTGCCGCGGCTGCTGTGTTGGCATCGCCGCGATGCTCTAGCACTACGGTGCCCTGCCCCGGCGCTGCGAAGTCTGGAACGCGGTTTGCGATGTTTGCCGGGATCGGTTCGCGCGGCGGCAAAGCGCCAATCGTTTTGCGCAGCGCCTCCACAGTTGCATCGCGATCAAATTCACCGAAGATCAGTATCTCCACATCGCCCTGTGCCAGCAATGGCGCCCAGACCTCGCGGAAGCCCTGCGGTGAAGTCGCCGCAAGCTGTGCGGGTGTGGCGGTCCCAAAGCGCGGGTCCTTTGCCCGGATAAGATAGTCCAAATCGCGGCCTAAAACGCCGCCGGGGCTGGAGGCGAAACTCTCATAGGCCAAGCGCTGTGCCGCCTGCGCCCGCGTTACAGGGTTCGGGTCCCAGCGCGGCATCGCCAGCTTGCCCGCAAACAGATAGAGCTGGTCAGCCAGATCAGCATTGCGGGTTTGCGCGGAAAAGGTGAAAACAGCTTCGTCTACGCCAAAATCAAAGCCCATGACGCGGCCGGTGGAAATCCGGTCGAGAGCTTCCTGATCCAGTTCGCCAAGCCCCGAGCCGATCAAGGCCATTTCACCCAGACCGATATAGGCAGCACTATCTGCATCAAATGCGCGATAACCCGCGCCAAAGCGCATTTTCACAGCCACACGGCCCGGCTCTGCATCATTCGACCAGAGCAGCGCGCGCGTGCCATTCGCAAATTCGACCCGCTCGATATCGAGCACGCCAAGAGGTCCCCGCGACGTGATCTCTCCGGGTTCGCCAATCGGCGGGAGTTCGTCAAAAGAAATGGACTTGGCAGTTAAGCGCGCGCTTGAATCAGCCGCGACAGGTGCCAAAAGAGCGGCCCGCAAAGAGTTTTCATCTGCCTCATTCGCATCCGGTGTTGCATAAGTGGCGCGAATAACATCGCCTGTGAATAGCTGCCGAGTATGCCGTAAAATGGCCGCCGGAGTGATTTTGTCCTTCATCCCGCGAAACACGACGAGCACCGTATCAGGCGCGGCAACCGTCTCGCGAATATCCACCGCGTTGACGATTTCATCAGCCAATCGCGATCCGGGCAGGACAGCTTTTTGCTCCACCTGACTTACGAAAATCGAATCAAACTCGGCCACTTCACGGTCGATTTCTTCCTGTGTGGGCGCTGTCTGCAAAGCATCTGCGATAACCCCGCGCACATCGGTGAGCGCGGCTTGCCAGTCTTCGCCGAGCGGGCCGACCGAGACGAACGTCGCATCGGTAGACCGGCTGACATCGTCCTGCTGAACCTGCGCATACAGATATGATCCGCCAGACCGCGCGCGCGCTTCCAACCGCCGGTTTATGATTGCCTGAGCAAGCGAATCGATCAGCAATCCTTCATTGTAGACAATTGTGTCATTGACAGGCCGCCACGGACGCATGACCGAATAAGTCAGTGAGCGCGGCAAATCCGGTTCGACGATGACCGCAACCTCACCCACAGGATTCGCAGGATCTGCACCAGCCGGCGCAACCGGATCGCCGAAATCAGGGGCCGGTGTGTGCGCGCCCTTGCCCTTCCAGTCGCCAAAATATTTCTCGACCAAACGCGCCAGCCGATCGCGGTCAAAATCTCCAGCCACGGAAATTACAGTATTTTCAGGGCGGTACCACCGGTCATGGAATGCCTGCATCGCCGGCGCTGTTGCGCCTGTCAAAGTCGCCTCTGTCCCGATAGGAAGCCGGTTCGCCAGCCGCTGTCCGGCGAATAACGTCGCGCGGGTTTGTTCACCAACCCGCTGCGCTGCACCGCTGCGTTCACGCTTTTCCGCAAGAACAATCGGAACTTCCGCCGCCAGATTTTCTGACGACAGAACTGGTGCCTGAATCATACCCGACAGCAGTTTGAAGCTTTCCTCTAAACCGCCGCCCGATGCATTTGGCAGGTCCAGTTTATAGACTGTATGCGTTGGGCTGGTTTCCGCATTGGTATCGCTGCCAAAAGTCGCGCCGAGTCGCTGCCATGTCGGGATCGCCTGACCTTGTTCAAGATAGCGGCTTTCACGGAAGCTGAGATGTTCGAGCAAATGCGCAAAGCCGAGCTCGCTCTCCCGTTCATGCAATGAACCGGCATCAATGCGGATACGTATCGACACTTGGCCGGGCGGAACGCCGTTCTTCCGCGTGGCATAACGCAGGCCGTTATCCATCTCGCCGAACAACCATTCGGTATCACGCGGGACATCGCTGCCTTCATATATCCAGGGCGTTTCATCGCCAACCTGCGCCGATTGCGGCGGGCGTTCCTGCTGTTGCTGTGCCGAAACCGGCAACGATAGCAGAGTAAACGGAAGGAGAAGCGCGAAATGCCGTGCGGCACGCGAAAGATATATCATGTGGGCGATATAGAGCACCAGCGTATGAAGCGATAGTGAATGAAGCCGAAATTTAGTTCGCCCGGTGAAATTGCCGCTACGATGCTTGGCTACCTTGCCCAAAAGCCGGGTCGTGCCTACATCCTGACCATGTTTATTGAAACCGAAACCACTCCGAACCCCGCAAGCCTGAAGTTCCTTCCCGGCCAGCAAGTCATGCCCAACGGCACGCGCGAGTTTTCCTCGCCCGAAGCCGCCGAGATTTCGCCGCTTGCACAAGCGATCTTTGATACTGGCGAAGTCGTCAATGTCTTCTTCGGAGGTGACTTTATTTCCGTGACTGCAGCGCCCGGTGCGGAATGGTCTGCATTGAAACCGCAAGTCGTTTCAATATTGCTCGATCATTTCGTGTCGCAGGCACCGCTATTCGCAGGCGGTAGTGCGGCTGGCATTGCCGTACCTGCGGAGGATGAACTGGTCGTCGAGGACAGCCCCGAGAATGCAGATATCGTCGCCCAGATTAACGAGTTGCTGGAAACGCGTGTGCGACCAGCTGTTGCGGGTGATGGAGGTGACATTGCCTATCGCGGATTTAAGGACGGGATCGTCTATTTGACATTGCAAGGCGCCTGTTCCGGCTGTCCGTCCTCTACCGCGACGCTGAAACACGGAATCGAAGGTTTGCTGAAACATTATGTTCCTGAAGTCGTTGAGGTCAGAGCAGCCTGAAACATCGGCTGAACGCAACTGATTTCAGAGGATTTTATGACTGAACAATTTCACGGCAATGTTCTTGCCGACAGCGCGCTTGATCAACTTTTTAACGAAGCCCGGACCTATAATGGCTGGTTGGACAAAGACGTAACCGACGCGCAAATCCATCACATCTATGATTTGATGAAAATGGCCCCGACCTCTGCCAATATGCAGCCAGGCCGGTTTGTCTGGGTCCGTTCGGATGACGCAAAAGCGAAATTGTCCGAAATGGCATCAGACGGAAACAAGGATAAGATTCTTGCCGCACCGGCAACGGTCATCATCGGATATGACATCGACTTTCACGAGGAACTGCCTTGGCTGTTTCCGCACACCGATGCCAAAAGCTGGTTCGAAGGTGACGAGGAAGGCCGCAAAGAAGGCGCGTTTCGTAACTCGGCTTTGCAAGGCGCCTATTTGATTATGGCCGCCCGTGCAATCGGGCTCGATTGCGGGCCTATGTCCGGCGTCGATCTGGATGCTGTTACCGAACACTTCTTTGCCGATCAGCCTCGTGTGCGGGCCGACTGGATCTGTTCGGTGGGATATGGCGATCCCTCTACGATCTTCGATCGCAGTCCTCGCCCTGATTTCGGCAAATTTAATAAGGTCGTCTGATCAGACACGCTTGAACTCGGCTAAGGCTTGGTCCATCGCCGCGCCATGCGAACGCTCGTAATCGATACCTCCACTGAGGCCTGCTCCGCAGCGCTATATGAAGGAGAGCCTTTGGTATTACTGGACCACAGGCATGAAGTGATCGGACGCGGTCACGCAGAGCGTCTAATACCTATGATTTCAGAACTGCCCGGAAAAGGGAAAGCGGATCTGATCCGCGTTTCGCTTGGCCCGGGCAGTTTTACCGGGTTGCGTATCGGGATTGCTGCTGCACGCGCACTGGGCATTGCTTGGGACGCGCAAGTTTTGGGCTATCCCACATTGGCAATGGTCGCAGCTTGTGCCCGCGCGGGAACGGTTCGGCCTGTGACGGTCTGCATGAATGGCGGACACGGCGAATGGTTCGTCCAGAATTTCAACGAACAACTTCAGCCAGAAGAAGCACCGCGTTCTCTGGTGCCAGAGATGGCCGCGCAATATGCGCAGCACAAGCTTGTTGCCGGCAACCGAGCGAATGAGCTCGCAGCGCTCATGGGGCCCGAAGCAACGGCACGCGATCTTTTGCCGAGCGCACACCAATTTTATTTGCTGGACTCGTCCCATCTGACCGGCGCGCTCGCGCCCGTCTATGGCCGCGAGCCGGATGCGAAACTTCCCGCACCAAAGCCATGACTGACGATATCGACAGAATTATGGACGTGATGGCCGAGGCTTTCGACCCCGAATATGGCGAAGCGTGGAACCGCCGTCAGATCACGGATTCTATCGTTCTTCCGCTGACCAATTATTACTTGATAACGGCCACAGGTAAAACGCCCGATGAAAACGAAATTGCAGCCGGTTTTGCCCTCACCAGAAGCGCCCCTGGGGAAGAAGAATTGCTACTGATAGGTGTACGGCCATCAGCTCGCGGTGCGGGATTAGGGCGCCGCCTGCTGGACCGGTTCATGTCAGAAGCCAAACGCCGGGGCGCGGAGAAAGTCTTTCTGGAAATGCGCGCCAATAACCCGGCAGAACACTTATACCGTTCCGCAGGCTTCGAACCGATCGGCCAGCGCAAGGATTATTACTTGATGCGCGACGGAAAACGCATCGATGCAATAACCTTCGGGAAAGTTCTGTAGCATTCGCGCATCCTAACAGCGGCATTACTTACGCTTTGCTTGCAGGCAAACTTGCAAGAATTGCACATAAGGTTCAAAGGGCGTCCATCCGCGAATTTTAACGCGGGCTTATAGTGGTCGCACACTAGATGAGGACACCAATGGATAATTATGAAGACGATATGAAGGAGACGCTTATTACGCTGACCTCCGATATCGTTGCTGCTCATGTGAGTAACAATGATGTCGAAGTAAGCGAAGTACCGTCTTTGATTACAACCGTATTTGGCGCGCTGGCCGGTCTTGGACAGGATGAGGACCCTGTCGAAGAATTACCCGACCCGGCTGTTTCAATTCGATCATCGATCAAAAAAGATCACATCGTTTGCCTCGATTGCGGCAAGAAGATGAAGATGTTGAAACGTCATCTTATGACCGAACACGGAATGACTATCGACGAGTACAAGGCTCGCTGGAGCCTGGGCGCGGATTATCCGATGGTTGCGCCGAACTACGCTGAAACCCGCCGCGATCTCGCCAAGAAAATTGGTCTGGGCCGCAAGCCGGGTCAGAAGCGTGGACGGAAGAAAAAGGCGGCCTGATTTAGGCCGGAGCTTAGCCTTCGATAGCGTTCGGATGAACGCCTTGCACCGCGCATTGAAATAGCGGCTGTGAGTTTTCATAGGCCAATGCTTGAGAAGAGCGCCCCTCCCCTCTAAGGGTCAGGGGCGTTTTTCGTTCAGGAACCCATTTTGCAACAACGTATCGATCTAGAACAGCTTTGCGCAGAGCGCGGCCTTCGCATTACCGAACAGCGGCGCGTGATTGCACGGGTCCTGTCAGAAAGTGATGACCACCCTGATGTGGAATTGCTGCATGAACGGGCGTCCGCGATTGATCCCAAAATATCGATAGCGACCGTGTACCGCACAGTTCGCCTGTTTGAAGAGGCGGGGATTCTGGACCGGCATGATTTTGGTGATGGCCGCGCACGGTATGAAGCTGCGCCTGAAGCGCATCATGACCATCTGATTGATGTGGAAAGCGGAACGGTGGTCGAATTCGTCGATCCTGAATTGGAAGCGCTGCAAAAACAGATTGCAGAAAAGCTCGGCTACAGGCTCGTCGATCACCGGATGGAGCTGTACGGGGTGCGGCTGGACCGGCCGAAAGACAATGCCAATTGAGCAAGACTGACCTTCGCGCCGCCGCAGAGCGCGGGGAAACAACCCCACTTTCACTCGCAGGCTGGCTTCGGTTCGGGGTGCGGTTATCCGCCCTCATCCTGCTTTTGATCGTATTTGTCCCGCTGCATTATGCCTATCGGATATTCAAATATGGATCGCCATTTCCGATGCTGTTTCTGCGGTATTCGGCGTGGATAGCTGGCGCACGCGTAAAGAAAATCGGCACCCCTCTACGGCGCGACGTATTCTTTATTGCCAACCATGTTTCATGGCTGGATATTCTGGCATTGGCAGGGGCGAGCGGCACCGCATTTGTTGCCAAGGCTGAACTGGCTGAAGTGCCCGTGATTGGTTGGCTTTGCAGCCTGAACCGGACGGTCCATGTCAAACGTGAAAACCGCTTGGGCGTTGCCGAACAGATCAACTCTCTGCGCGAAGCGTTGGAAGATAACTGGTCCGTGACCGTTTTTCCCGAAGGGACGACCACAGACGGACAGTCTCTGCTCCCTTTCAAGACATCGATGCTCAGCGTTTTGGAGCCGCCGCCAAAAGACGTTCTGGTCCAGCCCGTTCTGATTGATTACGGGCCAGAAGTCGGCGCAGATCTGGGATGGGTTGGCGATGAAACCGGCATCAATAATGCGAAGCGAGTTCTTAGCCGGAAAGGCAGTTTCGAGCTTCGGCTACACTTCCTCGAACCTTTCAGTCCGGAGGAGTTTCGCGGGCGCAAGGCCATCGGTGCCCGCGCTAGAGCAGCGATAGAGGCTGCACTTTTGACCTCGCTCGGCAAACCGCTGCGTGAGTTTAAACATGATGTGGTTCCGATCCGCTATGCCGCGCCTAAGGACCAGCCGGAAAAATATAGCGAGCTTGAGTGATCTGACGCTTGCCATTGCGGCAAAGCAGCTAACGCCGTAAGGGCGCGCTTCTATGAAAACGACTGCATTCCCTTCCAAGACCCAGCCAAAGACCTATCGGGTCAAGAGCTTCGGCTGTCAGATGAACGTCTATGATGGCGAGCGCATGGCCGAAATGCTGGCAGAAAAGGGCATTACCGAAGCGCCGGAAGGCGAGGATGCCGATCTGGTGGTGCTGAACACGTGCCACATTCGCGAGAAGGCCGCGGAGAAAGTCTATTCCGATATTGGCCGTTTGACGAAGGGCAAAACGCAGAAGAAAGCGCCGATGATCGCGGTAGCCGGATGCGTTGCTCAGGCTGAGGGCGAAGAGATCATGGCGCGCGCGCCCTCTGTGTCCATGGTTGTCGGCCCGCAGGCCTATCACCGGCTCCCCGGCATGATCGACGACGCCGTGGCAGGTAAGCGCTCTACCGATACCGATATGCCCGCAGATGCAAAATTTGCGGCCCTTCCCCAACGGCGCAAATCTGCTCCGTCCGCTTTTCTGACGATTCAGGAAGGGTGCGACAAGTTCTGCACCTATTGCGTAGTCCCCTATACACGCGGCGCAGAAATTTCCCGCCCTTACAACGCTTTGGTCGACGAGGCTAAGAAACTGGTTGTAGCAGGCGCAAAGGAAATCACTCTGCTGGGCCAGAATGTCAGTGCATGGACCGGCGAGGACAGCAAGGGTCGCAAGCTCGGCATGGCCGGTTTGATCCGCGAACTCGCCAAGGATCCGGATCTGAAACGCATCCGTTACACCACAAGCCACCCGGCTGATATGGATGACGAACTGATCGATACGCATGGCGAAATCGAAAAGCTGATGCCGTATCTGCACCTTCCAGTTCAAAGCGGTAATGACCGTATTCTGAAGGCAATGAACCGCAGCCATACTGCGGAAAGCTATCTCAAGCTGTTAGAGCGTTTTCGTGCCGCCCGGCCTGATCTGGCATTATCGGGTGACTTTATCGTCGGCTTTCCCGGTGAAACGGATGCAGAGTTCGAAGATACGCTGAGAATCGTTGACGAGGTTCGCTATTCGCAAGCCTACAGCTTTAAATACTCACCGCGCCCCGGCACGCCAGCGGCAACGATGGATGATCAAGTTCCGCTCGAAGTGATGGATGAACGCCTGCAACGGTTGCAAGCCTCCCTGCGCCGCGATCAACAAGCCTTTAACGATGCCAGCGTCGGCAAAACCTGCGAAGTTCTGGTTGAGCGCAAAGGCAAGCTGGACGGGCAATGGCTGGGCAAGTCGCCTTGGCTGCAATCGGTCCATTTCACAGGCGATGTGCAAATCGGCGATCTGGTAACCGCGGAACTCGTCCAGGCCGGGCAACAATCCATGGGCGGTATTTTGCGGGAAACCGTTGAGGCTTAAGGGGCTGTTGCCGTTTGGTGACTTTCCACCGTAATCCGCCGCACACCCGCTTGCCTCCGCGCAGGAACGCCTTACATTCCAGATAGAAACACGGTCCGGTTCACGGACAGACGCACTGGAGACGCATGGGACGTAAACCCACTCAGGCCGCCAATACGGCCCTATCACCCGACCCGACGCCGCAACGTGAGATACGCCGCGCGCAGGTGGATATGGATTTTGAGAACCAGTCATTGCTGGTTCCGCTGTTCGGTCAGTTTGATGCAAATCTGGTGCAGATTGAAAACCGCCTTGGCGTATTCATTTCGGCGCGCGGCGATACGCTGCATATTGAAGGACCGGAAGATAGCGTTGCCCGCGCGCGTGACGTGATCCAGTCGCTCTATGACCGGTTGGCGCAGGGGCAGGACCTGGATACAGGCGCGATTGAATCGGTAATCGCCATGTCAAACGAACCAACGCTGGACGGCATTGTGAATGCTGACAAAAGCGCCCCGCCCATCAGCATCCGCACCCGCCGCAAGACCATCGTGCCCCGCTCCAAAGCGCAGGCAGGCTATATGCACCAGTTGGCCCGCGAAGATGTAATATTCGCTTTGGGTCCTGCGGGAACGGGTAAAACCTATGTCGCGGTGGCGCAGGCAGTCAGTCAGCTTATCACCGGCAGTGTGCAGCGCCTTATCCTCTCGCGCCCCGCCGTCGAAGCAGGCGAAAAGTTGGGTTTTCTGCCCGGCGATATGAAGGACAAGGTCGATCCGTATTTGCGGCCCCTTTATGATGCGCTTTTCGATTGTATGCCGCCTGAGCAAGTCGAACGGCGCATTGCCAGCGGCGAGATTGAAATCGCGCCTATCGCCTTCATGCGCGGTCGGACGTTGGCCGATGCCTTCGTTATTCTGGACGAGGCACAAAACACCACGAAGGAGCAGATGAAAATGTTCCTCACCCGGTTTGGTCAAAACAGCCGGATGGTGGTTTGCGGTGATCCAAGACAGGTCGATATTCCGGGCGGCGACCGAATGAGCGGCCTTGCCGATGCAGTGGGCAGGTTGGAAGGCGTGGACGGCATTGCGGTAACCCGCTTCACCGCCGCCGATGTTGTGCGCCACCCGATTGTTGGCCGCATCGTGGAAGCATATGAAGGACCAAATGCTTGACGCTTAGGGCAAACGGATTTGCCACGTGCAGTTAGACACGGAGTTTGAAGGATGGCCAGCCGGATCTTGGGACGCGCTGACCATGCGTGCGGCCACGGCTGCGTCCGGAGTAGCACCAGAATTGGCCAACCCGCGCCTAAGCACCAGCGTGCTTTTTACCACCGATGCCGAAGTCCATACGCTGAACCGGGAATGGCGCGACCGGGACAAGCCGACCAACGTTCTAAGCTTTCCGATGCTGGAACGGTCCGAACTTCTTGAACTTTCAGCCGAAGGCCATCCGGTCATGCTTGGCGATCTGGCGCTGGCCTTTGAAACTTGCGCCCGCGAGGCAGAGGAGAAAGGCGTTTCGCTGGCGGATCACGCGGCCCATCTGATAGTTCACGGGATGCTGCATCTGGCAGGTTTTGATCATGTCGATAGTGACGCACAAGCCGAGCAAATGGAAACGTTGGAGATAAAGGCTCTTGCGCAAATGGGTATTGCGGACCCATATGCGGACAGAGATATTTAGGAGTACCCAAGAAGGGCCATGCCCGACATCGAGAATCCCGCCGGAGACGCGGACAGTAGCGGCGGGTTTTGGCCCGCGATCAAGAAATTTTTCGGTGCCGATGACGGCGATCGTTCACTGCGTGCGCAGCTGGAAGACGCCATTGACGAGCATGAGGACGAGAACCCGGATGACGATCAGGAAAGCAGCGTAGACGGAGACCTGTCTGGCGTTGAGCGGCAGATGCTGCGCAATCTGCTGCATTTCAGCGAACATGATGCCGATGACGTATCGATCCCGCGCGGGGAAATTGTCGCTGTTGCAGCCGATCTGACTTGGGAAGAACTGATCGATAGCTTTTCTGAGAACGGACATTCGCGGATGCCGGTTTACCGCGACCAGCTCGACTCGGTTATCGGCATGATCCACATCAAGGATGTCTTTCCGTTTCTGGCCAAAGGCACGCCTCCTCCGGCGGATTGGACCACTCTTATGCGCCAGCCGCTATATGTGCCGCAGGCGCGCAACGCGATTGACGTATTGGCAGATATGCGCGCCAACCGGACGCATCTTGCAATTGTACTCGACGAGTTTTCCGGCACGGACGGAGTGATAACGATCGAAGATCTGGTCGAAGAGATCGTCGGTGATATTGAAGACGAGCATGATGATCTGCCCGAAGAACTGATCTCGCCGATTGGTGAAGGTATGTGGGACTGTGATGCCCGTGCCGAGCTGGACGATGTTGCGGAGCTAGTCGATCCGCGTCTTGCCGAAGTCGAGGAGGCTGTCGACACGCTTGGCGGTCTGGCTTTCGTTTTGGCCGAGCAAGTTCCCAGCACCGGAATGGTCGTAGAACATCCGAGCGGATGGCGAATTGAGATCACGGCTGCAGATGAAACGCACGTCAAACGAATGCGTCTTCATCCGCCAAGTGACGCGCCAGACGCAACACCCAATTAATTTCCGCCTGAATCACTACTTTTTTGCAACTAACTGTGCCCCCGCGCATTGGGAGGATAACAGGAGAGTGAGATGGCGACCCGGCGGCTACCCCCACTGCGAGCTTTAGAAGCTTTTATGCGCACCGTGCGCCTTGGTTCCGCACGTGCCGCGGCGGAAGAATTGGGCCTGAGCCCGTCCGCTTTGTCACGCCGCATCGCCAATCTTGAAGAATTTACCGGCAAAAAACTGTTTACCCGCGCTAAACAGGCGATGCAGCTGACAGATGAAGGTCAGGCCTTTCACGATGCCGTAGCACCACATCTGGAATCGCTGGCTATGGCGATTGAAAACCAGTCAGAGAACCTGTCACTGCTTCGCCTTCGCTTGGGTGTTTTGCCACTGTTCGGAAGCCAGCGACTGTTCCCGCACTTGGGAGAATTACGGAAACGCCACCCTCTGCTCCATATCGATATCGATACCGGACCGCATTTGGAAGACCGTGTTGGTGATACGCTGGACGCTGCGATCATACTTTCCACCGGCCCCAATACCGCCCTCCACGCTATCCGCCTGGATCATAATATGGTGCACGCCATCTGTAGCAAGGAACTGGCCGCTGCGCTTGGCAAGTCGCCCGATGCCAGCAAGCTCGCCAAGCAAACCTTCCTTATCCACAATGAACTGCCCGCCAGTTTCGAAGCGTGGAAGAAGGCCCTAGAAATCGAGGACATGGACCCCGCTGCTATCGATCACTACGATTCCGGTCAGCTCATGCTGGAAGCCGCGGCGCAGGGGCTAGGTATCGCGATTATGCACGATGATCATATGAAACGCGCTGCGGATAACCGGCTTGATCATTTGTTCGATGCCGCCGTTGAAAGCCCGTATAGCTACTGGTTCATCTGTAAACCGCAGGCGCTGGAAAGCCGTCCGGTACGCTTGTTCCACGATTGGTTGGTACGCGCAGGACTTTAGGTCTCGGCTTCCTCTTCGGCTTCATCGCCAATGCGTGCGCTATGAACGCACAGGTCATTTTTAGAATTGAGACCGGGATGCACCTTGTCCGCGTCGCCGCATTCAATCTCGGGCTTCATGATCCCGTTAGGCGATATCGCGCTCTGGGCTGCATTGCTTTCGTAAGCAGCAATCCAGGTCAGGCAGTCCGCCAGTTTGCGGATGCTGTGCTTTTCACCGGCGCTAGCGGACGGGTTGCAATTGAGGATCACCGAATTGGCTGCGGGCGGTGCTTTGTACTTCCTCAACACCCGAAGGAACTCGCCTCGCTCTGCGATGGCCAGGCGCCGCATATCGTTATGCATCGGATCACCACTGAAGAACGGTGAAGTGTTGAAAACATAGGCTTTTACGTCGGGATGATCGATCGATATCTGCGTGGCGAGTGCGCCGCCCAGCGAATGGCCGGTAACCTCAATTGCCACATCCTGATAATTCTCGCGGTCGAGATTGGCACGCTCTGCATCATAGACCATGCGCGCACCGTCGCGCTGGCTGCTGCCAAGGGAGCCTGAGAATATATCGGAAGTCGAACCGAATTCAGTACCGCGAAACGCTATCACGCGCGCGACGAGTTTTCCCCGCTTGCCGCCTTTGACTTCGTACCGGTCAAACACCGAATATGCGAGGCCGCTATCATCATTGTCAGCGGCTTCGCGTTCCAGAAATGCAAGTGGCAGCGAGGTATAGGTATCTTCGTCCTGATAGGCATTGGAGGCGAGCATGGCATAGCCAAAGCTCTCAACCGCAGCTTCTCTGACGAAACCGCACCAGCCGCCCGGATCGCTCCGGCACGGGCTGCGCGACTGGGAAATATCGGGATAGGCCGTAATACAGCCGGAGAGCGTTAAAGCGCCCAGAGCTACGGCGAGGTTTCGAAAGAGACGCATCGCGAGCGGCCTATCCCGATCAATATGAACCGTTAGGAAACGGACGCTTTCACAATCTTGCCCGGCTCGCGCGGTGGTTCACCCTTTGGCAATGCGTGGACGTGCTCCATGCCGCTTTCGACCTGACCCCAAACGGTATATTGACCGTCCAGGAAGTGCGCGTCTGCAAGGCAGATGAAGAACTGGCTGTTCGCGCTGTCCGGCACTTGAGTACGGGCCATCGAACAGGTGCCTTCGCTATGCGGCTCCGAATTGAATTCGGCTTTCAGATCAGGCTTGTCGCTTCCGCTCATGCCGGTGCCGGTCGGATCGCCGCCTTGCGCCATAAATCCGTCGATCACGCGGTGGAAAACCACACCATCGTAAAAGCCTTCGCCAGCCAGCTCTGTGATACGCTCTACGTGGCCGGGGGCCAAATCAGGGCGCAGTTTGATAACAACATCGCCGCCGGAATCGAGCGAAAGGGTGAGTTTCTGGTCTGCCATATTCTAAGTCTCCTTTTGAGTTGGCCCCGATATAGACATTGGATCGCCAATGTCACCTGCAACTAACACCAAGAATTGCGCTTCGCCTTGCTTTTCAGCCTGACCCGCTTATTCGAACGCCATGGCCTATGAACCGGACCGGGATGAAGAACTGATGCTGGCGGAGAGCACGCCGGATGCAGGCGCGCGTCCCGATGACCGCATAGATGACGAACGGCTGGATGAAGAGAACACGCTGAAGGCCGATTACGTCCGGCAGGTACGTGACGCGCTGGATGCGGGCGACAAGGCCGCTGCCTATGATCTGGTCGAGCCGCTGCACCCTGCCGACATTGCCGATTTGCTGGAGCTGTTCGATCAGGATGACCGGCTGAAACTGGCCGCCGCGATTACCGATCTGATGTCCAGCGAAGTGGTCGCGGAACTGAACGATTACGTCCGTGAGGACATGATGGAGGCGCTGCCGGCAGAGGCGGTTGCCAGCATCGCCGAGCAGCTGGATACCGATGATGCGGTGCAGCTGATCGAGGATCTGGACGAGCCGGACCAGCAGGCGATCCTGGCCGAACTCGATGATGAAGACCGGGTCGCGATTGAAAGCGCGCTCGCCTATCCCGAGGAGACCGCAGGGCGCTTGATGGGCCGCGAATTGGTCGCAGTGCCAGAGCATATGACGGTTGGTAGCCTGATCGATTTCCTGCGCGACACGGGCGATCTGGCGGATGACTTCTACGAGGTGTTCGTAGTTGACCATAAGCACCACCCCGTCGGCACCTGCGCACTCAGCTGGATATTGCGCACCCCGCGCAACATCGCCCTGTCCGATGTGATGAAACGCGATCAAACGCTGATTCCGGTCACTCTCGATCAGGAAGAGGTCGCGCTGATGTTCCAGAAATACGCGCTGATCTCCGCCGCGGTCGTGGATGAGAGCGGCCGGCTGGTCGGCCAGATGACGGTGGATGACGTGGTGCACATCATCTCCGAAGAAGCCAGCGAAGATGCTCTGTTGATGTCCGGTGCAGGCGAAGGCGACATTAACGAACCGATCCGCGACGCATATGGGTCGCGGGTGCGCTGGCTGATTGCCAATCTGGGCACTGCCCTGATCGCCAGCCTGATTATTGCCGCTTTCGGGGCCGCGATCGAGAAGCTGGTTGCGCTCGCCATTCTGATGCCGATAGTCGCCAGCATTGGCGGAAATGCAGGTACGCAGACTATGGCTGTCTCGGTGCGCGCCATCGCGATGAACCAGCTGACAGAGGCCAATACAATGCGCATCCTGTGGCGCGAATTGCGCGTGGCGATGCTGAACGGTTTTACCATCGCGGTATTGATCGGACTTGCGACAGGTGTGATCTTTACGCCTATGCTCGGCGGCGTGATTGCGCTCGCGATGCTGATCAATGTGATTACTGCGGGCCTTGCCGGTGTGCTGGTGCCGGTAATCTTCGAACGGTTGAAGCAAGACCCCGCCGTGGCCAGTTCGGTTTTTGTGACCATGATCACAGACTCGATGGGCTTTTTCGCCTTTCTCGGTCTTGCGGTCGCCGCCGGTCTTGCCAGCTAGAACCAGCACCATAAGCAGAGACATG
>JAHDBR010000011.1:55842-60315 GCA_020630295.1 Sphingomonadaceae bacterium
ATGCCGCTTAATATGACCAAGATCGCCTTTGGTGCGAAAAGCTGGGACGATCTGGCCGGATGGTATGACAACCGCCGCGAGATCAAACTGACCACGCGCTACCAACCCAAACGGCATGAGGAGATGATTGGCGGTTCGCTCTATTGGATACTTAATCATGCCATCGTCGCACGTTCGGAAATTCTCAGTTTCGAGAAGACCCCGGAAGGCCGCTGGTGGATAAATCTGAAACCGGAACTGGTCCGCGTCCATCCCCAGCCCAAGCGCGCCCACCAAGGCTGGCGCTATCTGACCGAAGACAAAGCACCCGCCGATCTGGCCGAAGGCGAGGACATTGGTGACGCAATGCCCGGCAAGATGATGGGCAAATTGCAACGGCTGGGGCTAATTTAAAAACGGCGCAATTGCGGGTTAGCTCGTGGGCTACGAAATACTGCACCACGCCCAAGCGCTCACTCGGCCCGCTTACCGGAGCCTTCCGCGATTTGCCGGAGCGCGCGCACTTCCTCACCCAATCTGCGCAATTCGCTTAATATCTCTTCGCGTTCGTCATGCGCTTCCCCATCCGTAGCCTCGGACATCGCGTTCACGATTACACCGATGAACAGGTTCAATACGATGAAACTGGTGACCAGAATAAACGGCACGAAGAACGCCCAGGCATAGGGGAATTGCTCCATCACCGGACGGACTATACCCATCGACCAGCTTTCCAGCGTCATGATCTGGAACAGAGAATAGAATGAGGAGCCCAAAGTGCCGAACCATTCGGGAAAGGCGCCGCCGAACAGTTTTGTCGCCATGACCGCGCTGATATAAAACAGCAGCAGCAACATTACGATCACCGTCCCGATGCTGGGAATTGCGCTAAACAATCCAACGATGACTTTGCGCATACTCGGTACGACCGACACCAGCCGCAGGGCGCGCAAGATACGCAGTGACCGCAAGACAGACACCTGCTGCGATGCAGGGACCAAGGCCAAGGTCACGATCACAAGATCGAATACATTCCACCCGTTCCGAAAAAAGCCGAGCCGGTAGACGAACAATTTCGCCGCCAGTTCAACTACGAAAATTGCAATCGCAATCCGGTCAAGCGCGCGAATGGCAGTGCCGAAGCTGGCCATTGCATCAGGGGAAGTTTCAAGCCCCAATCCGATTGCATTGATCACAATCACGGCTGTGATCCCGTATTCGAACCGGCGCGTTTCGATAAATGACTGCAAACGGGTGCGGAGCGTTTGGGGGCTTTGAGAAGTTTCCATGGCGGCGGCTATATAAGCATCCGCCAGCGGGACAATAGCGGGGGCTCAATTGCACCCTCGGCAGACCCTCGCAGCTTTCCAGCTAACCGCCCGCAATTCCGGTTCAAAGCGGAAACTTCTCCGCCACCCGCCGCAATGCGTTCACGTACACTTCCGGGGCCTGTGCGCCGGGGATCAGCATTTTGCCTTCGACGATCATCGCGGGCACGCCGGTGATGTTGAGATCATGCGCCTGCGCCTGTTCCGCGCGGACGTGCTGCGCGATTTGCGGATCATCCAACGCAGCCTCTGCTGCGGCACGGTCCAGCCCCGTTTCTTCGACAACGTCCAGCAGCACATCGCGCTGTCCGATATTGCGGCGGTGGTTGAAATGCGCCTCGAACAGAGCGAGTTTCAGGCGGTTCTGCGCCTCGATGCCTTGCATATGCAGAGCCCAGCCAAGCACCTTATGCGCGTCGAACGTGTTCCACATCATCGCGGGCGGTGCATCGCCCTCACCCGTAAAGTCGAGCGATACGCCGGCTTGCTCGGCGACGCTGCGCATCTGGTTTTGCACGCCGCGGGTCTCCTCTGCAGTACGGCGGTATTTGCGAGCGATATGTTCGGAACGCTCCTCGCCTTCTGCGGGCATATCAGGGTTGAGTTCAAACGGACGCCAGCGGATTTCCGCCTCGATTTCACCGTCCAGTTCGGCCAGGCCTTTTTGAAGCTGGCCGTAGCCGATGATGCACCACGGGCACATGACATCGGAATAGATGTCGATAGTCATTTTGCGCGGTGCAGAGCTCATATTACGCTTCCTTCTTCAACCACCATTGCAGCAGATAATGCGCGATGGCCTGTTTGGGAGGGGTGTTGATCGGCGCATCGGCATCACCGTTCATCGCAGCGGCGATTTCTTCGCGCGTGAACCACCGCGCATCGGCCAGTTCGGTTGTATCTAGAGTTATCTCTGTGCTGTCTGCCATGGCGTGACAGCCCATCATCAGTTGCGAGGGGAACGGCCATGGCTGGCTGGCAATATAGCTGACTTTGGTTGCCACGATGCCCGATTCCTCCAGCACTTCGCGGGCCACAGCCTCTTCGATGCTTTCGCCCGGCTCGACAAATCCGGCCAGCGCGGAATAGGCGCGCTCCGGCCAGTTCAGTCCGCGTCCGAGCAGCAACTGGCCGTCATGTTCGACCAGCATGATTGTGACCGGATCGGTGCGCGGGAAATGCTGCGTCTGGCACTGGCTGCAATTGCGCTGCCAGCCGCCTTTCGCGATGACAGTCGGACCGCCGCAGGACGCGCAGAAGCGGTGGCGTGCGTGCCAATCGGTAATACTGCGCGCACCGCCATAGATTGCCAGATCATCCGCGGGCAAAGTGGCCATGACCGCCCACAGATTTGGATTGGCCATACGCGGGCTGGCATCGCCTTGCGCAGGGACAGCGGCGAAGCACGGCGTGCTCCCTCCGTCCTTGGTATCAAGTCCCAGAAATACCAGCTCGGCATCCTGCGGCGCATCGGCCAGCGTACCCCAGACAAGTTCGCCCATATCGCCGATTTGCGGCATCAACCCGTCCAGCTTCAGCAAACGGGCCCGCCAATTCATCATTCCTGCCAGTGCATCGGGATCGGCGCGGACATTATCCGCCCGGTCCAGCCGCGATCCGGTAAACGCAATCGGTGCCCCCACCATACCGGTCAGCCGCCCTGCATCGCAGCAAGGTCTTTCAGCACAAGATCGGGAAACTCGCGCTGGATGCCGTAGGTTTCAGCAGGAATATATTGCGTCCAGTTACCAGCGCGCAGACCGCTCTTAATATCGACAAAGGCGGTGGTACCCGCCGCGCCGCCCCAGCCATAGGCGGTGCCTGTCACGCGGCCGCCAGCGCCGAATTGCTGGCCTGCGACCCATGTGCCGCCCAGATCGACACCTTCCGGCAGAATGTTGCTGGTGCCGGCGCGCACGGTCTCCGGCTTCATGACGCGGGTACCGTCAATTTCACCCAGACCAGCCAGCATCCGCTGGAACTTGTCATAATCATTCGGACTGGTCACCAGCCCCGAACCGCCCCATTTGACGGGCGGTTCGTCAAGGAAGATCGACATACGCGCCGGATCAACCGGCAGCGGATTTCCGTTAAGAATCCCGTAATTGGTAGTATAGCGGCCAATCTCCGATTTCGGCACAGCGAAATACGTGCTGCTCATGCCTGCCGGATCGAACAGGCGCGTTTGCAGGAAGCTGTCAAAGCTCATGCCGGAGACGACCTCGATCACGCGGCCCAGCAGATCGATACTGGCGGAATAGCTCCATTTAGTACCCGGCTCTGCAATCAGCGGCAGTTTGGAGAGGCGGTTGGCCCATTCTTCCAGTCCCTGCGCGCTCTTGCCAGCTGGCAGGCCGGGGATCGGGAAGCGGCTGATTTGGCCGGAACTGATGCCGTTGGCAAAAAACGCCTTTTGCAGCGGACCTTTGGACGTAATATCATAGCCGAGCCCTGCCGTATGGGTCAGCAAATGGCGGATAGTGATTGCTGTTTTGGCAGGCGTAACCTGATCCAGTGGCCCGTCCGCCTTATTCAGCACTTGCATTTTGGCAAAGGCCGGCAGCACATCGCCAAGCGGCGTGTCTAGCGTCAGATCGCCATCCTCGATCAGCATCATGACTGCCATGCCGGTGATCGGCTTCGTGTTGGAGTATATCCGGTACAGGCTGTCCGCATCGGCCTTGGTGGCGGCGCCAAAGGCCAGCGTACCGCGCGCGATAACATCTGCCGGTTGCTGTCCCCAGCCCAGCGTCGCGACCATATTGGCAACCTTGCCGCTGGACACATAATTCTCCACCGCGGCCAACACGCTGGGCCAATGCCCCTCATGCGCCAATGCCATGCGGCCCATGGGCAAGCCGGCCAAAGCAGCCCCTGCCCCCATCCAAGCACCACCGCGCAGTAGTGACCGGCGAGAGAGAGCAGCGTCTTCGAAATTGCGGAAAGCCATGAAAAGGTCCTCTTTTGAAATTGTTTGACAGAGCAATGGGGGATCGAATCTGAACGGTCAATTGCCACTTGAAACAGGCAGGTGTTATACCTATATAAGACACATGCTAAATATTGTTTCCTACATCCTCGGTATCGTTTCACTCGTGATCGTTATTCCCGCAACTATCCCGCTTCTGGGCTGGGCCAATTGGCTGGCTTTGCCGCTGATCGTTCT
>JAHDBR010000068.1 GCA_020630295.1 Sphingomonadaceae bacterium
CGGAGTAGCTCAGCTGGTTAGAGCAGCGGAATCATAATCCGCGTGTCGGGGGTTCGAGTCCCTCCTCCGCTACCAAATCCATCATAATCACTTGAATGCACGCGGGTGCGGGTTTGAACGCAGTGCCCGTATATATGCGCGGTCTACGGCCTCGCGGGTCAGGCGGCGCCAAGATTTGCCAAACCTTTCAATTGGAACATTGTCCGGAATGCTCCGTTCAATTGGGCATATCAGGAGATAAATCATGGATAAGAAAAAGCGCACAGCATTAACTGCCGGGATTGCCGCTTTCGTTTTGGCAGTGTCGCCAGCAGCGCTTGCTCAAGGGAACGGAAAAGGCAGCGGAGGCGGAAAGGGGGACGCGAAGGCTGCCCAATCCAAAGGCAATTCCGCTCCGGCAAAGCGCGGTAATGGCGGCAATAAGGGTGCGAAATCGTCGCCGAAGCAAGTCTCCGACGGTAATAGCAACGGGAATGCGGGACGCGGGTCAGGTAATGACCGTCCAGCAGCTAAAAGTGCAGCTAGCGGTAATGGCGCTGCGAAACGGGCCAATGCGAATGCCGGCAATTCCGCACGGGCGCTGGACAAGCGCAATAATGGCAATAGTGCCAAAGCCAATCGCGCAAACGTCAACAACGTAAACGCCAACCGCGGAAACCGCGACCAACGGGTACGTGTCCGTTCCCGTGACGGGACCGACATCGACGTAGGGTTCGCTCTGCCCCAGCTTCGCCAGACCTTGGCGAGAGACACGCGCGTTATCAATGGCTGCCCTCCCGGTCTCGCGAAGAAAAGCAATGGCTGTCTTCCGCCGGGCCAAGCCAAGAAGGCATATCGCAACTTGTCACCCGGCTTTTTTGGTTTGAGCGGCATAGGCGCGGGGCAGTATTTCTATGATGACGGTTACCTGCTTAGCTACAATGGAGATGGCCTGGCGGGGTATCTGCCATTACTTGGCGGCGCATTGGGTATCGGCAATGTCTGGCCTGCAAATTATGCCGCAGCGCCGCTGCCGAATTATTACGGGAGCTATTATGGTCTCGATAATCCGCGCGGCTACCGGTTTGCCGATAATGTAATTTATCGTGTTGATCCGGAAACTGCGGCGATTGCTTCTGTGGCCGCACTTTTGACCGGGGACGACATTACCATCGGGCGGCCAATGCCCGCCGGGTACGATGTCTACAATGTACCGTATTCCTACCGCGATCGGTATGCAGACAGCCCGCGTGCCAATTACCGGTACGCCGACGGCTATATTTACGAAGTGGATCCGGAGACCGCGCTTGTGGTGTCAGCGATTGATCTGGTGACGTGAGGGATATTTCGATGAAGAAAATGAACCATAAGGCGGGGGCGGTTGCCGCAATCGCTCTACTCCTGTCAGCATGCGGCGAAACTGCAGGGACAGACGGCGAAGTTGGCGAGCAAGACAAATCGGGTGAAACTCTGGCGGAAGTCGTGAGTGATGACGGCTCGATTTCCAATGTCGCAAGCCTGCTGGAATCGACCGGTATCGCAGGCGCGCTAAAAGGCGAGGCGAACTATACACTTCTTGCGCCCACCGATTCTGCGATTGAAGCTCTGGGCGAAGGCAGTACCGAAAGCTTGGCTGACAGCGCAAACGGCGCGTTGGCTGCTGCTATCTTGCGCGAGCATATGGTGCCCGGCGCGCTGACGGTAGATGCCATTCAAAGCGCCATCAGCGTCAATGGAGGGGAGGTCACCATGCGGACATTCGGTTCCGGTAATGTGACTTTCGCGCTCGACGGAGAAACGATCACAGTGACGAATGGCCAGGGTGCGACTGCAAATCTGACCGGCGCGAGTGCAATCGCCCGCAACGGCTCATTACTCACCATTGACGGTGTGCTGGCAGACGCAGACGCTATCCAATCGGCCGAGTGAAATAATGGCTGCGGATAAGCGGGCAAACGTGGATGAATCCGTTAGGGGCGCGTTTGCCCGCTGCCGTGGACCAGATATTTGTAGCTGGTAAGTTGCTCCAACCCTACTGGGCCGCGCGCGTGCATCTTGCCTGTAGCGATACCGATCTCCGCGCCCATTCCGAACTCGCCGCCATCGGCGAACTGGGTGGAGGCATTGTGCATCACAATTGCGCTATCGACCTCTTGCATAAAGCGCTTAGCGGCATCGGAATTTTCGGTGATAATCGCGTCGGTATGGCCGGATGAATTGGCTCGAACAAGCGAGATGGCTTCATCAAGCCCCGTAACAATTTTGACAGACGCAATCGCATCGAGAAACTCGGTGCCGTAGTCTTTATGGTCTGCGGGCTTCACGCGTTTGTCGATTGCCACGGAAGCTGCGTCACCGCGCAATTCGCATTCGGGCATTGAGTCTGCCAGCATCGGCAAAAAGGCCGGGGCGATATTTGCATCTATCACAATGCTTTCCGTAGCACCGCAAATGCCCGTCCGGCGCATTTTGGCGTTGGTGACGATTGCCACTGCCTGAGTGATATCGGCATCTCCATGAACATAGCTGTGACAATTACCGTCCAGATGCAGCAATGTCGGCACCTTTGCTTGGTCGCGCACCAGCTCCACCAATCCGCGTCCGCCGCGCGGTATGGCAAGGTCCACATGATCGGTGGCCCCGAGCAGCAAGGTTACCGCCTTTCGATCAGCGGTGTCGACCATTTGCACGCCATCTTCGGGCAATCCTGCGGCTTTCAGCCCGGCGCGCATACAGGCGACAATTTCGCTGGATGAGTGCAAGCTTTCGGACCCGCCGCGCAGGATAATTGCATTGCCGGATTTCAGGCACAGCGCGCTGGCATCTGCGCCGACGTTAGGGCGCGATTCGTAGATCATCGCGATCACACCCAAAGGCACGGCAATGCGGGTGATCTCCAATCCGTTCGGGCGGTTAAATCGGGCAAGCTCGCGGCCTACCGGATCAGGCAGATCGGCAATGTCTTCAAGCGCGCTTGCCATAGCTTCGATCCGCTGGTCATCCAACATTAGCCGGTCCAAAAATGCAGCGGGGCGGGTGGCCCGGCAAGCATCCAGATCGACTTTGTTTGCGGCAATAATTGCGCCGCTCGCATCTCTTAACGAGGCGGCCGCGTGGGCAAGGGCAGAGTTTTTCTGACGGGTTTCCGCGCTGGCCAATAATTGCGCGGCGGCGCGTGCGCGCTGCCCAAGTTCGGCTATATGCGCGGCTGGGTCCAGGTCTTTGCGGCTTGTCATACGGCGGCTGCCATCTTGATAGTTTAACAGACCCGCAGCATACCACGCCCAACAGCGGACGCATCTGGCAAAAATGTTCGTCCAGTAAACTTAAACTTTCGGTGATCTGGCGGGCAACGATTTGGGACGCTCTGTCTAGAAAATTCGCCGGCTTTCCGGTCCAATGCTGTCGAACTGCCCGGCCTCGCGCTGCATTAATTCCTGCAATTCCATATGCTTTGGCCGCTCAGCGCGTGCCCGTAAAACCTGATTCACGCGCCAGATCAGAAACTTTGCGTCGAACGGTTTGCGGATATAATCCTGCGCACCCTGATAAAGTGCCTGCTGTTCGTCCTCCGGCCCTGACATAGCCGTGAACATCATTACAGGAAGGTCATATAACTGCTGGGATGTGCGGATCGCGCGCAAGACCTTTGCACCCGTCATGCCGGGCATGTCCTGATCAAGCAGCAACAAGTCCGGCCTTTTCCAAGCCAGCAATTTTAGGGCAGCGGTACCACTGGTGACCCAACCGCACGCATGACCGGCATTGATCAATACCTCGGACGCCAGCTCGGCGACCATTTCGTCATCATCGGCAATCAGAATATGCGCCATGTTGTATCTCCGCAGGGCGTTTCAGTTCACGGTGTCTGCATTAGCCAGTCCCGCGCAATTGCTGGTGAAGCGCCGCATAGGGGAGACTACGGGTGCGGGCTTGTGTCGGCGGAGCAAGGCTGGCACGTGGGCCGGATGCAATTTGACCGCGTCTTGCCGCTAAGCGGCGTTCACAATTTCCGCGATTATGGCGGCTATCCTGTTTCCGGCGGAGGTCGCGTGAAAACAGGGATTCTGTTCCGGTCCGGCGAACACGGTAAAGCCACGGATGGCGATCTGGCCAGGATTGATGCGCTGGATTTGGCGCATATCATCGATCTGCGCGGCAATAGCGAACGGCGTGCCAATCCATGCAAACGCGGAGAGAAGTTCGATGCGCAGGTGCACTTCTTTGACGGAGAGACTGCCGGTCTGGCGCCTCATGTTGAAGCGGCCAAGGATTCTATCAATGTCGATGCGGCCCACGCGGCGATGGAAAACCTGTATTCACAGCTGCCATTTCGCGAGAATCTGATCTGGATTTTAAAGCGCTATTTCGCGGCTTTGTCTGAAGGCGAGGGCGCAAGCGTTGTGCACTGCCTTGCCGGTAAAGACCGAACGGGAATGGCCGTTGATCTGCTCCACCATATTTTGGGCGTGCATCCCGATGATGCGATGGAAGATTATCTGCTGACCAACACGGCCGGCAACATTGATGCGCGGGTGGCGGCAGGCTCCAAAGCCGTACGCGCGAAGTTTGGTGATATTGACGATGCGACGATCCGCGTTCTGATGGGCGTCGATGCGCGTTACCTTGTCGCCGCACGCAAAGCTGTGGAGGAGGAGCATGGCTCCCTCGACGGGTTCCTGCGAGATGTGCTGGAGGTCAATGACAAAAGGCGCGATGCATTGCGCTTGCATCTGACCGAAGCGTAACCAGATCAGGTCAGATAAGTAGAAATACATCACAGAGGCCGTGCCTCTGTCGGACAACGGAAACATACATGGCAACTCATCACACAAAAATGCTCATCATCGGTTCGGGTCCAGCGGGATACTCCGCAGCTATTTACGGCGCGCGCGCAATGCTGGAGCCGATTGTGGTTCAGGGCCTGCAACCCGGCGGCCAGCTTACCATCACGACCGATGTAGAGAATTACCCCGGTTTCAAGGATGTGGTGCAAGGCCCGTGGCTGATGGAGCAGATGCAGGCTCAGGCAGAGCACGTGGGCACGCGCATGATGTGGGACACGATTGTCGACGTTGATATTGCGGGCGGTTCGCCGTTTCGCGCAATTGGCGATAGCGGCGATGAATATATCGGCGATACGCTGGTCATCGCGACCGGCGCGCAGGCGAAGTGGCTGGGTGTTCCGGGCGAACAAGAGCTCGGCGGCAAGGGCGTTTCGGCGTGTGCGACATGCGACGGATTCTTCTATCGCGGCAAGAAAGTGGTCGTGATTGGCGGCGGCAATACAGCGGTTGAAGAGGCGCTTTATCTGACCAATCATTCGGACGACGTTACTCTGATCCACCGCCGTGACGAGCTGCGTTCCGAGAAGATCCTGCAGGAACGCCTATTTGCGTCTGACAAGATTACGCCGCTGTGGAACAAGACTGTCGACCGGTTTGTCGCCGGTGAAAATGGTGCGTTGGACCACCTCGAGCTGGTCGACACTGTCACGGGTGAGAAATCGACTATCGCCGCTGACGGCGCGTTTGTTGCGATTGGCCATGCCCCCGCGACAGAGCTGTTCAAAGACAAACTGCCGATGGATGATGGTGGTTATCTGCTGGTCGAAGCAGGAACGCCGAAAACCGAAATACCCGGCGTGTTCGCGTGCGGAGATGTGATGGACCACACCTATCGTCAGGCTGTCACCGCAGCCGGAACAGGCTGCATGGCGGCGCTGGACGCGGAGAAGTTCCTCGCCACTCTGGACTTTGCGAAAGAGGAAGCCGCACCGGAAATGACAGCGGCTGAATAGAGTTTTGAACAGCCCCGCAGCCGTATGACTGCGGGGCTGTTTCCAAACCTCTAAAGGTGGATGTCGAATACCGGCACTGCGGCGTGGAAGACCAGCGCGATCAATACCAGACTGGACAGGGCGAACAGCACGAAGCGCGCAATCACTTTGTTTGCGGTCGCTTGTACAAGTGAGTGCGCAATGCGCAGCCCTACATAGATCCACGCCAAAAGGGCGTTCATACCGTCCCCATGGCCGATCACCGCCAGAATTAGCGCCGTGGCGTAGAACACCGTCGGCTGCTCATGCAGATGGTTATAATTATGCGCTTTTGCTTGCACGCTGGCGGGCAGGGCCTCGTCAAGACTACCCGGGACTGCTGCCTCATCCGCCGCCATTCCGGCCTTGGACATAGCCGGAATACGCGTGGCGTACATCCACAGCCACATGATCATTGTCCAGGCGAGCAAAGCCACGACGGGCTTCAGGATCATAGCGTCTACCATTACAATACTCCGGGATCGGCAAGCAGCGTTGCCATGACAGCGCGGACCGCAAGAACGGCCAGCGCGATTGTTGAAAGGACAAAGATCAGGAACCGTACGGACACTTTATTGACCGTTGCCTGCCAGATCGAATGCACGATGCGCAGCGCCACATACACCCACGCCAGGGTCACATCGATCGCGCCGGCACCCATGATCGCCAATATGATAACCGTGGGGTAGAAGATGGTCGGCTGCTCCATCAAATGGGCGTAATTATGCGCCTTCCAGTTAACCTTGTCAGGAATGACGCCTTCCAGATCCTGACCGCGTCCGCCAGCTTTCGCTTCGCTGAGGCCGCCTCCCGATTTGGAGATGGCGGGTAAGCGCGTTCCGGCCATCCATAACAGCATTACGATTGACCACAGCACCAACACGGCTGCGGGGGCGAGTATCTGTGCTTGCATGAAGTGATCCCTCTGTACTTTGGGCGGTTCTGCGGCGAGCGTTCCGGCTTGTCAAATGGCGTTAGTTTCCGGCGTGGATAGTTTGCGCGAAGCTAGCCGCATCTGTGTTTCCGCCGGTGAGCATTATGACCGTATGCTCGTCGAGTTCGATCTTGCCCGCGAGCGCTGCGGCCAGAGCAGCCGCTCCGCCCGGTTCCGCGACTAGCTGCAAGTGCGTAAAGGCAAAACGCTGCGCAGCGCGCACCTCCTCATCGGTGACTGAAACGCCCGGTTCCGAACGCCCCCGTAGAACATCCAGATTGATCGGCGCAGTGGCAGGAGGTTGCAACGCATCACAAATCGTCTTGGGTGCGCTATCGCCTGCACGAACGATCTCTCCCGCGGCCAAAGCCTTCCCGACCATGTCCCATCCGACAGGCTCCACCGGAACGATCTGCGCATCGGGGCAGGCGAGGGACAGCCCCGCCGCCAACCCGCCGCCGCCGCAGCAGGCGGCAATGCGCGAGGGCTGCCGCCCAAGTTGTGCGGTGATTTCGATGCCTGCGCTGCCTTGTCCTTCAATCACCCATGGATCGGCAAAGGCATGAACCAATACCGCGCCGCTTTCTGCGCGAATTTGAGCAGCTACCTCGTCCCGATCTTCACCGGGGCGGTTATAGAGCACGATCTCTGCGCCCAAGGCCCGCGTCGCGTCCAGTTTTACCTGCGGCGCATCGCGCGGCATCACGATGGTGGCCCTGATACCAAGTCTGCGCGCTGCCCATGCGACCCCTTGCGCGTGATTGCCGCTGGACACCGCGATTACCCCGCGTGCGCGCTCCGCTTCGGTCAAATCACTAAGGCGGTGCCATCCGCCGCGTATCTTGAATGCACCAATCGGTTGCAGGCTTTCGGCCTTCACCCAGCAGCGCACAGAGCCGATTTCTACCGGCAGCAACGGGGTGGGCGGCAATATCTCCGCAATCTTGCAGGCGGCCCGTTTCACGCCCTCTGCATCAGGTTGCCTCATTAGTGCGCTCCATCCGTAAAGTCAGAGACATGGACCACATGGACCACCCTCTTGGCAGAAAAAACTTTGGACCAGATTATGGCATATTCAGCTGCCGAATAGAAAGCGCGAAGGGAACGGGCGGCTAAAGTCATGTACACCCTATGGCGCATTTTCCCGGCGTAGGAAATTGTGCGTAAATTTTGCGAGAAACAGGCAGCTGATGCGGGATCGTTTGGCCATCGTTCTGCATTGCACTAAAGAGCGCGCGAGAATCGTATTTGGAGAAGCTACCCCATGTCCACAGTCCCAGGAACCGTATTGGTCATAGGCGCCGGCGGAGTTAGCTCCGTCTGCGTTCACAAAATGGCGATGAACGCGGATATTTTCGGCGCGATCCATCTCGCCAGCCGGACCAAAAGCAAATGCGATGATATTGCCGCAAGCGTTAAGGACCGCACCGGACAAGATGTCGCGACTTACGAAATTGACGCGGAAGAAGTTCCTGCGATGGTCAATCTGATCCGCAAAATCCAGCCGTCCTTGGTGGTCAATCTGGCGCTGCCATATCAGGATCTGCCCATCATGGATGCGTGCCTCGAAACAGGCGTATCCTATCTCGACACTGCAAATTACGAACCGAAAGACGAAGCCAAGTTCGAATATCACTGGCAATGGGCCTATCATGACCGGTTCAAGGATGCCGGCATTATGGCGCTGCTCGGATCAGGTTTTGACCCCGGCGTGACCAGCGTGTTCACCATGTGGCTGAAGAAGCACAAGCTGAAAACCATTCGCCAGCTGGACATTCTGGATTGCAATGGCGGCGATCACGGGCAGGCATTTGCCACCAATTTCAACCCTGAAATCAACATTCGCGAAATTACCGCAAATGCGCGCCATTGGGAAAATGGCGAATTCGTAGAGACACCGCCGCTAAGCAAAAAGGTCGAGTTCGACTTTGAAGCGGTCGGCCCGAAGAATATGTACATGATGTATCACGAGGAGCTGGAAAGCCTCTCCAAATTCATCCCCGAGCTGGAGCGTGCGCGGTTCTGGATGACCTTTGGCGATGAATATATCAAACACCTGACCGTGCTGCAGAATGTCGGCATGACCGGCATCGAACCGATCAAATATCAGGGCAAGGAAATTATTCCGCTGCAATTCCTCGCAGCCGTGTTGCCCAAACCCGAAACTTTGGGTGAAACCACCACCGGCAACACCAACATTGGCTGTATCGCAACGGGCGAAGCGCTGGACGGGTCAGGCGAAAAGACTTTCTACATCAACAATATTTGCAGCCATGAGGCCGCCTATGAGGAGACCGGCAATCAGGGTGTCAGCTACACCACCGGCGTGCCCGCAATGATCGGCAGTGCAATGATGCTGCAAGGCAAATGGACCGGAGACGGTGTATTCAACATGGAACAGTTCGATCCCGATCCGTTCATGGAAATGCTGAACGCGCATGGTCTTCCGTGGAATGTCAAAGAACTGGACGGGCCTGTGGAGTTTTGATCCGCCCGGCCTTTGCGACTGATCGCGATGCTATTTGGAAAGTGATCAAACCCGTATTCCGCGAGGGAACCACTTACGCGGTCGACAGGAAAATCTCGCGCCAACAGGCAATGGAATATTGGCTGGAAAGCTCGCGGGAATGTTACGTCGCCGAGGCTGGCGGAAACGTAGTTGGTACGTATTATCTGCGAACCAACCATGCAGGTGGCGGAAGCCATGTCTGTAACTGCGGCTATATCGTCTCAGCTGCAGCACGCGGAAAAGGGTTGGCCTCGCAAATGTGCAAGCATTCGCTTTCGGAAGCGCGTGCACTGGGCTACCGGGCCATGCAGTTTAATTTCGTTGTAGAAACGAATACAGGTGCGATTGCCATTTGGGAGCGGCACGGATTTGAAGTTATCGGCAGGTCGCCCAAGGCTTTCGATCATCCTGATCGCGGTCTGGTCGATGCTCTTTTGATGCACAGGGAATTGTAATCCTATGGAAACCAAAGCCGGTGATCCGGGCGCGTTTGCGCAGTTTGATTTGAACCGTGTGGAAAGCCCTGCGTTTGTAATCGATGCAGCCAAGCTGCGCGCCAATCTGCAAATACTGGCAGAAATCCGCGACGAGGCGGATATCAAGATACTCGCGGCTTTAAAGGCGTTCTCGATGTTCTCGGTAGCGCCGATCATTGGCGAATATCTGGATGGTGTATGCA
>JAHDBR010000012.1 GCA_020630295.1 Sphingomonadaceae bacterium
ACCAGATGAGCGTAGCCCAAGAGATGGAGACATTGCTGCGCGATGCCTTCGCCCCGTCAAAGTTGGATATTGTCAACGATAGCGGCAATCACGCAGGCCATTCAGGCGATGATGGCAGCGGCGAATCGCACTTCACCATTATCATCGAGAGCGCCGCATTTGACGGTGTTTCGCGCCTTGAAAGGCAGCGCATGGTCAATCGCGCACTGGGCGATATTCCTGGCAAGCGCGTCCATGCACTGGCGATAAAGGCTTCCCCGCCCGCCTGAAATTTAGCCCCAATCCGCGCAGTAAACCAAGGAAATGCCATGAGTTTCGAATCACAAACCGTCTGGATTACGGGTGCGTCATCGGGAATTGGAGAGGCTCTGGCGCATGAATGGGCCGGAAGAGGTGCAAAGCTGATCCTGTCAGGCCGTGATGAAGCCCGTTTGGCTTCGGTCGCCGACGCGCTGGATACAGAAACGCTCACTCTGCCTTTCGATGTGCGTGATGAAACCGCGATGCAGCAGGCCACCGGGCAGGCAATCGCATGGACAGGCAATGTCGATATATTTGTCGCCAATGCAGGCGTGTCACAGCGCAGTCAGGCGCTGAAAACCGATATTCAGGTTTACCGCGATATTATCGATATTGATCTGACCGCACAGATTGCCGCCACTCAGGCATTGCTTCCGCATATGGCAGAGCGCGGCTCAGGACGGTTCGTATTTATCTCGTCCATCGCGGGCAAAGTGGGTGTGCCGATGCGCACAGCATATTGCGCGGCCAAGTTCGGGCTGATCGGATATGCCGATGCGTTGCGCGCCGAATTGTCGGTGAAGGGCGTGGACGTTCATGTGATCGCACCGGGCTCCATTGCAACCAATGTGTCGCGCAATGCGCTGAGCGCGGATGGAAGCAAGCGCGGACGCAGCGATGACGTAATTGATAATGGCATCCCTCCCGAGGAAGCGGCCAAAACTATGGTCGATGCCATCGCCGCCGGACAGCGCGAGATCATTGTGGCGCGCGGCATGGAGGAGGCGATGGGCGAGATGCGCCGAACACCGGACCAGTTGCTCGATCAAGTCGCTGCGATGGTCGCTGCCGGTTATGTCGAGAAGATGGAAGCAGATGACTGAAGTATCGCAGGAAATGGTCCGCATCAGCCTGCCGAGCGGAATTGAACTGGACGTTCTCGATACCGGTCCGCGCGATGCGGAAACGCTCATTTTCCTGCACGGCTTTCCGGAGAATCACCGCACTTGGCGGCACCAGATAGCGGCCTTTTCCAACCAATATCGCTGCATCGCTCCTGATCAGCGCGGCTATGGCCGGTCATCAGCTCCGCAAGACGCGGCGCAATATACCATCGACAAGCTGATGCGTGATATCGTCCAGATGGCAGACGCATTGGGCGTGGAGAAATTCACGCTGGTAGGCCATGATCTGGGCGGCGTGGTTGCTTGGGCCATGGCGCTTAAGGGCGTTGTAGCAGACCGGATGGAGCGGCTTGTAATCGCCAATGCGCCCCACCCGCTAATCTTGTCCCGACTGCTCTACACCAATGTAGATCAGCGCGCCGCGAGCCAGTATATCCGCGCATTTCGTGACACATCGAACGATGCCCTTATCCGCGAACAAGGGTTACTGCCGCTGCTGGTCAAAGCGCTGGATTTCCAAGGGTCCGAAGTCATGGAGGATCGCGAGCGGGCGCTTCTTATGCAGCAATGGTCCAATCCTGACACCGCAATGGCAATGATCAACTGGTACCGTGCGGGGCTTGCTGATGTACCGCCGATGGATGCCCCCTTCGCGCTTCCGGCCAGCTATAACCCGCCCGAATTACCGAATGTGGCCGTGCCTATGCTGGTCGTATGGGGCATGGATGACAGCGCATTGCCCGATGCCAATCTGGACGGGCTGGAAGATCTGGTCGACGATCTGACGCTGGTCAAAGTGCCGGATTGCGGACATTTCGTGACGTGGGAAGCGCCGGAGATTTTCAATAGATCACTGGCAGAATTTCTGGCTGCAACCGGCAGTTAGTTTCCAAACCATTCCGCCCATGCGCCGTGCGGGTGCCCGCACCCAAGCAGAACCGGTGCGCCCCCTCCCGGCCAATAGCGAACGTGCAATTCATGTCGGAACGTGTCGCGGTTCGTTTCCAGAGATACCCATGCCAGCGGGCGTTCAGCGGTTGCTTGCGCGGCGGCGGTTAGCATAGCTTCCTCAATGGCTGCGCGTGTGTCCTGCGGGATATATTGCCACACGATCGAATGACACAAAACCCGCGTGACGCCTTCTGTTTGCGGAGCGGCCAGCATTTCCCGCACGAAATCTCCAGCGTCCTGCCGGACAATCTGCGGCGGTTTTTGGCTGGCGAGTTCGATAGCCGCCTCTATCCGGCCCATACGAGCTGCGGCTTCCGGCCATACATAGCTTTTCAAACGCAGCGCGGCTTCGGGGTCCGACAAGTCAATCGGTGCCTGATCGCAGCCGCGGATCGACGTAATGTGAACGGGGCTGTCCGGTGGCGGCAGGCCGCGCCACTCAGGATGTATATGCATCGGCGATTGCGGGCCGGTTTCCACCCCGCCAAGATTGAAATGATACCTTTCCATCATCGTGTTGACCCCGGCGCTGGCACCGATTTCACAAAGTTCGAATTCGGGGCCAAGCCGTTCTGAAAGCCACAACAAGGCGCTCATAAAGGCCCATGACCGGCCCGCTTCGTTTGTTTGCGGAGGACCGTCCAGCCACGGCAGCAGGCGCGCATCATATGTACGCACAACATCTACCACCAGCGCATCGATGGTATTCTGGTCAGTGATAAGTCCTGCATAAACTGGCTCCAGACGGCGGTCTTCCCCTGTGAGAACCAGATTATGCAGCCCGCCATTGATCCGCAGCGGCATGGCATCTTCCAGCGCAAGCCCTTGCCAGTTAGCCATGCGGCGACCCACCGCAGTATCGGTTTCCAGCAGTGCGAGCATCGCTCTGACTACCCTGCCGGTGCACGGCGCGCCTGCTTGCTCAGCGTGTTCTGCCTGCCACTCGATTCCCTCTGTCACAGAAACCATATTCATTATTCCGCCTGCCGCCATCTGGTTTCACTTCCATTTTCGTTGCTCTTTACAGACCTAATGCCTATTTGCCGCCCATCATGACAAGCCAGCTTACCTTTGCCGTTCCCAAGGGACGTATCCTTGATGAAGCCCTGCCCGTAATGGAGCGCGCCGGGATTGTTCCGGCAGACGCATTCCATGACACAAAAGACAGATCGCTCAGCTTCGCAACAAACCGCGAAGATATGCGGCTGATCCGTGTCCGTGCATTTGATGTCGCTACCTTTGTAGCACATGGCGCAGCGCAAATGGGAATCGTGGGCAGCGACGTGATCGAAGAGTTTGACTATTCAGACCTGTATGCCCCCGTCGATCTCGACATAGGCAAATGTCACTTGTCCGTAGCCGAACCGAAAGAGGGCCGCGCAACAATTGGCGCAGCCAGCCACATTCGTGTTGCGACAAAATATCCCAATATCACCCGGCGCCATTTTGAAGCGCGAGGTATTCAGGCGGAGTGTGTGAAGCTGAACGGTGCGATGGAACTGGCACCCACTTTGGGGTTGGCTGGACGCATTGTGGATCTGGTTTCCACGGGCGCAACGCTCAGACAGAACGGCTTGGTAGAAACTGACAAGATCATGGACATTTCAGCACGGCTGATTGTGAACCGTGCGGCGCTAAAAACAGATGCGCGGGTCGCGGCTTTCGTCGAAACATTCCGCGCCGATGCGCAAAGCGAAGCCGCCTGATGCAGCTGCTCTCTATCAATGATCCCGATTTCGAGACTGCATTTCGCAAGATCGTAGATGACCGGCGGGACGGTGACGCGAACGTTGCCAATCAGGTTGCGTCAATCCTTGCCGATGTTAAAACTCGCGGCGATAGCGCCTTGGCAGATCTCACCCAGCGGTTTGACCGGCACACGCTGGAAAGCGACGCTGACTGGTCCATCTCGGCGCAGCAATGCAAGACTGCATTTGACAAATTGGACGGCGATCTGAAATCCGCGCTGGAACTCGCGGCAACGCGCATCCGTGCCTATCACGAAGCCCAGCTACCCGAAGATCGCGACTATACCGACGAAGCAGGTTTGCGGCTCGGCGCGCGCTGGACCGCGGTTGACGCTGCGGGTCTGTATGTCCCCGGCGGACGCGCCGCCTATCCTTCCTCTCTGCTTATGAATGCCATCCCCGCCAAAGTTGCGGGCGTTGGCCGGTTAGCAGTTGTGACCCCCACCCCGCGCGGTGAGGTCAACGATCTGGTTCTCGCCGCCGCGCACCTTGCTGGGGTTGATGAAATTTGGCGCGTTGGCGGCGCCCATGCTGTGGGCGCGCTAGCCTATGGCACGCAGAGAATTGATCGGGTGGATGTAATCACCGGGCCGGGGAATGCCTATGTCGCGGAGGCGAAAAGACAGCTCTACGGCGTGGTAGGCATTGATATGGTTGCGGGGCCAAGCGAAATTCTGGTCATCGCTGACAATCAGAATGATCCGGACTGGATCGCTGCAGATTTGCTGAGCCAGGCAGAGCATGATCCGAACGCGCAATCGATCCTGATTACCGATGACGCTGCATATGCAGCGCAGGTTTCCGACCGAATTGACGTGCAATCGGCAATGCTGGAAACGAAAAAAGTCGCGCAGCAAAGCTGGGCCGATCACGGTGTGATCATTGTCGTCGATGATTTGATGCAGTCGGTTGAGCTTGCCAATGCGCTGGCGGCTGAACACGTTGAACTGGCTGTCGAAGACCCTCGCCCGCTCTTTGACGACATCCGGCACGCAGGCAGCATTTTCATCGGCCGCCACGCACCAGAGGCCGTCGGTGACTATGTTGCCGGCCCCAACCATGTCCTGCCCACAGGCCGCCGTGCGCGCTTCGCCAGCGGTCTGTCCGTCCTTGATTTTATGAAACGATCAAGCTTCATCGAGCTTGACGAAAACGCTTTGAAAGCGGTCGGCCCCGCCGCCGCCGCGCTGGCACACGCAGAAGGTCTGCCAGCCCATGCCAAATCCATTGAGGCCCGCCTGAAATGAACACCTCCAAATCACAAGCCCGTTCTGCCGCACGCCTCGCTGCGTCACAGGCGCTGTATCAGCAACACATGGAAGGTACTGCGCTCGCCAAATTGCTGGACGAATTCCACCAGCACCGGCTGGGCCGAGAGATTGAAGACGATCAATATGCCGATGCCGATGTCGATTTCTTTGACGATATTGTTGCCGGCGTAGATGCACGGCGCGATGAAATTGACGCGAAGCTGACGGAAAAACTGGCAGATGGCTGGACAGTGAAGCGTCTGGACAAGACCATGCTGCAAATCCTGCGCGCGGGTGCCTATGAATTAATGGCCCGGCCCGATGTCACTGTTGGTACTGTGATCAGCGAATATGTTGATGTTGCAAAGGCGTTCTTCGATGACCGCGAGGCCAAATTTGTAAATGGCGTGCTTGACGCAGTTGCCAAATCGGTCCGGTGAACGGCGAGCTCGACTTCATCGAAAGCTTGCGGGCACTGGCCACGCATCCCGCAGCACGCGGTCTGGAAGATGACGCAGCCGTGCTGGAAGTTGGTAATGAGACTCTGATCATTACCCATGATGCGATGGTGGAAGGCGTCCACTTTCTTCCTGATCAGGATATGAGCGATGTCGGGTGGAAGCTGGCAGCCACAAACTTATCAGATTTGGCAGCGAAGGGTGCCGTCCCGGTCGGCGCGCTACTCAGCTATTCATTAGGGGCAGATAAAGAACGGTTTATCACCGGCCTTTCGGAAGCGTTGGACCGGTTTGAACTGCCGCTTCTAGGCGGTGATACAGTCAGCTCAAACGGACCGCGTCATTTTGGCATGACCGCGATTGGCCGCGCTTCGCATACACCTGTCCCTTCGCGCTCGGGCGCCCGATCAGGAGACGCGGTGTACGTAACCGGCGCAGTCGGAGCAGCAATGCTCGGTTTTGAAGCGCTCAGGGATCAAACCGGTGCGGACAGCTCGCTATTTCGCCGCCCGATTCCCTTGATTGAGCAAGGCAGACTGCTCGCACCATTCGTATCGGCCATCATGGATGTGTCGGACGGGCTTCTGCTCGATGCCAGCCGAATTGCCGCTGCTAGCGGAGTGTCTGTGAACATTGATCCAGCATCCGTGCCCTTAGCTGCCGATGAAGACCGGCGTATGGACGCCCTGCGATGGGGCGATGACTACCAGCTGCTTTTCACGGCAGATCAGGCGGTTAGCTTGCCTGTGGAAGCCTGGAAAATCGGAACAGTCTGCACATTTTCGGGGTCGGATATTCTGCTGAATGGAGAAACGCCCAGCCCCGATTTCCCGCTGGGCTTTACCCACTCATCCGGCTGAAACTGCGCTCCGCCGTGCATTTATCCCGCTTAGGGCTTGCACCAAACCTTTCGGCGATATAGCCCTCGCCCGGTCTATGGACCCGTAGAGACGGGCCAAGCATCAAGCCATCCGCAGAGGGGATTTCCGTGGAACTAGTTTATATCGCAATCGGACTGGGATTGCTTGCCGTCGTGTACGGCATTGTTACCAGCCAACAAGTGCTCGGCGCTGCCGCCGGCAATGCAAGAATGCAAGAAATCGCAGGCGCAGTTCAAGAAGGCGCACAAGCCTATCTGAAGCGCCAATACACCGCGATCAGCGTGGTAGGCGTGGTTGTTGCCATTCTCGTTTTCGTATTTCTCGGGGCCATTTCGGCCACCGGCTTCATCATTGGCGCGGTGCTTTCCGGCGTCGCGGGCTTTATCGGGATGAATATCTCGGTCCGCGCAAACGTGCGTACAGCTGCCGCAGCTGAAACCGGCCTTCAAGAAGGCTTGACCGTGGCGTTCCGCGCTGGTGCGGTTACCGGTATGCTGGTTGCAGGCCTTGCGCTTCTCGCCATCGCCGGCTTCTTCTACGTGCTGACTGGCCCGATGGGGCTCGACCTCACAGTACTGGCAGAGAAACGCGAAGTTATTGACGCATTGGTAGGTCTGGCATTCGGTGCCTCGCTCATCTCGATCTTTGCGCGTCTTGGCGGCGGTATCTTCACCAAAGCTGCTGACGTTGGTGCCGATCTGGTCGGTAAGGTGGAAGCGGGTATCCCGGAGGATGATCCACGCAACCCGGCTACAATCGCAGATAATGTTGGCGATAATGTCGGCGACTGCGCGGGTATGGCTGCCGATTTATTCGAAACATATGTTGTTACCGTGGGTGCAACGATGGTTTTGACGGCTCTTTTGTTCACCGGCCTTGCTGCTGCTGACCTGTTCAGCCTGATGAGCCTGCCACTGCTTATTGGCGGCGTGTGCATCGTCACCTCGATTATCGGCACGTATTTTGTACGTCTCGGTAAATCGAACAACATCATGGGTGCTCTGTACAAGGGCTTCATCACCACCACCGTTCTATCGATCCCGGCGATCTATTTCGCCACCGATTATGCTGTGGGCATGGCGACTGAATATACCGTTGGCGATCAGTCGTTCACCGGTATGTCGCTGTTCTGGGCGATGATGGTGGGTCTGGCTGTGACCGGCCTGATCATCTGGATTACCGAATATTACACTGGCACCGAGTATCGTCCGGTTCGCTCCATCGCGAAATCGTCCGAAACCGGTCATGGCACCAACGTCATTCAAGGTCTGGCAATCAGCCTTGAATCAACCGCACTGCCAACGCTGGTTATCGTGGTCGGTATCATCGTCACATACCAGCTTGCCGGTCTGATGGGCATTGCCTTTGCCGCCACATCGATGCTGGCTCTGGCCGGTATGGTCGTTGCACTCGACGCTTACGGCCCTGTGACAGATAATGCCGGCGGAATTGCCGAAATGGCTGAGATGGAAGAAAGCGTTCGTGAAAAGACTGACGCGCTTGACGCTGTCGGCAACACCACGAAAGCCGTGACCAAGGGTTATGCAATCGGTTCTGCCGGTCTTGCTGCCTTGGTTCTGTTCAGTGCCTACACTGCTGACCTTAAAGAGTTCTTCCCGGATCTCGAAGTCAGCTTCAGCCTCGAAAACCCGTATGTCATCGTTGGCCTGCTACTTGGCGCACTGCTCCCGTACCTGTTTGGTGCGATGGGCATGACCGCTGTTGGCCGCGCTGCCGGTGATGTTGTGGTTGATGTGCGTGACCAGTTCGCAAAAGACCCGGGCATCATGGAAGGCACCAGCCGTCCGAACTATGCCCGTACAGTGGACTTGGTGACGAAGGCAGCGATTAAGGAGATGATCCTTCCTTCAATGCTGCCACTGCTTGCACCAATCGTAGTGTACTTCGCGATCACCGCTGTTGCAGGCCAGGCGAACGGCTTTGCCGCTCTTGGCGCGCTGCTTCTCGGTGTGATCGTTTCGGGTATCTTTGTGGCGCTTTCCATGACCGCAGGTGGCGGCGCGTGGGACAATGCGAAGAAATACATCGAAGACGGTAACCACGGCGGCAAGGGCTCTGATGCCCACCACGCTGCGGTAACAGGTGACACTGTTGGCGATCCTTACAAGGATACCGCAGGTCCAGCCGTTAACCCGATGATCAAGATCACCAACATCGTCGCCTTGCTGCTTCTCGCAGCTCTGGCGGCTTGATCTGACCCAAACCAGCTTAGGCTAAACAAAGCCCCGTCCGGATCACTCCGGGCGGGGTTTTCTTTGCCCCACAGCGGTACATCACCGTTAAAACTTCCTCAGTGCTGCCGTGCTATGTGCCATGCGAAAGCGTGAATACGTGCAGTTTGAAGAGTTAACCCGATGGCCAGTGCCGCAATAGCAGAGGTGGAGGATAGTCCGCGCAACCGGCGCAGGCATATTCCCGCGCGCGCCAACGGTGTGACTATAACTGGCTGGAAAGAATGCGTATCCGACGCCAACTTCATTGCTGCCTGGGATGCATTGGAAACGGCGGCCTCTGAACCGAATCCGTTTTATTGCCAGTGGAACCTGCTGCCGGCCCTGCGCGCCTTTGATCCAAATGGTGATGTAGCATTACTGCAGCTGTGGCAGGATGACCGCCTCATTGGGTTACTGCCGCTGAGCCAGTCAAATTCTTACTACGGATACCCGTTGCCGCATTTGACCAGCTGGCTTCATGAAAACGGTTTTTGCGGGGTTCCCCTCATCGCGCTTGGGTGTGAAAAGGAATTCTGGGAAGCAGTCTTGGCCGCAATTGATCGCGAATACGGCGCCTCAATGTTCCTGCATCTGTGTCATGTACCTGAAAACGGCCCGGTCTTCAGCGCTTTGGCAGACCTGATTGCAGAACAGCCCCGACCTGCGGCTATCGTCCACCGTGAACAGCGCGCTCTGTTGCAATCCGACCTGACACCTGACGCATATCTGGCAGCGTCGATGAGCGGCAAGAAACGGAAAGAATTGCGCAGGCAAACCAAACGCCTTGGCGAACACGGCAAAGTTACATTTGACTGCGTGACAGGCAGCGAGGGACTTGGCCGATGGTGCGACAGCTTCCTTGCGATGGAACGCGCCGGTTGGAAGGGGCGCGAAGGCTCGGCCTTGGCATCTCAAGTGCCAACCGAGCAGTTTTTTCGCGATGCGCTGCGTGGAGCAGCTAAGGCAGGTAAACTTGAACGATTGACGCTGCATGTAAGTGACAAACCGGTTGCCATGCTCGCAAGCTTCGTCACCCCTCCCGGTGCGTTCGCCTTCAAAACGACCTTTGACGAGGACTATGCCCGCTTTTCTCCGGGCGTACTGCTCCAATGCGAGAACTTGAAAATACTCGATAACCCGAATGTTGAATGGACGGATAGCTGCGCCGCCGCAGATCATCCGATGATTGACCGGATATGGCGCGAAAAGCGCAGCATTGTCCGGTTGAGCATCGGCATCGGCGGAAAAGTACGGCAAATTGCTTTCCGCCAATTGCTGCGCGCTGAAAGCGGCAGCGAAATGATCGGCGGCCAAAGATGACAGTGAATTCCGCCTCTCGCAGTCCGGCTGTTTTCAGTCCCGATGCTCGCGAATTGTTCGCGCGAAATTATCCTGAAACGCCGCATATTCTGCCCCATTCGCTGGCCGGTGAACGCTTGCTACAACTTGATGCTCTGGCACAGCTTGGCGGCCAGCTGCCTGATGGATCTGTCGAATATAATCGCGGAAATCTGCCAATCGGTGTCGATGGGAAACCTGCTTCAAACGGATTGTCGATCGAGGACACTATCCGTCAAATCGCCACAAGCGAGAGTTGGGCAGTTTTGAAGAATATAGAACAAGTCCCTGAATATGCAGATTTGTTGCTCGCGCTTTTGGATGAACTCAAGCCGCAAATCGAAGCGAAAACGGGTGCATTGCTTCGGCCGCAAGGATTTATCTTCATATCTTCACCCGATGCGGTCACGCCATATCATTTCGATCCCGAACATAACATTCTGCTGCAACTTACCGGCAGCAAAGTGATGACCCAATTCCCGGCTGGCGATGCGCGTTTTGCACCCGACACTGTACACGAAACCTATCACGCTGGCGGCGCGCGGGAATTGCACTGGGATGACACCTTTCTGTCTGGCGGAACTGAGTTTCCTTTGAAGGCCGGTGACGCCTTATTTGTGCCCGTTATGGCACCGCACTTTGTCCGTAACGGACCGAATAGTTCGATTTCGCTTTCAATTACATGGCGCAGCGACTGGAGTTTTGAAGAGGCGGATGCCCGCGGGTTTAACCGCCTGATGCGCGCCCGGTCATTAGCGCCAGCACCGCCTAAACGCTGGCCCGGTTCCAATCGCGGCAAAGCATATGCGTTTCGCGCGCTGAGAAAGTTTGGGCTCACGGCCTAGCCTGCGTTGACCTGACGCGGCGCGCGCAGCAAAGCAGCTGAATGGACGACACGAAATCTCCACAGCAATTGGTGGAAGGCCTAGTCCGCTTGCTAACCGTGCAGCGGACTGACCCGGATCATTATGTGGGCAATCCGCAACCTGGCGGCGTGGGGCGCGTTTTTGGCGGACAAGTGATCGCGCAGGCGTTGATGGCGGCGCAGCATTCAGTCCCGCAGGACAAGGTCGCGCATTCGCTTCATGCATATTTCCTGCGCGGGGGAAAAGAAGGTCCCGCCATCGATTACCAGATCGCCCGCGATTTTGACGGACGGAGTTTCGCCAATCGCCGTATTGTTGCATCGCAAGTAGAGGATGACGGTAATCCAAAGCCGATTTTGAATCTGACGGCGAGCTTCCAGACAATAGAAGATGGATTAGAGCATCAGGATTGCCCGATGCCCGAAGTCGCCGCTCCGGAAGATCTGAAATCAGATATGGAGCTGCGGCGGAAATATGTTGATGCACAGCCCGAATTGCCGGAAACCGCTCGTAAGTTTATGCTACGCCCGCGCCCAATCGAGATGCGCACGATCGACCGCCTACACTGGATGAATAGCGAACCTAAGCAGCCGCAGGCACATACCTGGTTCAAAGCAGCGGCCACTCTGCCCGATGATCCTGCCATGCATCGTGCAATCATAGCTTATGCAAGCGACTATACACTTCTGGGCACAAGTGCGCTGCCGCATGGCCTCAGCTGGATGCGCGGAGAGCTGACGGGTGCGAGCCTCGATCACACCATATGGTTCCATCAGCCGGCACGCGCCGATGACTGGCTCCTATATGCGACCGACAGCCCTTGGAGCGGCGGCGGCAGAGGGTTTAACCGGGGGCGTATCTTCACACGCGACGGGACTTTGGTAGCCAGCGTGGCGCAAGAAGGGATGATCAGGCGAAGGCGATCAAAGGCCTAAACCGATAAGCCCGGGACACGGCAGATACGAAATTAGCCGCCCTTGCTGCGAACGCCGCTACGTGATGAGGACGAATTTGCACCGCCATTGCGGTCTTTCAGATTCCAACTGCCATTGCGCGAGCCAAAACCGCCGCGACTGGCCAGCTTGGAAGCCGGTTTCACCTTCGGTACGGTTTTCGGCTTTTCGAAACCCCGGGACGATGCGTAATATTTACCGGGTGCACCGGCATAGCCGAGCTTCATCCCGTTCGCGGTCTGCATTCCGCCACCTTTGCCTTTAAACAAAGGTGCGTTCTTGCCGGCCCCTTCTTTGGTGGAAATCCATGCGACCAAAAACGGCGAGAAGTGACGGCGGCGCCCGGTGTCTTCGCCCGGTTGCATACATTGCCCGGCGCCGAACTCGGCCTCGCAATCCTCCAAGGATGCAAAGCGAGGGGACTCTTTCTCTGCAGCTGCAAGCGCCTGCTCGCGGTCGGCCGCGCATTGCTGGCGCGTTTTGCCAGTAACTTTCGCGCATTCGAAAACATTCTCGAACACCTGAACTTCAAGAGCGTCGGCAGGCTTTGACGGCACATCTTGTGCAGCCTTAGCTGCAGGTACTGAATCACCATCCCCGCACGATGCGAGCATGGCTCCGCTCGACAATGCGACCATCGTTGTCAGTGCCACCCGGCCTGAACGCTTGCGCTTTGCGGCAAATGCGTCTGCCATGAAATATCCCCCGTCTGTAATCTTCAAAGCATTGGCATAGTTAGAAAAGATTATCAGAAGGTAATCATGCTCAAAAAAGGATGAAGGCAGTGCAGCGTAAAACCGTGGAAGAACGCCCGAACTGGCAAGAGATAGCCAATGAAAACGGGTTTATATTTCATCATGTAGACGGCGAACGATATTGGGATGAACGCGCATATTGGGAATTTTCCTTGCGCGAAGTCGAAGACGAAATTGAAGATCCGACCACGGAAATCTACGCCATGTGCCTGTCACTTGTGGACGATGCCTGCGGCTCTCAGGAATTGATGGAAAAGCTTGCGATACCGGATGACCACCGCGATCTGGTTGCGCATAGCTGGCGCGGAACTGATATGTCGCTTTATGGGCGGTTCGACTTTGCCTATGACGGTACAAATCCGGCCAAGATGCTGGAGTTTAACGGCGACACTCCTACCAGCATTTACGAAACTGCCTTCTTCCAGTGGAACTGGCTGGAGGGCATGATCGATCTGGGAAAGCTGCCCGAGAATGCCGACCAGTTCAATCGCCTGCATGAAGCCCTCATGGAACGTTTTGCACAGGTCCTGACAAAAGGCAGCCTGCTGCATTTCTCTGCCGTTCAGGAACATGTCGAAGACCGCGCCACAGTGCTGTATCTGGAAGACATCGCCAGTCAGGCGGGATTGGAAACGAAATTCGTTCCTATCGAGCAGATCGGGATCGATGATAAGGGCAATTTCCTTGACCATGAGGATTTCCGGATTGGGGCGCTGTTCAAGCTCTATCCTTGGGAAGATCTCATGCGGGAGGAATTTGCCGCGCATATCCCGCGCTCAAAGACAATGTTCATCGAGCCTGCATGGAAAGCGATCCTTTCCAACAAAGCGATGCTGCCGCTGCTGTGGGAACGCAATATGGGCCACAAAAATCTGCTACCGGCATATTTTGAAGGGACCGATCAGGCCAAATCGCTCGCATCCGGGCCTCACGTCTACAAACCCTTTTTCAGCCGCGAAGGCGCCGACATCACTTTGTTTGACGGAGACGCGCATCATGCCGGCCCGGAAGAAGGCTACGGCGAAGAGGGCGGGATTGTACAAGCCTATGCGCCTATCGCCCGATCCGGTGACAATCACGCTGTCATCGGCAGCTGGATTGTCGGCGACGAGGCGGTGGCGATGTCTGTCCGCGAAGATGCCAGCCCGATCACCCGCGATCTGGCGCGCTTCTTACCCCACGCGATTATCGATTAATCGGCGGTGGTGCCTGCTGGCTTACCCGCCAGCGTGATAAAAATCATAGATCGTCTGCGCCACAGCCGCGCTTACGCCCGGTGCGCGCTGGAGGTCTTGGAGCGATGCGGCGCGGACTTTTCCGGCAGTTCCGAAGTGGAGCAACAAAGCGCGTTTGCGCGACGGGCCGATGCCCGGAATTTCATCCAGCGGAGACGCGGTTATCGCGCGGCTGCGTTTTGCCCGGTGCGCCCCGATTGCGAAGCGGTGCACTTCATCGCGCAGGGTCTGCAAATAGAAAAGCACCGGTGAGTTGGTCGGCAGGGTTTTCTCCCTCCCGTCGGGGAAATGGAACACCTCGCGCCCCTCCCTTCCGTGATCGGGGCCCTTCGCAATCGCGATTAACGGCACGTCTTCGATGCCCAGTTCTTCCAGCGTGTCTTTAACGGCGCTCATCTGCCCTTTACCGCCATCAATCAGCACCAGATCCGGCCATACGCTTTTGTCGCCGGATGTTTCGCGGTCAGGGTCATCCTTCATGGCGCGGCTGAAACGGCGGTGCATTACTTCGCGCATCATTCCGAAGTCGTCATTCGTCTGGGCGGTTTTGATATTGAACTTGCGGTACTGGTTCTTGATGAAGCCTTCCGGCCCCGCGACAATCATTCCGCCGACCGCCTTTGCGCCCTGAATATGGGAATTGTCATAGACCTCGATCCGCTGAGGCACATCGGCCAATTCCAGAAACTCGGTCATTTCACGCAGGGTTTTCGCCTTGGTACCGCGTTCTGCCAGACGGCGATCCAACGCCTCCACCGCATTACGCTGCGCTTGCTGCATCAGTTTACGTCTGTCGCCGCGTTGGGGGATCGAAATCTCTACCCGATGTCCGGCACCGCCCTGCTCGGCGCTGGCAGCGAATGCCTCTTCGATCAGCTCTTGTTCGGGCAGTTTCCGGTCGACCAGAATGGTTCTGGGCGGCGGCACCTCTTCATAGAATTGCGCCAGTACATCGGCCAGAACCTGATCTTCTTCCACATCTTTTGTGTGACTGGGGAAGAACGCGCGGTGCCCCCAATTTTGGCCGCCTCTGATGAAGAAGGCCTGCACCGCGATCTGACCGCCCTTACTGGCCAGCGCGAATACGTCGGCATCGCCAACGCCGCTGGCATTGATCGCCTGACTGCCTTGAATAAATGTCGCCGCGCGCAGCCGGTCACGCAAAATAGCCGCCGTCTCGAAATCGAGGCTCTCTGCAGCCTTCGCCATTTGTTTTTCCAGATCGGCCTGCACCGAGGAAGATTTGCCGCCAAGGAAATCCTGCGCCTGCTTCACCAGTTCGGCGTAACCCTCCTTGTCGATCCGGTCCACGCACGGGGCGCTGCACCGTTTGATCTGGTATAGCAGGCATGGTCTGTCACGGCGGCTGAAAAAGCTATCGGTACATGACCGGAGCAGGAACAGTTTCTGCAAGGCGTTGATGGTGGTGTTCACGCTGCCCGCGCTGGCAAAGGGGCCGTAATAATTGCCTTTTGCCCGGCGAGCGCCGCGATGTTTCATGATCCGCGGGAAATTATGCTCCGACCGCAACAGGATAAACGGAAAACTTTTGTCGTCGCGCAGCAGTACGTTGAAAGGCGGGCGAAAGCGTTTGATAAGTTGCGCTTCCAGCAGCAACGCCTCGGCCTCGCTATTGGTGGTGACGATCTCCATCCGCCGCGTCTGGCTGACCATCCGCAAAAGCCGCTGCGACAGGTTCTTAGGCTGGGCATAGTTAGCGACCCGGTTTTTCAGAACCCGCGCCTTCCCGACGTAAAGTACATCGCCACGCGTATCGAGCATCCGGTACACACCCGGCACCGGCTGCAATGTCTTCACCGTGTCTCGAATAGCGGTGATGCCGGTTTCAAGATCGGGCGTTGCGGACGAAATTGTATAGGCGGCACGCTCCTCATTGAAGCGCTCGGCCCCTCTCGGGTCATGCGGTGTGCCTGCCGGTGTTTTAGCCATGCCTCCGCATAGAACATGACGCCCAAATTGCCCATAAGAATACGCCGGTCACTTGCCCCGCAGCGGCACAGTCTCGCGGCGCGCATCTGCGTTGAACAGGTTTTACTTGTGGATAAGTGGTGAATTGTTGACACTCTTGCTTGAAAAGAGCGATTCGCGATTCGTTTGGGATCGGGCTGGAGTGCGAGGGGGTTGGGCATGAGCGCGCAAAATGGAGATGGTGAAGCTGCTTCTGTAGTTCTGGCTGACATTTGCCGCAGGCCGGAAATAAACGCCCAAATTATTGTATTTGCCAATGAAAAAGGCGGCGTCGGAAAGTCGACACTGGCATTCCATACGGCCATTTTCCTCGCACGTGCCGGCCAGAAAGTGCTCGCCATCGATCTTGACCGAAGGCAGCGTTCGCTGGAACGCGCGCTCGAAAACCGGGAAGCAACGTGTCGAAGCCTGGGCATTGACCTGCCCAGCCCACAGCATTTGGCACTCGGTCATCCGTCCGGCGCAATGCTGATGCAGGAAATCGCGCGCGCTGGGCATAATTGTCAGACCGTCATTATCGACGTGCCGGGACATGACTCCCCAATTGCCCGCCGTGCAATCGCGATGGCCGACAAGCTGGTAACTCCGGTAAACCCGAATTTCATCGATCTGGATTCAGTAGCGCAATTTAATCCTGCAACGCGCAAGTTTAACCGGCTGGGTAAATTCGCCGAAATGGTATCGCAGCTTCAAACCGAAAGGCTCGAACGCGGTCTGTCAAAAACCGACTGGATGATCGTGAAGAACCGTGTTCGCCGGAACGAACGGGTGCAGTTGGAACGGTTCAATCAAGCGATCGATCAGCTACCTGCGCATATCAATGCGAGGCTCACCTGCGGTTTGCCGGAAAGGGTCGCTTTCCGTGAGCTCTTCCTGTTCGGTCTGACCTATGCCGATTGTGGTGATCTGCCAGAGGTTGGCGCCTTCAAAATGCAGAATGGTGATGCAATGACCCGCTTGCTGGGCGAAATGGATGTTCTGGACGGACACATTGCCGCCTCGACATCCGGGACTACTCGCGTCCGGCGGCCCGCGCAATCAATGCAGCGCTACCGCCAATCCCTTCGGTCTCATTTCGGCGTGACAGAATTGGCCGAAGAAACCGCATAACAGCTCTGTCAGTTCGGCTATCGAGGCTGCCGCGTTGACGCGCCGCCTCCTTCTGTTACGCTGACAATGTCGACTTTGAATAGAACAAGGCGGCGGGAGAGACATATTGCGTCAATTACAAGGCATGGATGCCTCATTTGTTGCGCTGGAAACGCGCAACTCGCCGATGCATATCGGCTCTTTGCTGATTTACAATCCTGAAACCGCGCCCGGCGGCTTTGTTCGGTACAAGGATATTCTCGGCTTTTTTGAAAGCCGGATGCAGCTGTCACGCACAATTCGTCAGAGATTGGTCAAAGTCCCTTTTGATCTCGATTATCCCTACTGGATCGAGGACCCCGATTTCGATCTGGAATACCATGTCCGCCATGTTGCCTTGCCCAAGCCCGGTGACTGGCGCCAACTATGTATTCAAGCGTCACGGATATTTGCGCGCCCGCTCGATCTTACGCGTCCGCCATGGGAATTTACCATCGTAGAAGGGCTCGATAACATTCCCGGCGTTTCGCCCGGAAGCTATGCGATGGTCACCAAAGTCCATCACGCTGCCATTGACGGGATGAGCGGCGTCGATTTGCTGGAGGCGATGCATACGTTGACCCCGGATGCGCCTGCGCCTTCAACCCCTGACACTTGGGAAGCGGAAAAAATTCCCAATGCGGTTGAATTGCTCGGCAAATCCTATGTCAGTGCTCTCGCCAATCCGGTCAAACAGCTAGAGGTACTGGCCAAGGCTGCTCCGGGGCTGGCCAACGCTATCAAAGGGCTGGCAGTCAAAGATTTTAAAGTCGGCGCGGAAATGGTTGCGCCGCGGTGCCGGTTCAACCGGGTCATTTCACCAAATCGCGTCGTCGAAGGCATCAGCGTGCCGTTGGCTGACATTAAGGCCATCCGCAGATTGGTTCCGGACTGTAAAGTAAATGACGTGTTCCTTGCGATAGTGGGCGGCGCAATGCGCAAATATCTGCTCAGCAAAGATGACCTGCCAGGACGCACGCTAACCGCAATGGCGCCTATTTCAGTGAGATCCAAGGATGAAAAAGGCGATATGGGAAATCAGGTGGCCGCGATGGTCGCACCGCTGGGAACCCATATTGAAGACCCCGCAGAGCGGTTGAAGTTTGTCTACGAGAAAACCGCCAACAGCAAGGCCATGACCGAGGCAATGGGCGCCCGGAATATGACCGAGATGAGCAAGGTGAGTCCGGCGCTATTCATGGCGCTGGGCGCGCAGCTTTACACGCGGCTGGGGCTGGCAAACCGCGTGAATGCGCCGTTCTCCACAGTCGTTACCAACGTGCCCGGGCCGCCAGTTTCGATTTATTCTTCGGGTGCACGGCTTGAAAGCCAGATGGGGCTGCTGTGCCTTACCGACGGAATGGGCCTTGGGCACGTGGTGCAAAGCTATTGTGAGGAGGCGACAATCGCTTTCACCGGATGCCGCAAATTGTTGCCTGACCCCGATTTCTACGTACAGTGCATTCGCGAAAGTTTCGAAGAACTGCGCGATCTTGCGGCCAGTGAACCCGCCCCTACTACCAAGAAAGCTGCATCTGGGAAAAAAGCACCTGCCAAGAAATCGGCCCCCAAAAAGACAGCACCTACGAAAACACCGACCAAAGCCGCTAAACGAAAAGCTGCTCCCAAGAAGGCAGCCTCCACCAAATCCGCATCGGGCCGTAAACCCGCTGCCAAGAAAACCACACGGAAGGCTTCCAAATGACCGCAGCGACACTCAGCACTTCGCCCGCAGCGCGCCCGCCGCACCGCATATTCACGCTCGCAGAACCTGGCCGTGCAATGGCCGAGCTTGCGAGTTTCTTCGCGCTCCGCCCCGCCATGTCTGCGCTTCCGAAGGGTGACGGGCACGGCGTTCTTGTTCTTCCGGGATTCATGGCGACTGACAATTCCACAAAGCCGATGCGTTCACTGCTTGACAGCCTTGGCTATCAAACCGCTGGCTGGGACTTGGGTCGCAATGTGAAGGTGGATAATGAGCGCGTCGATGCGATGGCAAAATGCGTGGAGGCACTGGCGGAAAAAACCGGCGGTAAGATATCTATCGTCGGTTGGAGTTTAGGCGGCGTTTTCGCCCGTGAGCTGGCCAAAATGCTGCCGGAGAAAGTGCGGACGGTGATATCGCTCGGCAGTCCGATCAGCGATGACCGCGATCACAGCAATGCCCGCATTCTGTTCGAATGGCTTAACGGCAAAGAACCCGAGCCCATTCAGGCAGGCCGCTTCACCGGCTTGGACGCTGCGCCGCCGGTGCCAACTACCTCTATCCTGACGAAGACTGACGGCGTGGTGCATTGGCGCGGATCAGTTCAGCAACCCGGCGAAGGTCTACCCGGGCAAACCGAGAATATCGTAGTTCTTGCCAGCCATATGGGATTGGGAGTGAACCCGACAGTGATGCTGGCCATCGCCGACCGGCTGGCACAGGCAGACGGTGAATGGAAACCTTTCAACCCCAAGGGCCTGAAAGCGCTTCTTTACCCGAAAGCGCGCCTTCACTAGAGTTATTCTAGAACAGCTTTCGAATATCAATACCCAAATACCGGCCCGTCGGGTCGATCAAAAGCGGCTGATAGTTGATGGGAGTTTCCCCATTAACGTCGGTCACTCTGCGGCGCCCGTCAAAGATATTGTCGAAGCGTAGAGACACGCGCATTCCGTCCAATATCCCGTCATCCTTGTTCAGAACCCTGCCCAGATCGGCAAATAACCTGAAATCGATAGTCGCTAGGTCATTCACAGTGAGCGAATTGACGCTGGCTGCACCCGTATATCTTCCCGACACGCGGGTACCCCAGCCGTTCCAGAATAAACCACCCTCAAGCCGTGATGTGTGACGGGGCGTACCGAATTGCGATGTGCTGTCCCCGTCCAGCAGATCAAGAACGGGCCCGCCTTGCGCAATGATGACCTGCTGTTCCAGTTCGATTGAATGGTTGAAGTTAAGGAAGTAGCGGCCTCGGCCATCTCCGCCGCGCCCGGGCAAACCGGGAGGTCCGCCGCGCCCGCCAGCTTGGCGAGGACGTGTTTGCCCCTCACCAGAAGCATCTGATCCTGCAGAGGATTGTCCGCCATTTCCAGGCTGTCCAGCGGCGGGTCCGCCAGCAGAACTGCAGATTCTGTCACGGAAAGATGCCAGACGCTGCTGGTCCACTACGCCGTTCTCATCGCGCAACCGGGCCAGCATCCTTTCTGCACGCGCGGGATCAAACTCGGGAAAATCGGGCAACGGCTCACCCTTGGCCGCAGCTTCAACCAACCGTTGAAGAAACGCTGGCCCATCATCGGCACATAGACGTGTTCGGAATGCTGCAAACTGTTCACCGCCGCGCGGTCCGCGCCCTGCACCTCGCCCGTTACCATTAGCATCGGGCCTACCTACGCCTGGCCTAGCTGCGGCAGGTCTGCCGGATCCATCGGGGCGTGCGCCGCGGGTACTGGGCTGCGCTTTGCCGACGCTTCCGCGAAGCGTAAGACCGAAGGACAGCCGCTTACTGCGTGTTTCGAAGAAGTCGACGGGTCGAACGTCGATCGCTGTCAACGTACCCGCCGCGTCGCGCGTGACGCGGTTCGGAAACGCTGCTTCTATCTCTGGGGTCAGAAGCGGGAATGCGGATGACACATTGTTCGACGTATTGTCATTGTATTCCACGCGGAAACGCGCCCCGTCGATGAAGGGTAACTGCCAATCAGCCGCGAAATTCCAGTCTGATTGGGTTTCCTCTGACAGGAACGGATTGCCGCCCGAAACAACGCTGACCAGCACAGTCTCGCCTGTCGTAAAATCGAAAACGGGGGAATTCAGGGTGGTAATTGACGGACTACCAAGCTGCTGCAGTGAGGGAGCCGCCTCGCTCGACACATAGGTTGCTTGCAGATTCAGATTGTCACTAACCGCCCATGTCACGCCCCCGCTCCAACGGGTAAGCGTCCCGAAATCGGAGAGATTGTTGATCCGGAACTGTCCGTTTAACGTGATTGAGCCTAGCGCCGACAGCACATCATCGCGCACACTGGTGATCGGCACACCAACATTGATACCGCCGCCGAGCGTGCCGCGTGTAAGCTGCGTGGCTCCAACCGCGCGGGAATCTTCGCTCTCAATCCGGTTCCAGACATAATCGGCATCCAGCGTTACCGAAACCTCGCCTGCGGGGAGTAAGAACGGGTTGCCGCGCAATGTCGCCTTGGTGTCCGCCAGATAGGTCCGTATGTTCGCCGTGTCGAAACCGGCCTCGGTCAAACCGGGAAGATCGCCATCAATTGCGAGTGCGCCGGACAAGGCATCTGACACGAGCAAGGATACATCAGCCCGCCGGTCGATCTCGGTGGTTGTGTCCGAAAGTGTCCCGTCCGCGGTCCAAGTGAGAATCCAGTCCCCCAAAGGACGGTTGAAACTTGCTGCAGCGGAGAAAGTATCGCTCGCCGTGCGCCGTTCTAACGGGTCTTGGGCATTCAGCGTGCGCAAGGCTGAATTGCCAGAAGGATCGGTTAGAATGACACTATCCAAACCGGACAGGCTCTGGCTGTCATTGCGGATATAGGTGCCGTTAAGGCTGACGGAGCTGCCGCTCTCAATAAATGCTTTCGCGAAATTCGCCGTCGCTTCAATTTGGCGGCTATCCGCTATTAAACTGCGGAAAGCGGCGGGATCGGGATCGGTTGCCACATCGGGCACGCTGCCGATAGTTTGCGAAAGATCGCGCTCGGCTTCAGTAAGCAGCGACGTGTCGCTAACCTCAAGGTCCAGATTTAACCTACCGCCTTTGGTGATCTGAAGGAGCGTCAGCTCTTGTTCGTTTCTGGAATAGCCCCCTCGGTCAGGCTGCTCATATTCGACCTCTGCCGTAATTGCAGAATAGTCATCTTTGAGAATAAAATTGATAACGCGCCGGTTTGGCGGAAAACCGAACCTTTGCGCGGTTTCTTCTGGCAGAACTTCAACCTTGCGGATGGCTTCCGGCGGATAGGACCGAAACTCGCGGAAGCTGCCTACGCGAATGCCGTTGACCAAGAATACCGGGCGCCCCCCGCCGCGACCGCGGGTTGAACCTGTTTGCGGTTCAATTGCAGCAACAAGATCCTGAATTGAAGACACCCCATATGCCGCAATGTCGGCCTCATCCAGCTCCAGAATTGGGGCTTGCACGCTGTCAATTTGCCCGCGGATCCGGTCGCCAAGTACCAGTATCTCGTTGGCCAGAATGGAACCGTCTTCGGTTTCCTGACCGTCTTGTTCTTGAGCAAACGCTCCCGCTTGCGGAACAAACGCCAGCACGGCGGCAGAAGTCACAAAAGTGGTAAATCGCATTTCTGTGCCTATCTGTAAGCGAGCGGCATCATACAAGCCGATATGATGTATCAAAATGTCGCAGCGATGTTTCATCCTGCTTACACAGCAATACGCACGAGGCTTCCCTTTTATCCCTTCGGGGGCTATGGGCGCGCGATACAAATCGACAAACAACAGGAATATGCAAAAATATGGCTAAAGAAGAACTCCTCGAAATGCGCGGCAAGGTAGTAGAGCTGCTGCCAAACGCGATGTTCCGGGTAGAGCTTGAGAACGGCCATGAAGTGCTCGGCCACACCGCAGGCAAGATGCGTAAAAACCGTATTCGTGTTTTGGTCGGTGACGAAGTGCTGTGCGAATTGACCCCATATGACTTGACCAAGGCGCGGATTACCTACCGCTTTATGCCCGGACGTGGCGGCCCTGGCCAAGGTCCTGGCCCGCAATAATCCGTCATTGAGATGAACGGCCCGGCCACAACTGCCCCACCGCCAGTTCTAATTCTAGCATCTGCCAGTCCGCGCCGCCGCGAATTGCTCGCGCGGTTAGGCATCACGCCCGCGCAGATTGCCCCAGCCGACATTGATGAAACCGCAATGCCTGGCGAATTGCCGCGCGATTACGCAAGGCGAATGGGCGCAGAGAAGGCCATGGCCGCTGCAACGTCTGACGGCTTTGTTCTGGCAGGTGATACGGTAGTTGCTGCCGGCCGGCGTATACTTCCCAAAGCCGAAGATGACGCGACCGCGCGGCATTGTCTTGAGCTACTTTCTGGCCGCCGCCACCGCGTGTTTTCCTCGATTGCCTTACGGGCACCGGACGGCGGTATGAAGGCGAAATTGAGCGAGACAATTGTGCGGTTTAAAAACCTGTCAGCAGGCGAAATTGACGCATACATCGACAGCGGCGATTGGGAAGGCAAAGCAGGCGGATATGCGATCCAAGGCGCTGCCGAGGGTCTGATAAACTGGATCCACGGTAGCCATTCCGCGGTCATGGGCTTGCCGCTTTTCGAAACACGCGCTTTGCTGAAATCGGCAGGCTTTCGCATTGGCTGAATGGATTGTCGAACATGGCATCGGCGAGGATCGCGCGATTTTGCTGCATGGCGGACAAATCGTGGCAGCGCGGCTCTATTGCCATGGCACATTGGCAGCCGGCCATGTTGCAGAAGCGACCCTCAGTTCCCGTACAGCTGGAAGCAAGCGGGGCACGGTTCGGTTTCCCGGCGGAGAAGAAGCCCTCATTAGCGGCTTGCCTGCGTCATCGCGCGAAGGCGCGGCAATTCGTTGCCGCATTGGCCGGGCAGCGATAGCCGAACGGGGCCGCTACAAACTTGCGCAAGCCGTCCCTGATGACGCAGGCTTGCAAGATGCATCCAGTCTCGAATCCCAACTGCAAATCAGCGGGCATTCGGCGAAAGTTGTTCGCAGCTTTCCGGAAGGCGACTGGGAAGAATTATGGCTTGAAGCATGGCAGGGCGAGGTCGAATTCAGTGGCGGCACTCTGGTGTTTGATAATACTGCGGCGATGACCCTTATTGATATTGACGGGGATGATGATGCCCGTGAGTTGGCCGCCAATGCAGTCACACCAATTGCACGGGCCATCGGACGGTTTGACCTTTCCGGATCAATCGGAATTGATTTTCCGACTTTGCCGGTCAAGGCAGAGCGCAAGGCAATAGATGCTGCGATTGCCGCATCTCTGGATCATTGGCCGCACGAACGGACCGCGATGAACGGGTTCGGTTTCGTCCAGCTTGTCGCCCGCTGCGAACGCCCCTCATTGCTACAGCAGATTCAGTATGCCCGCCCCGCTGCGGCCGCGCGCCTGCTGCTACGCAAGGCGGAGCATATTGCGGAGACAGGTGCTCTGTTGCTGACGTGCCATCCGGCGGTTTCGGCGCATCTCAATGCGACATGGTTGGCTGAATTGACCAAGCGCACGGGACGCGGGGTGCGGATTGAAACCAAACCAGATATTGCACTGGAAGCAGGATTCGCTCAGGCGGTGCCATTATGACGACTCGACGCCCCTGCCCGATCTGCAAGAAGCCACGCACCGAAGAATTCACTCCGTTCTGCTCAAGCAGGTGCCGTGACCGCGATTTGAACCAATGGTTCAGCGATGGATATGCAGTGCCCGGGCGGCCTGCCTCGCCGGAAGATGTCGCGACGGAAGATTGGGAAAAGCAGGATTAGTCATCATTCGGGTCGATTTCCCACTTGCCAAGCGATGCGCCCTTCGCCATAGCGCCGCTTCCAACCCGATTGCTGGATAATCAGCAAACGGCGCTGTGCCCGGATAGCTCAGTTGGTAGAGCACACGATTGAAAATCGTGGTGTCGGCAGTTCGAATCTGCCTCTGGGCACCACTTCCCTACGGGAAGTATTTCTCTTCTTTCGTTACGTTATCAGGTCGTCCGGTCAGCTTTGTCTTTGGCGTTAGTGCCTTTGATCATGCTGCGCATCTGCTCCCATTCGGCATCGCCAAGCGGCGCGAGGGTCTGGTAGAAATTGCCGCCTGTGGCCTGATAGCCGGCTCCGTCTATGGCGATGGTCTGGCCATTCACCCATTCAGCGCCCGGTCCCATCAGGAATACCGCCAGATTGGCAAGCTCGTGCATTTCGCCGTGGCGGCCCATCGGGTTCATCCGGTCATTCGAATTGTCACCGCGCCCGCCAGGTGCAAGGCGTGCGCTCATCCCGTCCGTGGGAAACAGGCCGGGTGCAATCGCGTTGAAGCGCATTCCGTAACGCCCCCACTCCACAGCTAGGCTTTGCGTCATGGTGTTGATTGCCGATTTCGACATAGCTGAAGGCACCACAAACGGGCCGCCATTCCAAACCCACGTCGTCAGGATAGACAGGAAGTTTGCCGATTTCTTTTCCGCAATCAGCCGCGTGCCTACCTCATGCGTCAGATAGAATGTTCCGCGAAATACGATGTCGGAAATTGCGTTAAAACCATTGATCGACAGATCTTCCGTCCGGCTGATGAAGTTACCGGCCGCATTGTTCACCACACCTGTCAGGGCACCTCCCTCTTCCCAGATTGCGTCAACCATCGCCTTGATCGCGTCCGGATCGCGAATGTCGCAGGCGTGACCCACGACCTTGCCGCCATGCTGCTGCATCAGTTCCTGTGCAGTATCATCCACCTTGTTCTGCCGCCTGCCGCAAATATGGACAGTCGCGCCAAGTTTCAGGAACGCTTCGGTCATCTCGCGGCCAAGGCCCGTTCCGCCGCCAGTGACAAGAATACGCTCGCCATCCATCAGTCCCTCTCGGTACATCAATTTAGAAATATCCATCCTAGCTCTCCTGATGAAAATGGCGGGGCTATCCGCGAAAATCCGGTTTTCGTTTTTGCGTAAATGCGGTCGTTCCCTCAATGAAATCTTCACCTGAGAAAGCGTTCGCGAAGGCAGATTTGGTCGCGGCATTTTCGGAAATCTGTCCGTCCAGCCAGCTGCGCATCATCTGCTTCATAGAAATGTTGGAACTGCCCGAAACCGCCTCGATCGACGATCTTAACTCGTCCGGCGAATTGCTAATCAATTCGGCAAGACCGATCCGTGCCGCCTCGTGGTGATCGATAATGTCACCTGTAAATAGCAGGCGCTTGGCCTGTCCGGGGCCGACCAGATCGGCCAGCAGTTTTATGTCGTGAAACGGATAGACAAGGCCCAGTTTTGCAGGCGTAATACCAAATCGTGCGCGCTCTGACGCGACGCGAATGTCGCAGGCTAAGGCGATGGCGCATCCGCCGCCAATACAGTCTCCGTCCACAAATGCCGCAGTTGGAATTGGAAACCGCGCCAAGCGGTGCTGAGCATCCGAAATAGCGGCCTGATTCTCCGCCTTCCAGCCGGCATCATCGCGGTGTTCGAGGAGTTCGTGAATATCCGCGCCTGCACTAAACAGGCCGGGCTTGGCCGATTGAATGATCACCAGACGGATGCCGTCCTGCCCCTCAATTTCATCAAGGGCTTCAGGAATGGCGCGCCACATGTCTAATGTGATCGAATTGCGGCGCTGCGGACGATCAATGTGCAAATAGGCCGTTCGCCCAGCGTTTTGCCAATGAATGCTCATGGCACACACTCATAGACCGCGCTGCAAACATCACTGAGCCGCGCGAAATCTTTGGGTCGGGTCAGCCGGTAAACCGGCGTAGCAGCCGCAATTTTCGCGCAATAAACCACTTGTTCTCCTAACAATCCCATCAGCTCCAGATATTCTTTGCGGTACATTGTTGCTTCGCAAAGCGCACGCACCGCAGTCCCTCCGCGCAAACGCGTGACGGAAATCTCGTCCCCCCATTCAAGAACGAATATCGCTGCCAATGGGCGCGGCACTGTCAAAACTTCCGCAGCCTCAATCGGCAAATGGAATTTGCGGTCGCGAAAATGGTCACGCTCAAGTTCTACGGTCGGCAATCCAAAATGCTCAAGCGCGGTATCCCATAGCTTCAAACGCCCTGCCGATGGATAGATAGAGGTGACACCATCTTGCAGTTCGACGCGGCTCAGATCATCCGCGATTACACTGTTACCGCCGCGCAGGAATGCACCTGCCATGGTTGATTTTCCCTGGCCCGCATCGCCGCAAAACAAGACGGCCTTACCTGCCACATCAACCGAACTTCCATGCAACATTGGCCAGCCGCGCTGGTAACCGAGAGCGCCCCATGCGCTGCCCAATGTAAACAGGCGCAATTCCGCCAGCCGCTGATGCCCATCGGGATAAACAAGGATGCGATCTCCAGCCTCGACAGACCAGCCCCCTACGTCACGAACAGAAAATTGCAGCTTTGCACCATCATAGATGCCATGTTTTTCAGGATGCACGATGTGATTGGGTTCGTCCTGCAAACCGATGCGCACATCGGCAGTGCCGGCATCATGCTCTGAAAAACAGCGCCATTCGGGAAGTTCAAATTCCGACGCAATAACAACGCCGGAATGGCGATAGAAATGCTGCTGCGTTGCTACTGTCGCGTCGGTCGCCATATAATAGCTTCTGGCCTAGTGCTGCACAGGCCGCAACCCGCTGGACAGACAGTGCGGCGCAGATTGCACTTTGCGCGGTTAGTCAGTAAAGGATTCGCACGCCCCGGCGATGCCGAAGTGCTAGACTTCGTCAGCCGGGGCGGTGCTATTTTTAAGGAACGCGCATGACCCGTCGCCGTCAGATTTACGAAGGTAAAGCCAAGATTCTCTATGAGGGTCCTGAACCGGGCACAATCATCCAGTATTTCAAGGATGACGCGACCGCGTTTAACGCCCAGAAAAAGGGTACGATCAACGGCAAGGGTGTGATCAATAATCGCATCAGCGAATATGTGTTTAGCCGTCTCAGCCATATCGGTATTCCGACGCATTTTATCCGCCGCCTGAACATGCGCGAACAGCTGGTCCGCCAGGTGGAAATCGTTCCGATCGAAGTGATCGTACGAAATGTCGCAGCAGGCTCAATCTGCAAGCGCCTGGGGCTGGAAGAGGGCGAGCCTTTGCCGCACACTTTGCTCGAATATTGTTACAAGGATGATGCCTTGGGCGATCCATTGATCGCAGAAGAGCACATCGCTTGTTTTAATTGGGCAAGTCAGGAAGAAATGCAGGATATTTCCAGCATGGCGATCCGCATCAATGATTTTCTCTGCGGGATGTTCGCCGCAATTGATATTCGTCTGATCGACTTCAAGCTGGAATTTGGCCGCCTGTTTGATGGCGATTTCAGCCGGATTGTACTTGCTGATGAAATCAGCCCGGACGGATGCCGCCTGTGGGATATGAACACCAACGAGAAGCTGGATAAGGACCGCTTCCGTCGCGATCTTGGCGGAGAGGAAGAGGCATATCAAGAAGTCGCCAAACGTCTCGGTATCCTGCAAAACGATGACAATGGCCCGGGCGAGGTCTTTGATCTGAACGCCCATCGCGGCAAAATGCGCGGCAGCAAGCCTAAGAAGTGATTATAACTCGCCTAGTTGCAAAGTGTTTTCGGGGCGCCATCTGCGCCGGGTTTTTCATTGCCGGAATGGCGCTTCCAATCGCTGGGCATAATAGTGCCTTAGCGCAAGATGGCGACGAGACAGCTGAACAGGTCGATCCGGTCTGGGCATTTGAAACCAGCGATATTCCGGTCGATCCCAAATATCATTTCGGAGTGCTCGATAATGGTATGCGCTATGTAATCCGGTCTAATGACCGGCCCGAAGGCACGGCTCTGGTCCGCCTTCACATCAGCTCCGGATCTTTGGCCGAGCAGGAAAACGAACGCGGCCTAGCGCATTTTCTGGAGCATATGGCGTTCAACGGTTCGCGCCGCGTCCCGGAAGGTGAAATGATCAAATTGCTGGAGCGCGAAGGGCTTGCTTTTGGCGCCGATACCAATGCCAGTACCGGCTTTGAGAGCACTTCTTACCGCCTCGATCTGCCCAGAAACGATCCCGCATTGTTAGACACAGCGCTCATGCTCATGCGTGAGACTGCCAGCGAGCTTTTGCTGGACCCGGAAGCCATCGACCGGGAACGCGGCATCATTCTGTCAGAGCGACGCGACAGGCGCAATTTTAGCCAGCGCGAGTTGGAGGACAGGTTTGCGTTTTTGACCCCCGGGGCTCGCTATACACAGCGGCTCCCCATCGGCATCCGCGAAGTTTTGGAAACTGCGACAGCAGACGATTTTCGCGCCTTCTACGAACGTGAATATGTGCCTGTAAATGCCGTCGTTCTGGTTGTGGGGGATTTTGATGTCGATACCGTCGAAGGTGCGATCAAGGCACATTTCGACAGCTGGCAGAAAGCCCCTGCCCCGCAAAAACCGGTTGTCGGGCCGGTTGATCTATCCCGCTCTGGCGAAACGCATATTTACCTTGATCCTGCTCTGTCGGAACGGCTTCGCATTTCGCGGCACACGGGCCCTCGGAATTCTGATGACAGCGTGGCGAAACGTCAGCAAAATCTACTGACTTCTATTGGATACGGGATCATCAACCGCCGGCTTCAGAGACTGGCGTTAGGTGAAAACGCTCCGTATCGTTCCGCAGGTTTCGGTACAGGCCGCATCTTTGATATTGGCCGGACTACCAATATTGTTATCGATACCGCTGACGGGTTGTGGGAACCAGGAATGGATGCCGCCGTAACCACGCTGCGCACTGCCCTCGCCTTCGGCTTTTCGGAAAGCGAGGTGGCAGAACAGATTGCCAATATCCGTACATCACAGAACAATGCCGTTTCTGCGGCTGACACACGCGGCAACGCGTCGCTCATTAATGCCGCGACGAGCCTGATCACTCAGGAAATAGTCCCATCCACCGCGCAGTCTTCGCTCGAACGGTTTGAAAGCTTCGCCCCGTATGTGACACCGGCGGCGGTATTGGCCGCCGTGCGGGACGACGCCGCGCGATTGATCAATCCGCTCATCAGATTTCAAGGACGTACTGCACCTAAGGGCGGCAAATCTGCGTTGCGCAAAAAGTGGAACGAGTTGATTGCGCGGAAATTGACCAAGCCCGCAGAGAGCGCAGCAATAGAATTTGGATATACGGATTTCGGGCCGCCCGGCTCGGTCGTTAGCGACATGACCGATGCGCGTTTGAACATCCGTCAAATACGCTTCTCAAACGGCGTTATGCTCAATCTCAAGCAGACTGATCTGTCCAAAGACCGGGTCAGCTACCGGATGTCTGTTGACGGTGGCAGTCTGCTAAATACGCGGGACAATCCGCTCGCCACATCGATGGTGTCCGTGATCCCTGCCGGAGGTTTGGGCAAACATTCGCGTGATGAATTGCAGACAGCGCTGGCGGGCCGCAATGCGGATATGTCCATCTCCAGCGGTGGCGACGTGTTTGTCAGCAGCGGAACTACTACTAATCGCGACATCGAATTGCAGTTGCAATTGCTGGCTGCAACCCTGACCGATCCGGGCTACCGCAAGGAAGGTGAAACGCGATACCGCCGCAGTGTCACCAACTATTACAAGACGCTCGACTCCACGCCGGGTCGCGCGCTGTCGGCTGCGCTTGGCGGAATCGTATCGGATCAAGATCCGCGGTTCACACTACAATCCGAAAAAGACACCAAAGCGCGCAGCTATGCTTTGTTGGATAAGGATATCGGTGACCGTCTACGTTCGGGGGCCATAGAGATAGGCATCGTTGGTGATTTCGATGCGGATGAGATTATCAAACGTGTGGCTTCCACACTTGGTGCGTTGCCTGCGCGGGAAAATGAATTCCTGCCCAGAACAAGCGAGCGACAGCGCGGCTTTACCCGGGACCGCTCCCTGCGCACGCTCAACCACAAAGGTGAAGATGACCAAGCGCTCATCTACATGGTCTGGCCGACACGGGACGACAGCGATTTACGCGCGGCGCAAGAGCTGGAACTGCTTGAACGCATTGCCCGCTTGGCTTTGCAAGCAGAATTGCGCGAAAAGTTGGGCAAGACCTACTCCCCGTCTGCCAGCAGTTCTCTATCTTCGATTTATACCGGTTACGGAACCTTCTCGCTTACTGCGTCGATCGACGTTGCTGAAATTGATGCAACCCGCTCCGCGCTTTCGGATGCCATTGCGAAACTACGCGATGAACCTGTTGGTCCGGATACGCTAGAAAGAGCGCGCAAACCGCTGCTGGAGGCATATGACAACGCCCTGAAAAGCAATGGCAGCTGGCTGAGGCTCGTCGACCGGGCGCAGAGCCGGTCCGATGATATTGACCGGTTCTTGGCTGCGAAAGATGTTATAGCGAGCATAACCGCACTGGACATCCAGCGCACGGCGCAAAAATATCTGCAGGATGACGATCTTCTCGAAGTACGGGTGGTGCCGGAAACCACGCAGGATGTTAGCGGATAATTCGCCTGTATGGCTTGCCGTTCGCCGCGCAGCGCGGCATAGGCTGCGGCCAGTGTAACAGGCCAATTTCAACAGAGGCTCGCCCCATGAAAGTTCACATTCACGTATCGCTCAAGCCCGGCGTTCTCGACCCGCAAGGCCGTGCAATCCATCATGAGCTCGAAGCTCTTGGCTTTGATGGTGTGAATGATGTTCGCGCCGGCAAGCTAATCGAGCTGGACGTTGCCGATAACACTTCCGATGATGATCTGGATCAGATGTGCCGAAAATTGCTCGCTAATATGGTCATCGAAAACTACCGGATCGAGAAACTGGAAACAGCATAATGGCGTTCCGTTCGGCAGTCATCACCTTCCCCGGTTCCAACTGCGACCGCGACATGGCCGTAGCGCTGGAAAAAGTCTCCGGCAGCGCACCGCAACGCGTTTGGCACGGCGATGCTTCATTGCCTGACGGGTTGGATTTCATCGCCTTGCCCGGTGGATTCTCCTACGGAGATTATCTTCGCTCTGGTGCAATGGCCGCGCGCAGTCCGATCATGAAGTCAGTAATAGCCGCCGCAGAAAAAGGCGTCCCTGTACTGGGCGTCTGCAACGGCTTTCAGGTTCTCACCGAAAGCGGGCTTCTGCCAGGCGCATTGATGCGCAATGCCAGCCAGAACTTCATTTGCCGCGACGTGCCGCTGAAAGTCGAAAATACGCAGTCCCTATTCACCGCAGGCTATGATGCCGATGAAGTGATCACCATCCCGGTGGCCCATCATGACGGGAACTTTTTCGCGGATGATGCCACGCTGGACCGGATTGAAGGCGAAGGCCGTGTCGCGTTTCGCTATCTGGAAAGCTGCAATGGATCGCAGCGCGACATTGCGGGAATTCTTAATTCAGCCGGCAATGTCTTGGGTATGATGCCTCATCCCGAGCGCGCGATTGAGGAAGAGCACGGCGGATCCGATGGCCGCGCATTGTTTGAAAACGCGATCAACGGACTTGTGCGGGCTTAATCCCCTTATCACCGTAGACAGGCGTATCAGGCGGTTAGACGGCCTTGGTCATCGAATATGGCACGCGCCTCTATTGCAGGCATTGGACGGCCGAAATAGTATCCTTGAATCTTGGTACAACCAAGCGCGCGGATCATCGCCGCTTCTTCAGCGTCCTCCACCCCTTCTGCCGTGGTTGTCATTTCCAAGCTGTCTGCCATGGCGACAACAGCGCGGATGATTGCGAGGCTTTCGGCACTTTTCTGCGCCGCACCTTGCACAAAGCTGCGATCAATTTTGATGGTCGAGAAACTCAGCTTTCTGAGATAGCCGAGAGAGGAATATCCGGTCCCGAAATCATCCAGTGCCACCGTGCAACCGAGCGCAATGATCTGTTCCAGAGCCGCACGCGCGACATTCGCATCGCGCAGGAAAATGCTTTCTGTGACTTCAATTTCCAACCGGTTCGCGTTCAGTCCGGAATTGGCAAGTGCACGAACCACAGTAGATGCGAAATCAGGCTCGATCAGTTGCTCGCCTGAAACATTCACTGCCACTCTTATATGATTTGGCCACCGCGCCGCTTCACGGCACGCCTCTTCCAGCACCCACGTACCGATCGGTATAATTAGCCGCGTATCTTCTGCCAGCGGGATAAACTTGTCTGGCCCGACGAAACCATGCTCGGCACTGTTCCAACGAAGTAGTGCTTCGAAGCTGACAACATGCTCCTCATTGGCGTCCACAACTGGCTGGTAGTTGAGCGAGAACTCGTTCCGTTCAAGCGCACGGCGCAGAGAAAATTCAAGTTTCCGGCGCTCCTCTGCAGACGCGTGCAGTGATGGTTCATACGGGCAATGCTCGCCGCCGCCCTCATCTTTCGCCCGGTAAAGTGCAAGGTCGGCATTGCGCATCATTTCTTCGACCGTTTTGCCGTCGCGCGGCCCCACCGCAGAGCCAACGCTGGCACCCACATACAAAGTGTGGTGATCGACATTATAGGGCTGTGACAGCTTCGCGATAATCTTGCGCGCCAGTGCTTCGACAGACCCGCGCTCTGACGCATCACGAATAACAATAGCGAATTCGTCGCCGCCCAGACGCCCGCACATCGTGTTGTCGTCCATCAATTCCTTGAGGCGCTTGGAAACGCGCGCAAGCAACTGGTCGCCGACCAAGTGCCCCAGCGAATCGTTGACCGACTTAAACCGGTCCAGATCAAGCATCAGAAACGCGCAGCGTGTGTTCCACTGCTCGGCAAAGCGGATTGCATCACGCAGCGCTTCGTTCAGCATCAGGCGGTTGGGCAGTCCTGTAAGCGTATCATAGCGCGCGAGATATGCGATTTTCTCGCTCGACTCACGTTGCTCCGTCACGTCGGAACCGACACCCCGGAAACCGATATAGGAGCCTTGATCGTCCAGAATGGGTGTACCGGAAAGTTCCCACCAGCGATGTTCGCCATTGATGATCACTTTAACAATCAGGTTCGAGAAATTCTCGCGGCGCTTTAGCCGTTCGGCCAGATCGTGCAGGCTGGGCGCAAATTGGCCCGTCTGCCAGGAATCCCCGGCGATTAACTGCAGGAACGGCGTGCCTTCAATCTCGGCAGGCTCTTTACCCAAAGCGAATGAGAAACGCGGCGAAACAGAGCGCACTCTGCGTCCTGTATCTACTTGCCATAACCAGTCTGCCTGATTTTCCTCAAACTCCCGCAGAAGCAAAGACACCACTTCGCTTTTTTCGGCGATACCCGCCTCTGCGATGCGCGATTTCAGATATGTCCGCGCGCTGCCGATGGTTCCGATCACCATTACTGCTGCAAAGAACAGGATAATTGCCGCGACCTCGAACTCACCAACTAACAAAGCTGTTACGCAGGCAGCGGAAGCTGTCATGACGGTAAAGATGATTGTTCCGAGCGGAGCGGCAGAGATAATCAGCGCCGACCCGACGCATAAGGTCGACACAACTGTCCAGATAGCCAGCATTTCAGTGGCTGTGCCGCGCAGCGTAAAGAAGCCGATCGGCACGCACCAAACCAGGCTGACAAGAGCTACTGCGATCCAGTGTTTGCGAAATTCCGCATTGGTGAGCCGGCGCGTATCCGCATCAGCCAAGCTCTTATCGCAGGCAATCGAATAGTATAGGACACCGGCCAAAGCGAGCACCCAGCTACCCAGTGCGATTGGAGCTACAAGCCCGAAAAAGATTGTCAGGCCGAGCAAAACACCAACGGTATGTGCGGCGATTTTGAGCGGAATCCCCTTGGCAAGACGGGCATATTGAAGCCCGCGCATACGCGCCCAGTCATCCTGTCCGGGATTGGTAAGACCAAGCACGGCAAGGGCTGGAAGTCGCGCCGGAAGCGCGGGAAGTTCAGATTGGTTCTCGCTCACAGATTGGCAGGTAACCGAGAAAGGTTAGCGGGCCGTAAAATATTGTGAAAAAACCGTCAGGGCAACGCCTGCAAATTCAGCAGCAGCTTAAGGTTACTATTCCACAGTGACGGATTTCGCCAGATTTCGCGGCTGGTCAACGTCCGTGCCTTTGACACAGGCTACGTGATAGGCAAGCAATTGCACTGGCACCGCATAGACCAGCGGGGCGATCAATGGGTGGACTTTCGGCATTTCAATGGTCGCAATGCAACCCTCGCCTGCCTCTTCCAGCCCTTCCTTGTCAGAAATCAGTACGATCTGTCCGCCGCGGGCACGCACTTCTTGCATATTCGAAACGGTTTTCTCGAATAGCGGACCTGATGGCGCAAGAACGATGACGGGCACGTCTTCATCAATCAACGCAATCGGGCCATGCTTCATTTCGCCAGATGCGTAACCTTCTGCGTGTATATAACTGATTTCTTTCAGTTTCAGAGCGCCTTCAAGCGCCAAAGGAAAGTCCGGCCCGCGCCCAAGATAGAGCACATCACGGGCCGGCGCGATTAGGTGTGCCATGCTCGCAATATCGTCATCGTGATCGAGCGCAGAATTCAAACAAGCGGGTGCTTCGAGAAGATGCTTCACAACTTCCTGCTCTTCCGCCCGGTCCATCTTACCCTTCCTGACGGCAAGGTGCGCTGCAAGCGCCGCAAGCACTGCCAATTGACATGTAAATGCTTTGGTTGACGCAACGCCGATTTCGGGGCCCGCATGGGTTGGCAGCAGCAAGTCCGCCTCGCGCGCCATTGAACTGGTCGGGACGTTCACGACTACAGCGATCGTCTGACCCTTTTCCTTACAGTGGCGCAAAGCTGCGAGTGTATCGGCTGTTTCACCCGACTGCGAAATAAACAGCGCAAGACCGCCATCCTCCAGCACCGGTTCGCGGTACCGGAATTCGCTGGCGACATCCAAATCGACCGGAACGCGCGCAAACTGTTCGAACCAGTATTTTGCGACCATTCCTGCGTAATAAGATGTTCCGCAAGCGACGATTGTTACGCGCTTGATCTCTGACAGGTCGAAGTCGATTTGCGGCAAAGCAACCGTTTCTTCCGCCCGGTGGACGTAGCTTGCCAGAGTTTGCGCAACCACGGTTGGTTGCTCGAAAATCTCTTTCTGCATATAGTGGCGGTAGTTGCCCTTCTCTACCGCAGCAGCAGAGGCACCCGAGGTTGTAATTTCACGCTCTACCGGGTTGTTATCCTGATCATAGATACGCGCCGTATCGCCCGTAATGACCACCCAGTCACCTTCTTCAAGGTAGGCGATCTTTTGCGTCAGCGGGGCCAGTGCCAAAGCATCCGAACCAAGGAACATCTCACCTTCACCATAACCCACGACTAGCGGTGAACCAAGACGGGCACCGATGAGTAGATCGGGGTGCGACCGGAACGCAATCGCCAATGCGAATGCACCGCGCAGTGTAGGCAGAACCGCCTTCAATGCATCTTCCGGTGAAGCGCCATTCTCAACCTGTTCGGAGATAAGGTGCGCCACCACTTCGCTGTCTGTATCGCTTTCCAGCGTTCTGCCTTTGGCGATCAGACCGTCACGCAGCGGTTTGAAGTTTTCAATAATTCCGTTGTGGACCAAAGCGACATTATCAGTCGCGTGCGGATGCGCATTATGGGTAGTTGGCGCGCCATGTGTTGCCCAGCGTGTGTGCGCAATACCAATGGTTCCCGGCGCGGGATTGCCGCCAAGCTCCTCGACCAAATTGTTCAGTTTGCCTTGTGCGCGGCGGCGGACCAGCTGACCATTGTCGATCGTGCAAACGCCCGCGCTGTCATAGCCGCGATATTCCATCCGCTTCAGCCCGTCGACCAGACGATCTGCGACCTGTTCATTGCTGACAATGCCGATAATTCCACACATGCGGCGATACCTTTACCGTAAAAATTGTTCTCGATTTGCGCGTGGCTTACGGCAAATTCGTTGCATTTCCGTGTAGCGCCAATGCGCAGCCATTCAATCGCTGAATCGTAACGTACCGTGAATTGGCGTTAAACACGGACCAAAGCGGCACTGATGCAGCAGTGATGCGGCGTGCCCTATTCACCTTAGATTGCAAATATTCAACGGTAGGTAAAACGGTCCGGCAGGGAAGCTACTTAGACTCTATCAAAGCCTTGATTGTCGCTTCTGCATCGCGATCAAACAATGCGCCTGACCGCTCTGCGATCGAATACTTATCCGCCTCGTCTACAGTGCGTTTGAGCAGTAATTCCGCCAACAACCCCGTGCCAATCAACTGCCCGCCGGAAACTACTGCGAGAATGCCGAATAGGAGCAGCGGACGGTCACCAATGGGACCTGCGCCGATTAGCCAAAGAACGCTGAGATATGCCAGAATGCCCAAACCAATAGTGGTCGTCACCAAACCGGCAACGCCGAACAGGTGCAATGGCCGAGCGCCGTAGCGCGTCGTCAAGGCCACTGTCATCAAATCCAAAGCGCCCTTTATCAAACGCTTTGCACCAAATTTAGATTTTCCGAATTGGCGCGCACGGTGCTGGACGGGAATCTGGCCAATTTTGAAACCCCGCGCGTGAAGCAGCGCAGGGACAAAACGGTGGAGCTCGCCGTACATTTCCAGCTCTGCCAATGCTTCGCGGCGATATGCTTTGAAACCGCAATTGTGGTCATTTAGCGTCAGGCCGAATGTCTTGTTCACAGCTCCATTGAACAGCTTGGACGGTAAAGTTTTATCCATCGGATCGTTGCGGATTTGTTTCCAGCCGGAAACGCAATCGACGCCTTCATCCAGAGCTTTCAGAAAGTTGCCAATTTCTACCGGATTGTCCTGCAAATCGGCATCCATGCTGAAGATTACATCTCCGCGCGCTTCACCAAAACCGGCCGAAAGCGCGGCAGATTTACCGAAATTGCGGCGGAACCGGATCAGTGAAATGCGCCGATCAGTTTTCGCCAATTTACGGATGACATCGCACCCGCGATCGGTGCTGCCATCATCGATGAAGATAAGTTCGAAGCTGGTGTCCAATTTCTCGCACGCTTCTGTTATCTCGCCATGAAGGATTTCAAGGCTTTCTTCCTCGTCAAAAAACGGGATTACAAAGCTGAGATCGGGACGTGTCTCGCCAAAATTTTCCGGCGCGTTCTGCATGGACATCGCAGTCTTTCCTTACTGTTTCAGCGCCAGTTAGGCCGCAGTAAGAAAAGATTTCGTTAACGCTGTTTGGTAAGGACAAATTTGATGGTGTTCAGCGGATTGATCACAGCACTGGTTGCCGCGCTCTGCTGCGCGCCTGGCGTGATGCTTTCAAATGGCAATGCATCATTGCCAGGGCAGCGTTTAGCATTCGGTGCGATGTCACTCATTCTGGTTCTACTGATCACCGCCATCGCAGGTATCGCGCTGAATTTTATGTTCGGGATCAGCATACCTGCCTGGTCAATAATGCCGGTAGCGATTGTTATACTTGGCGCCGTTATCATGCGCCAACGGCGAGCATCTAGTGGGAAGGCAGACTCGCCCGCGACCGCGCGGGGAGAATGGCAGGCAGCGATGTTCGCCGTTCTGTTCGCCGTTTTTGGACTATTCACCCACTGGCTGGGCGTGACCGAGCTTGATGACGGTTCGCTTGCGGTGCACGCTTGGTTCAACGCTGACTGGTTTAAACATTTGGGCCACGTATCGGCGCTGGCTAATTACGGGGTTCCCGCAAAAGACATCTTTCAGGGGGGTGAGCCGCTTTACTATTACTGGCTCTTCTATCTTCTCCCCGGCGCGGTTGTGTCTTTGGGGGCCAGCCCGTGGACTGCGCTGATTGCCGTAAATGTTCTGTGCAGCGGATTGCTGGCGGCGCTGCTTTATTACACCATCCGAATTGCGTGTGCGCACCGTATGATGGCGCTCGTGATTGCTATTGCGGCAGTCTTTGTCTGCGCGCCGGTAATCTATGTGGGCTACATCTTTTCGGCGGAACTGATCCAACAAGTGATGACTATGGCGGACCCGCCCAAGGGCCCTCCGCTTTTGGCCATGGCGCAATATATTCCGCAACACGCCTTGGCCGTAATCGCTTATTTGGCGTGGCTAGTGCTCTACCAGCCCGGATCGCAAATATCATCGAGTGCAAAGTGGTTTGCCCTCATCGCATTTGCGGCAATTATGACCATTTCGGTGCTGCTAGGTGCCATGCTGCTCGCCGCATACGGGCTTCAACGCTTATGGGATGGTCGCGGGAAAGCTGTGCCCGAACTGTCGGCGATGGTCGTGCTCTCAGGCCTGTTGGTTCTCATTTTGGGCGTGGTTCAAATCAGTGATCCCTCATCCGCCATCGCCAGTCCGCTTCTGACTGATCCCGCAGATCCGCAACCTTTGCTGGCGCGCATTTTTACCAATGTCGCCAAGCTCGTTGGCGGATTGGGCCTGCCCTTTATCGCCGCTTTGGTTGTGCTGGTAAAATGGAAGCCGGATGGGGAACGTGCACTATTTGCGCGAAACACTTGCATCGCGCTGTTCGCTGCCTGCTTCGTTGCAGCCATCGCAGGCGAAGCGGTGATGACAGAACGGTTGGCGAAAGAATTGCTGATCCGTGCGATAAACCTGCCGCCCATTGGCATAGCTTTGATCGGCGGCGCATTATTGTCATTCTATTGGGCACGCGGCGGGCGGACGAGAACGCTATCTGGCGTTGCAATAGCTGTCTTCATTCTGGCGGCCCTGCCCAGCACCATTTTCCGCACAGCGTGGCACGCGAATATCGGCGATGCCTACACCACGATTATTCCCGCTGATGACCGCAAGGTTCTAGCTGCCCTTCGCGAACAAAGCCTCCCGACAGATCAGGTCTGGCAATATCCGGAGCCTCCATTTCTGAACGAGATTTCAGGTGATGACAATTGGACTGCGATCATCGCGGGCCGCACTGTGCCAGCGTCGCTACGGGCAACCAATTACGGACGCGCCGCCCCTGTGATTGCTCAGGCGACGGAGTACTTTTCTGGCAGTAGCGAAGCGATTCCTGAAACTGTGAACTGGGTGTATCTGTCGCGAAAGCTGCATCCTGAAACATACGACCCGATTGCGACGCGTTTGACCTCCGATGCAACATGGAACCAGCGCGAATGTTATGCAGATGCGTGCCTGTTTGAACGATCTGTCACGCCGATCCAGTAACCCGCGATCCCGAAAACGGCATCACCGCCCAGCGTCACCAACCGGATTAAAACGGCCAGCAATGCGGTCGGTGCTGCGCCGAAGGCAAAGCCTGCAAGGGATATTAAAACCGCTTCACGAACGCCGATTCCGCCGGGCGCAATAGGCACCAGGAAACCAGCGAGCCAAGCGATAAGGTAAAGCCCCGCGAAACGCGCCGGATCATCAACCAGCCCGGTCGCATTGGCGATGGCCGCGACAATCAGTGCAAAGCCGCCAAAGAAACTGATCTGCAATCCGAATGCACGTGAGGGTGCGGAAGAACCGGCAAAGCCAAGAACAAGCCCTATTGCTATCAGTGCAGAGGGTCCAACCCAGCCAAAAACAGAGATTAGCGCTGCGGCCGCTAAAGCTGCACCTAAATGCAAAATTGCTTCCACCAGGCTCGACTGCCCCATAGCTGATTGAGACAGCCCGTGCTTTGCGCCCAATATCTGGCGCGAGGCATATTGAAATACGGAGCCAGGCAGATATTTCGCCACTACCCCTGGTGCATAAGTGCCCAATTCCGCGCGCCATGTGGCGGCGGTGTCGCTTGCGTCTGCATTGCCGCTGCGGCTCAATGCGACACCGAACCAAGCCTTTGCCAGCAAAGCCAACAATGCGGCATAAACTAAACCGCAGGCGACTGAAACGGCCCAGCCAGTATCACTGATGCCATTCGCAAGTCCGGCAAAATCCAGTACAGAAATCTCGCGCACTAAATATGCCAGTGCCGCAATCATCGCTGCCCAGCCAATTACACGCCCGGCAAGTTTGAGTTTTGTGTGACGAGGCGCGTCAGCCTGCATCGGTCAGAAGGCTCGTATAATCGGGGTATGGAACGCAGAATGATCGTCCATAGAAACGGTTTTCCGACAATCCGCATGTCTCAATCGCATCGCGGTAGCGCTTCCGCCCGGAATCGTCGAAAACGATGATACCGCCCGCGTTAAGCCGTGCGCGGGCTTCCATAAGACACGCATTACGGTGGCGGCCATCCACAACGATCAGGTCGTATCCACCGTCCTCTTCAGCGATTGCATTTACGTATGGTCCCGGCCCGCCATCAATCGGACGGAACCTCAGCTCGACATTATCAAACGCTTCGGTTTGCTTCTTAAAACGGTTTAGCCAATCCCGATCATGCTCGACAGTCGTGACGGCGCCGGATCGTTTGGCAAGCCACACTGTGCTGGCGCCAGAGCCATATTCGAAGATCCGGGCGTTAGGGCGACCGGCCAGAAACTCCTCGATGGTGCGTGTCGCTTCGACATTCCACCATGGCAGATCAAGTTCGATCATGCGGTCGGTATCGTAGATTGCGAACAGCGAAGACACCCACCGCCCCCAACCATATGCATCGGATTTGGCCCCGCTGTTAGAGACAGCTGAAAATGGCGGGATCCCCGCGGCTGACTGCATAACATCGATATAAGTGCGTTTGACTGCGTGCATCACTTCCTCCTGAAATGCCCGCCTATCAAGAAAGCCTTAACCAATAACTACCATCATTTAATCATATTTTCCGCGCCTTGGTAAATACGTCGCTGCAAACGGCAGCTACCGTGCGGATCGCAGTCCGAACCGGAATTTCAGAGAAAGCGCCAAGATGGTTAAAAAGCTGTTCGCATTTAGAGATTAATAAGGTTTCCAGCCTATTCACCATTTTCGAGGACAGCTGTTGGGGGATTTTTGCTCAGCAGCGACACAGTAATTTAGTGGCTTTGGCCACATATGGGCCACAAAGAGGGGACCCCAGATGAGCGCTTTTGGACGGAAAAACGGACCTAGCGGAATGAAGTCGGGATCCCGGCCATCATTCGGCGTAGCGCGCCCGATGAAGGGTGGTTCCGGCGAGTCTGCGCCCAAGGAAGATGCACCATTACCAGGCGGCGAACAGTTCCCGCCCCTGCCAGGTGAGGACGAAGCACCGGCATCTGCAGCCCCGAACAAAGATGATGCGATGACCCGCCTGACTGACCGCGCGAATGCAGTCATGGAAGGCAAAACCGAAGTTGGCGGTTTTGAAGCCAGCGTCCACAAAATCAAAGAACAGGTTCTTCCGCGATTGCTGGAAAGGGTTGATCCCGAAGCGGCAGCGACACTTTCGAAAGAAGAGCTTTCGGAAGAATTCCGCCCGATCATTATGGAGGTTCTGGCCGAGCTTAAAGTTACGCTGAACCGGCGCGAGCAGTTCGCGCTTGAAAAGGTTCTGATTGACGAACTGCTTGGCTTTGGTCCGCTGGAAGAACTGCTTAGCGATCCGGACGTTTCGGATATTATGGTCAACGGGCCTGATCAGACATATATTGAAAAAGGCGGTAAGCTGATTATCGCGCCAATCCGTTTCCGTGACGAAAACCATTTGTTCCAGATTGCGCAGCGAATCGTGAACCAGGTCGGCCGCCGCGTCGACCAGACCACACCGTTGGCCGATGCCCGTTTGAAAGACGGTTCGCGTGTGAACGTCATTGTTCCGCCGCTGTCGCTTAAGGGCACTGCAATCTCCATTCGTAAGTTCTCCGAGAAGCCCATCACGCTCGATATGCTCAAGGGCTTCGGTTCGATGGATGACAAGATGTGTACCGCGCTGAAAATTGCCGGCGCGTGCCGTATGAACATCGTTATCTCGGGCGGTACGGGTTCGGGTAAAACCACCATGCTCAACGCTTTGTCGAAAATGATCGATCCGGGTGAGCGCGTGCTGACGATTGAGGATGCTGCCGAGCTTCGCTTGCAACAGCCGCACTGGCTGCCGCTGGAAACGCGTCCGCCAAACCTTGAAGGGCAAGGCGCGATTACCATTGGTGACCTTGTTAAGAACGCTCTGCGTATGCGTCCGGACCGGATTATTCTGGGTGAGATTCGTGGCGCTGAATGTTTTGACCTACTTGCCGCGATGAACACGGGCCACGATGGTTCCATGTGTACGCTTCACGCCAACTCCGCACGCGAGTGTCTGGGCCGGATGGAGAACATGATTTTGATGGGCGACATCAAGATCCCTAAAGAGGCCATTTCGCGCCAGATCGCAGAATCAGTCGACCTTATCGTACAGGTGAAACGTCTGCGTGACGGTTCACGCCGAACGACCGGCATCACCGAAGTTATCGGCATGGAAGGCGACGTGATTGTGACTCAGGAATTGTTCAAGTTCGAATATCTGGACGAGACTGAGGACGGCAAGATTTTGGGCGAATTCCGCGCGTCGGGCCTGCGCCCATATACGTTGGAAAAAGCACGCCAGTTTGGCTTTGACCAAGCCTATCTGGAAGCCTGCCTCTAACCGATCATCAGTTATTGGCCGGACAGTATTCCCTTGGCAGCAAGGGCGATAAGCCCTGCCCCGATCATAGCGCTGAATACGAAAATGGAAGTCCAGGGGACCCAGCCGACATTGTCAAAGCGGGCGGTTCGCGCGCGTCTGCGTTCAGCCCACATCGCAAACAGTGCGAGCAGGATTAAGGCCAGCCCCCACAGGCCAACGATCTCTGCTTCGCTCGCAAAAGTCAGATAGTCAAAAATCTTCATGCGCACGCGCATATGGTGCCAGCTAGGGTCTGCGGCAATAGGCGGACTCGGGTCCAACTCACTTGGTGAAGGAACGGTTTCCTCGTTTCTCCGTTTGTATTCCATTGGCTAAGCGCCGGAAGAAAAAGGAATGTTTGATGATCAAGAAAGTAATCCTCGCCGCAACGCTCGGCGTAATGACCCTCAGCACAGCCGCTTGTAATACCGTACGCGGCGCAGCCGCCGATGCGACAGACGTAGCAAACGAGGTTGATGACGAGATTTAATTCCTCAGTCATACACCGCTAAAGCGCCTCGCAGGAAACTGCGGGGCGTTTTGTTTTTTAAGCAGACGGGCCCTGCAATTGGCGGTACACAAGGATCAAATTATTCGCCGGCATCTCGTATCGCGCGGACCGGGACAGCCCTTCCTCCTCAGCAAACGCGTCAACATCGTCAACATGGCGAATTCCCCAACGCGGGTTTCGGCTGCGCAGGCTGAGATCAAAATCGAGATTTGACGGACTTGGTTCAACTTCCCTTTCGAAATAGGGGCCGTAGAGGATCAATGGCGCGCCTTTGGGTAAAAGACGCGCTGCCTCTGCGATCAGTCCGGTCGCCGCAGACCATGGACTTATATGGATCATGTTTACGCACAAAATCGCGTCAACATTCTCCACCGTCCAAGGCGTTTGCGCAGCATTTAATTGAATTGAGGGAGCTATATTTGGAAGGTCGCTATCTTCCAGATAGGCGTCAATCGAAGCGAGCGCCTCAACATCAAGGTCACTGGGCTGCCAGTGCAGGTTCGGGAAGCGGCGCGCAAAGAATAATGCGTGCTCGCCTGATCCGCTCGCTATCTCCAGCACTGTCCCTTGTTTAGGCAATTCGTGTGCGAGAATGTCGGCAATAGGCTCACTATTACGCGTTGTCGCAGGTGCATGGCGTTTCACTCAGCAGGCACCATCTCAGCTTTTCATCCGGCCATGCTGTTTGCGCGCTGCCCGCTCGCGAATGATCAGCCAAAGGAACAAGCCCAAGGGCCCCGCCATGAAAGTAGCCAGCAGAATAGGCGCCTGTAGCCAGCGTGCGAACCCCTTTGCATCGGCATCTTTCGCGATCCACAGTCCCACGAACAAATCGAATGCGAGGTAATGCACCCATCCGATTGTCACGCCGCCATTCGATGCGAAGATGGCCCTTACGCCCTCAATCGTCGAAAAGTTCATGGCAGCATCGCCGGGGCCAACAGGATCTGCCACGCCTGTCAGAATAGAGATAATACCCACGGCATAGACAGCGCAGAGCAGGCCGACACCCAGATACATAATCGCGCTAAGCGCCAAGGGCTTGCGCGGCAACAGGATCAGCACCGCCCATGCAATCATGGCGACAATATTGGCTGACTTGAAGATAACGTCCCACATCTCTCTAGTCCCCTGCGTCGGCGATTTTTGGTAGCGCATTCGCAGCTCTGCGAATTCCGTCATGGTCATGGATGAACTTGCCGGCCGCTTGCCGTTTGCAAAGGCCGAGCACGCCTTGCGCGACCAGATCATCGCTGATGGCGCGATATTTGCGCAAACCGCCCTGCATCAGCAAATTGGTTATCGGGCTAACAATCCGGCCAATGCCTTCCGCCACCCTTGTATCATCGACCCTGTCACCCAGCAGCAAACCGGGCCGGAATATGTCTACCCGTTTAATGCCGCAGCGGAGCAATTCCCGTTCCGCTTCGCCTTTCACTTTCAGGTAGAAGTTCTTAGATGCGGCATCCGCCCCGACAGAGCTGATTGCAATGAGATGACCCACTCCCGCGCGATGTGCAGCCGTCGCGGTATTTACGACAAGATCATGGTCCACCGCGCGAAAAGCATCCTCGTCTTTTCCGGCCTTGCTCCAAGTGGTTCCGAGCGCGCTTACCAACACGTCGGGCTTCGTCTGCATCAGCACGTCGCCCCAGTCGCTCGGGTCGGCCACGATCATTTCCATCCTCGCGCCATCAGGTAGCGCGCTTTCACGCCGGGCAATGCCGAGCAATCGCATATCTTCCCGCCCGATCGCTTGCCGGATAATAGCTCTCCCGATCAGACCTGTTACGCCTACTACCGCGATACGCAGGGGGTCAGACATTCGACAATCCCTCCGGTGCGGACCCATAGATGCGCGCGCATTGCTGCATTGCAAACCTGTCCGTCATTCCGGCGATATAGTCCGCGATATGGCGGCTGCGCGCAGGTTCTTCTTCAGGCAAGTTCTGACGCCAATCATCGGACAACAGTGCGGCATCCTGCTCGTATGCAGCATATAATTTTGCCACCACCTCACGGGCCTTTTCGGCAGTATCCAGCTGTTCGGGATGGTAATAAAGCCTATCATACATGAAGTTCTTCAGCTCGCGTTCGCACGCAGCGAATACGGGCGAGAAATGCGCGGAAAGACTGTCCGCCCGCCGGACATCTTCCATAGTCTCCATCCCTCTGGTCATTTTGCGCGTATATTCGATAACGTCATTGACCATCATCCCGATCTGGCCCCGCACCAATTCCCGCAGCTGACGCTCTCTTGGCGCGGAAGGGAAGCGCTTTTCGACCGTTCGCCATTGCTGCGCGACAAAATCGATTTCCAGTAATTCATCCAGATCAAGGAAACCGGCGCGCAATCCGTCATCAATATCGTGATTATCATACGCAATATCGTCAGCTACGGCAGCGACTTGCGCCTCCAGCGAAGGATAGGTCTGCAATTCGAGCGGGAACTCGGCATCCAGCTCTGCAAGCGCCCAGCCAGGCGACGCAACGGGCCCATTATGTTTAGCCAAACCTTCCAGCAATTCCCATGTTAGATTCAACCCCTCATGCTCGCAATAAGGGCTTTCGAGACGCATCAGCGTACGCAATGACTGGGCATTGTGGTCAAACCCGCCATGCTTTTCCATCGATTGCGATAGCGCCTTTTCTCCGGCATGACCAAAGGGCGGATGGCCGATATCATGCGCCAGACACAGCGCTTCTGTCAGATCCTCATCCAACCCCAAAGTTCGCGCGATCACGCGGCCAATTTGGGCCACTTCGAGGCTATGTGTCAGCCGGGTGCGATAATGGTCGCCATCTGGAGCGATAAAGACTTGCGTCTTGGAGCGGAGGCGGCGGAACGAGATGGAATGGATGATCCGGTCACGATCACGCTGAAACTCGGTGCGGGGGCCGCGCGTCCCTTCCCGGTCTTCGGGAAATTCTCGGCCCCTTGATGTGGCGGGGTCTGCGGCAAAGGGGGCGCGGTCTATCACACTGCGCGGCTTAGTTTAGCGTGGCCTGACCGACAACGGGAACAATCGGGCAACATTGACCCCGCGATCAGTTCTCCGCCAGAATCCAGTCGGCAGCCGCCGCGCAATGAATGCGCGTGGAATCGTAAATTGGCAGCACGTTGGCGTCGATATCAACCACCAGCTCCAGTTCCGTACACGCCAGCACAATAGCTTTCGCGCCTGCCTGCTCTTTCTGAGTGATGATTGTTTTCAAAGCGCGTTCTGCATCACGGCTGGCTTTGCCGATCATGAGCTCATCATAAATGATCCGGTCAATCTGCGCGACATTTTCCATTTCGGGCGCGCGTAAATCCACACCGTGAGACACGATCCTTTGCCGGAAGAAACTTTCGGTCATGACATTTTTGCGGCCAATTAGGGCAGCGTCCAGGACGCCGTCTGCCGCCATCTTTTCGCCAATACAATCGGCCACGTGGATCACCGGGATATCGATTGCGCCTGTGATCTCGTCATACACTTTGTGCATCGAGTTGGCGCAAATGATGATATTTTCGGCACCTGCCATTTCGAGCCGTTTAGCCGAAGCAACCAATTGATCGGCCACCACATCCCAATCGGCTTCATCGCGCTGCCCGTGTAGTTCCGAAAAATCGAGGCTCTCGATCAAAAGCGGCACCGTAGTACGCGGCGCTGTGCGCTTTTGGACCATGCGGTTTATCTGTTCCAGATAAACACGCGTGGCGACCCAGCTCATGCCCCCAATCAATCCCAGCTTTCGCAAATCAGCAATCCCTTTGACCGCAGACACCCAGCCCGCGCATGGTGCAGTTTATGCACCCTAAGAGCATCAGTCTATAGCTATCGAAATCTATTTAATTTGCAGTCGGTTCGCTGTTTAACCGGCCGTTCAGAACGGTGTCTTCCATCCAGGTTCCCACGTCGCGGGCGCTGGATTCGGCTGTTTCCTCCATGGGCAGATGACCGATCCCATCATACACGACCAAACGGCTGTTTGGGAGCTTTTGATCGTACCATTCACCCGCCGCAAGCGGGACCAGCGCATCTTCGTCTCCCCACATTACCAAGGTTGGCATCGGCAAAGAGGAAATCTGCGCGGCATCATAGGTAACGCGGGGCGTGTTGAACCGGGCGATGGTGGCACGGCGGTTGCCGGGATAGCGTAACAGCTCCCAATAACGGTCAATGGCCTCCGGCGTGGCGATTTCTTCGTTGGAAACGCTTTGCCGGAAACTTTGCTCCACCAGACTGCGCGGAGTTATATGCTCCATAATACGGTTTACGCCGGGCATAGCGGCAATCGTAAAGCCGATATTGCCCCCCGAACCTTCCGGCCGTTTGACCGGTGCGCCGCTGGCATCGACCAGTAACAAACCGTCGAGCCGGCCCGGATGCGCCAAGGCAAAGCCGGCAGAAACCCACCCGCCCATAGAATTACCGCCCAGTGTAAAGCTATCCAGTTCCAGATGGTTGGCGACTTGGTCCACATCCTCGACAAAATCCTCAAGCATATAGTCGCCGTCTTGCGATGGCCCCGTCAGTCCATGGCCAATCTGGTCATAACGGATAATCCGGTATTCGTCCGAAAGCCGATCGACCCATGGCTGCCACGTGTGCAAGTCCGCGCTCGAACCATGCAGCAGAATGATCGCAGGCGCATCACGCGGCCCCTCGTCCCGCAGGTGCACTTCTTGGCCGTCCGCCAGTGTCACGAATTGAGAAGGATCGCCGCCATACTTGGCACGCATCTCTGCCCGATCGGTGTCCGGTGTACGGAAGATGATGAAGGCAGCTACAGCAAATGCCAGTATGATGCCGATAATCTTGGCGAGGGTTTTCATTCTACTTCATCTCCGCAATCCACCGCTCGATTGCGGCGACACCATCTTTATCGACAGTCGATTTCCCCAGCTCGGGCATGGCCACACCCGTTTCCGGACTGGCCATCCGGTAGTGGAGGATAGACTGGTCCGGTTTGCCCGGTACAATATCAAACTCAAGCCCGCCAGAGCCGCGCCCGGCCGCCACTGGCCGTTTCAATATGCCTATTGCGCTTGCCGTCCCCTGCTCCCAGCGCAGATCGAGGCCGGAATTGGACGCAGTCGCACCGGGCCGGTGACAATGCGCACAATTGACATCGAGATAGCCGCGCGCGGCGCTTTCCGCAGAAACCTGCTCCCGATTGCTCCACAGTGGAACTTCAGCGGTGCCTTGCGGAATTCCGTCAAGCAGACCTGCAGCAACCATTTCACCGATTGCATCGCGGGAAAGGTTGCGCGCCTTTGGGCCAATCGGCACGACCTCGCCGTTCAATCCGTGACATTCCTTGCACTGGTTCTTGTTCGGAACGCGGTAACTGATTTGCTCGCCAGACGGCGTCGTAACGGGCAGACGTTTACCCGCAATGGCCAGGCGCGCCTCTGTCTGCTGCGCGTTCCATACATATGGCAACGCCAACCAGCCATCGGCGCGGTGCAGCAGCACGCGGGTTTCGATTAGTTTTCGTCTATCGCCGTCATCAAAGGCAAAGGTTTTGATTAGCGCGCTGCCCACCGGCAACTGCAACAGATTCTCACCGTCCGGCGTGATCGTCTGACCGGTTGGTACGTAGTAAAAACGCAGCTTTTCAGCCCCGTCAGAATATAATGGCGTGTTGAGCTGATAGGATTTCACCCCGATTGTCGGAACCTGCGCTGCAGCATCAATGAAGAAGCCGAAGTCTGACAGAGTCCGCGGCAAACCGTCCTCTAATATCACTGCATCTGCCACGTCTGGGGCAGCCAAGCGGGCATTTGCTGCCGCTGCGATCAGGGCGATGGCAGAAAAAGCAAAGACAATGCGCGACTTCATCCGGCAATCCGCGCAGACAAAGCCTCAGGCGCGCCAGTGCAGCAGTTGCGCTCACCTTGTGGAGGAGTGCTCACAATCATTGGCCCGGGTGTGGCTTTATCCAGACCGATGCCTTGTTCCGGCAAATTGAGCGACCACCCGCGTGTGCCCTCTACTGCAAATAAAGCTGGCTCGCCCTCTTTCGACAGGCCGTCCCAGAGCACGTCTGGCAAAGCGCCGCCAAACGCGGCCAGCAGCATGTCCTTGCCCGGCAATTGCGGGTCGGTTCCGCCGCCAGTGTAGAGATTACGCCCGATTACGACATTGCGTGGATACGGATCATACCGCTCGTCAGAAAATTTCTGGGCGTAAGCGACAACCAGCACCTGGGCGGTATCGTTGTTCGAGATCAGATTGTCTTCAACGTAAACATTCTCGTTGGCCATCACCATGATTCCGGTACCCTTGGGGATGGCGGCAACAATATTACCTTCCGGCGCGAAATTGGGCGTGTTGTTCGTAGTGACCAGATTGTTGCGCACGGTCACATCGCCGCCGCCCATTACCGGTAAATCCGGTAGATCAAAAACCAAGATGCCGCCCGTATTGTGGATCGCCATATTGTCTTCAACCACCGCGTTGCGGCTGTTTTCAATCTCTATTCCGGCTACATTATATTGCGCGATGGAGTTGCGGACAGTGATGGCGTTGCTCTGCCCGACATAGATGCCGGCATCGGAGGCACCCGATACGACGACACTGTCGATCAGTATGTTGGTGCTTTCCACTGGATAGACTGCATAAGCACCGTTGCTGGCTTTTGGCCCTTCGGTCCATGTCACACGCAAACGGTAGTAGATTATGTCATCGGCGCCCTTGGACTTAATTCCGTCGCCTTTGGCATTCTCTACCGCAAAATCACGCAGCGTCACTTTATCGGAAGTGACAAGCAACCCCTCACCCGCTCCCTGCTGGCCGGTAAAATCGAGGATGGTGGCATCCATACCCGCGCCGCGAACAGTGACACCGTCAACATCGAGGCTCAGTCCGTCCGTGAGTGAAAACCGGCCCGCTTCCAGAACAATCTCGTCGCCCGCTTCGGCCAGTATCAGTGCTTCCTGCAACCGTTCCTGCGCCCCGTCCCCGGCGGTAACAATAGTGGTTTTTGCAAAGGCGGGCTGCGCAACCAGCAACAGTCCAGCAGCGGCAAGACACGCTCTGTTCAGCTTGATCATTCTAAGTCTCCCTCTCTCGCTGCGTAGTGTGTCGCAAAATTGATGTGAAACCAAGTGGCAGTTTGAAACGAATGACTTTATCAGCGACGATATTGCTTGAGAGGACTGACCAGATGAACGCTAATAGGATGAGTTTTGCCCGATTGACCAGCACACTGGCGCTAGGCGCTGCGGCGACGCTGACGTTCGCCGCGCCTGCATCTGCGGCACCTGCATCCATTGCCGGAAACTGGAAAACCGACGATGGTAAATCAGTCATCCAATTCTATAAATGCGGTTCATCCATGTGCGGCAAAATCTCGAAGTTTCTTGTGAAGGAACCGGCAGGCGGCGCGCGCGATACAGAAAATCCCGACAAGTCGAAGCGTAACCGAAAGCTTTTAGGTCTGCAGATATTCTCGAACCTGAAAGCAGATGGAAATGCTTTCAAAGGCAATGGCTACAGCCCTGAAGACGGCCGCGACTTCAAAGCGCAAGTCTACCGTTCGGGTTCGGGATTGAAGGTCAAAGGTTGCGTGCTGGTATTTTGCCGCACCGCTAGTTTTACCCGCTACTAAGCCGCAGGATCAGCCAATTCCGATAGCGCACAGGCCCGCGCTCGTTCCGGTAACAGCCACGACCTCTGCATCACCGACGCGTTTCACCCGCCGTAGATAATCGCGCAGACCGGTGGGCTTTTCGGGCTCGCCCTCTTGCGCTTCCATATTGCGGAGCTTGAGCAATTGCGGGATGCTAAGCCGGTCGACCATCCTTGCGGACATACATTCAGCGCGCTTCTCGCTTAGTCCGTTTTCCACCAGCGCGGTTTTGACCCGCCACTGCACCAGCCCGTCAGTCAGACCAGTACTGATCGCCAGCGCAACTACACCTGCCAGCAGAGCTAGAAAAACGAGCAATTTGCGCATTGCTTAGTCGAGGCTCTTCACGATTTCTTCGACCATCTTTTTCGCGTCGCTCAGCAACATCATGGTCTGGTCCATATAGAACACATCATTATCCACGCCGGCATAGCCCACTCCGCCCATGCTACGCTTGATGAAGAACACCTGCTTTGCCTTATCGACGTCGAACACAGGCATTCCGTAGATGGGTGATGTTTTATCGGTTTTGGCGGCGGGATTGACCACGTCATTCGCGCCGATGATGAAGGCGACATCCGCTTGCGCAAATTCGCTGTTGATGTCCTCCAACTCGAACACTTTGTCGTAATCGACGCTGGCTTCGGCGAGCAATACGTTCATATGGCCCGGCATCCGCCCAGCAACGGGATGGATCGCGAATTTAACATTCACGCCTTTTTCTTCCAGCACATCGGTCATTTCACGCAACGCGTGCTGCGCCTGCGCCACCGCCATGCCGTAACCCGGAATGATAATCACATTCTCGGCTTGCTCCAGCATGAAAGCGGCATCAGCGGCGCTGCCTTGTTTATAAGGCCGCTGCTCGCGCGGTTCGCCGTCACCCGCAGCCGCCTCTGCACCAAAGCCGCCCGCAATAACCGAGATGAAACTGCGGTTCATCGCCTTGCACATGATGTAGCTCAGAATTGCCCCGGAAGCCCCGACCAGCGCGCCGGTGATGATCATTGCCGTATTGCCAAGGGTAAATCCCATGGCCGCCGCTGCCCAACCGGAATAGCTGTTCAGCATGGAAACCACCACGGGCATATCCGCGCCGCCAATCGGGATGATTAGCAGGAAGCCGATAATGAATGCCGCAGCCAGAATGACCCAGAACATCCAACCCTCACCGGCCCCGCCAAGCGGGCTGACCGCGTACAAGCCTGTCAGCACCAGTATCGCGACCAGCGTGCCCAGATTGATCACATGGCGTCCAGGCAACAAGATCGGTGTGCCCGACATATTTCCGTTCAGCTTTGCAAAAGCAATGACCGAGCCGGAGAATGTAATCGCCCCGATTGCCGCACCCAGCGCCAGCTCTATCCGGCTGACGGTCAATATTTGCCCTGCGCTATCGGTTATCCCAAACGCGGACGGGTCAAGGAATGCAGCAAGCGCCACCAGCACTGCAGCAAGGCCCACCAAAGAGTGAAACGCGGCCACAAGTTGCGGCATATCGGTCATCGCGATCCGGCGTGCGATGGTAAAGCCGATGATTCCGCCAAGCAGGATGGCAATGCCGATTTCCGGCAGGCTCGCAATGCTATGCGTGACCAATGTGGTCACGACCGCGATCAACATTCCCACCATGCCGTATCGGTTACCCGCCCGGCTGGTTTCAGGTGAACTTAGTCCGCGCAAAGCAAGGATAAACAAGACACCAGCGGCAAGATAAGCGAGCATCGCCCATGCGGGTGTTGCGGCGGCTTCAGCGCCAGCTGCAAGGAAGGGAAGCATCATTTCTTCTCCTTCTTCTTATACATTGCCAGCATCCGCTCCGTCACGGCAAAGCCCCCGAAAATATTGACGCTGGCCAGAACCACACCTGCCAAACCAAGCCATTTGGCCACCGCGCTGCCCGCCTCTGCCGACGCGATGAGCGCGCCGACAATGATTACCGAGGAAATCGCATTGGTCACCGCCATCAGCGGTGTATGCAGCGCGGGCGTAACCGACCAGACGACATAATAGCCGACAAAACAGGCCATCACGAAGATCGAGAGAATTGAGATAAAGTCCATAATTCAGGCCCCCTCGCCTGCTATTCATCCAGCCTGCGATAGCCTCTCGCTCACAACCTTCCCGCCTTGCGTCAGGCGAACGGCATTGCCGATCTCTTCATCAAGGACCGGCTTTCCTGTTTCATTGTCCCAAAAGGCGGACAGGAAATTAAACAGATTGCGCGCATACAGGGCAGACGCATCCGCTGCGAGATGGGCGGGTGTATTGGAGTAACCCATGATCTTCACACCGTGACGCTCGGTGACCTGATCGGGCACGCTTCCTTCCACATTGCCGCCTTGTGCAACTGCCAGATCGAAGATCACGCTTCCCGGCTTCATGCTGGCGATTTGCGCGTCAGAAATCAGCCGCGGTGCAGCGCGGCCTGGAATGAGCGCGGTCGTGATGACAATATCCTGCTTGGCGATATGGCTTGAAACCAGTTCGGCCTGCGCCTTCTGGTATTCCTCGCTCATTTCGGTGGCATAGCCGCCACTGCCCTCGCCTTCGATACCCTCAACAGTCTCGACGAAAACGGGTTTGGCACCAAGCGACTGGATCTGTTCTTTAGTGGCGGAGCGCACATCGGTAGCTGAAACTTGCGCGCCCAGACGTTTGGCCGTGGCAATAGCCTGCAATCCGGCAACGCCTACTCCCATCACAAATACGCGTGCCGCCTGAACAGTGCCGGCGGCAGTCATCATCATGGGAAAGGCGCGCCCGTATTCCTGCGCGGCCGCCAGAACAGATTTATATCCCGACAGGTTCGATTGGCTGGACAAAACGTCCATGCTCTGCGCGCGCGTTATTCGCGGCATGAACTCCATCGCCAATGCTTCAAGCCCTGCCTTGGCATAAGCTTCTACGCGCGGCTTTTCGCCAAACGGGTCGAATATGGCTGCGACCATCGCGCCGGTATTGGCGCTGGCCAATTTCTTCGGGTCGGGCGCCTGCACAGCCAATATAATATCGGCGCCCTTGGCGGCGGCAGTTGCTGCGACAATCTCCGCCCCTGCATTGGCATAGTCCTGGTCAGAAATAGACGCAGTTAGTCCCGCGCCCTTTTCCACTGCGACATTCGCCCCCAACGCGATGAATTTCTTCACCGTTTCAGGAGTGACCGAAACGCGCGTTTCCCCTGCGGCGCGTTCTTTCAGGGCTGCTATGCGCAAAGCGATACTGGCTTAGTCAGCAATCAGAATGACAACGATCGCCGTGATCACCGCGATGAGCGGCACGCTCCACTTAAGGTTTGCAATGAAAGAATCGTACGTCTTGTTCGCCGCTTTCATGTCATTTGCAGAAGCCATGGGTGTAATCCTCGATATTGACTGTGGTGTATAGAAATTCTGATTGATGGCTTATCGCGGTGACGCGCTCGCATCAAGCCCTCCAAACTTTCCGAATAGCCTTAATCAGACCTTTACTGATTGTCCCTAAATCGAACGCCTGTACCGCGACGGGACGATTTTGAGGGTTATGGTAGAAAGCGATACTCGCCTTTTGATGCTGATCGATGATGAGCCTGCACAAAGCCGGCTGATCACGGCGCTCGCCGCGCGTGACGGATGGCGCACTCTTGTAGTCAAAGATTCAGAAACTGCCATTGCCACCCTCGGCACGCGCGAAGGGATGCAATGTTCGGCAATTATCCTTGATCAGTGGGTACCAGGTGACGATGCCAGCGCTCTTATCGAAGAACTGAAAGCGCGCCGCCCGGCAATGCCGATCCTGATGCTGACCACCAGTGCCAGCCCGCTACTGGCTGTCGATGCCATGCGTGCAGGCGCCACAGATTACCTTATCAAACCGGTCGCGCCCGATCGGCTCATGCAAGCGCTGCGCAGTGCCACGCGGCAAGAGGCCCCGAAAGAGGAACTTCAGCCGCTTACCGAAAAGATTTCAGCCAATCTCGATTTTGATTCGATGATCGGCAACGCCCCCGAATTTCGCTCTGCATTAGCCAAAGCTGCCAAAGCAGCGCGCGGTCACGGTCCGGTGTTGATCGAAGGCGAAAGCGGAACGGGTAAGGAAATGTTGCTGCGTGCAATGCATGGGGCCAGTCCGCGAGCCAAGGCCACTCTGCGCCTGATCAACATTCGCGGCGTACCGGCAAATTCAATTGAGTCTGTGCTGTTCGGGCATGAACCCAATGCATTTCCCGGTGCCTTTGACCGCCAAATCGGCGCGATCCAGCATTGCGATGGTGGCACTCTTATCCTCGACGAGATCGACCGGCTGAACGAAGACTTGCAAGCCCGCCTAGCAGAGACCCTATCCAGCGGGATTGTTCGTCCCGTCGGCGCCAAGCACGGCTTCCGCGTGGATGTGCGCGTGCTGAGCGCCAGCAACTTGCCGCTGGCAGACCTAAACGATGGCAAAAACGCGATCGGCCATTTTCATCCTGATCTGCTGGAATACATTTCCCAGACCAAGATTACGTTGCCGCCGCTTCGTCAGCGCGCTGGCGATATCCCCGCATTGGCCCGGCATTTCCTGTCGCGCATTGGCGAGCAACCCGGTCTGCGACATATGTCTATCAGTGACAGCGCTCTGGCCTTGCTGTCTGCATTCGATTGGCCCGGCAATGTCCGCCAATTGCAGGCTGTATTGTTTCGGGCGGCGGTATTTTGCGACCGCGAGACACTAACTGCATCCAGCTTTCCGCAGCTTTCCGAAGCCGTTGGCGAAGTGACCGAAGAGGTCAACCCGATGCAGGAGGGTGTCGGCGTCATGCTCTATGCAGCCGATGGCAATTTGCGCCCGCTAGAAGACATCGAGGCTGACGTAATCCGTTTGGCAATCGGTCATTACCGCGGACGCATGACAGAGGTTGCCCGCCGTTTGGGTATTGGGCGCTCGACGCTATACCGCAAGCTGAGCGACCTTGGCATTGGTGACGCAGCCTAAATCACCCGTAGGACGGTTCCGATGTTGCTGGACTTGGCTGCTACGGCTGCCTAATCCGCGCCATGCTTTTTTCAGATGACATTTCGAAACGCTCCGCTCTCATAACCGGTGCCGCATCCGGCATTGGTGCCTCTTGCGCCCGATGGCTTGATAATCAGGGTATCGGAAAGCTGATACTGGTTGACCGAGACGAGGCGGGTCTGTCGGCTCTGAAGCTGGTGTGCCAAACAGAGCTGCATGCTGCCGATGTTAGCGATGAGGCGTTCTGGAACGGACTGGACGGCCAAATGGAGGGCCTCGACTACTCGGTCATCAATGCCGGAATTGGCGCATTCTCTCCCTTTGCAGACCATTCATTCGAGGATTGGCGCCGCGTCATGTCGGTCAATCTTGACGGCGCATTTCTCACCTTGCGCACCTCGCTGAAAGCGATGAAGGCATCGGGCGGCGGCAGCGTGGTTCTGGTAGCCTCGATTACCGGCCACAAAGCTGTCCCGGCCATTGGCGCATACGGCGTGGCCAAAGCCGGCGTTTCACATATGGCGCGTATTGCAGCGGCAGAAAGCGCGAAGGACAATATTCGCGTCAACGCAATTGCACCTGGCGGCGCGGATACCGCAATCTGGGACACCGGAGAGGCATTCCGCAAAGCTGCCGCAGAACATGGCCGCGATGCAGCCTTGCAAGGGCTTGCCGTTGGCACACCTCGCGGCAAACTCGCCACATCTGACGAGATTGCAGGCAATATCGGATATTTGCTCAGCGACGCAGCGGCAAATATCACTGGCACCGTTTTGGTCAGTGATGGCGGATTTTCGCTATGAACGATGGCGGACCTACCTTCGTGTAGCCATTTTGTTAGCAATATTGCGCTATTCCTCTGGTGATACCGGATCATCCGATTGGAGAATGCAGAATGGCGCAAGACAGTTTTCAGCAAGTATGCGACGGCCTTTCGAAGATCGTCGATGAAGGTCATTTTGAACGTTTCCGCTGGGACCGCGACGAAGCTCCTAAACTCAAACGTTTGGTGGAGCTTGTTCACGCTGCCTTTGAAGAACGCCGCGATTTCGACATGGCCGAAGAAGGCGCGACTGCCGAACTGAAGCGTTTTGTCATCAAGATCCACGGCAAGCGCACCATTGCGGTGGCCATTTCATACGAGAACGGCCAAGCCGTCTTCCGCGCGGATTCGGTTGACCGGAGCGCATATAAGGCTGTTCCCGGCGACCCTATCACCACCGCTTACGAGAACGTCGATGAAGACTGGATCAAGCAAGCGCTGCAAGCCGTGTTCAGCCGTATCCGCACGGCTGCCAGCTCCGATTCTAGTCAGCAGGAAGCTGCGTAAAGTCGGTCAACGCCGCATCGCGTAATCCGCGCCACACATTGCGTGCCTGAACCGCATCTGCGGCATCATGCACGCGGTGCAGCTGCACACCTGCATCCATACCCGCAACCGTCAGGGCGATGCTGCCACCCAGCCGCTTTTCTGCGGGCGCTTCATTCGACAAAGCCCCGATCATCCGCTTGCGGCTTGCGCCCAGCAGCAAGGGCTGCCCCAGCGCGTGAAACAGCGGAAGCGCATTCAGCAAAGCAAGGTTCTCCGCCAATGTCTTGCCGAAGCCGATGCCGGGGTCCAGCACGATATGCGCGCGATCTATTCCGGCCTCTATGGCTTGGTCCCGCGCTGCTTTGAGCCAGTCGAACACGTCGAACACCACATCCGAATAGACGGCATTAGCGTGCAGATCCTCGCCCTCACCCGGAGCGTGCATCAGCACCACCGGACAGCCTCGGCTTGCCATCAGTTCCAGACTGCGCGGATCATGCCGCAAAGCCGATACGTCATTGATGACATGCGCGCCGGCATCCAGCGCCGCTTCCATCACCGCAGGCCGCCGCGTATCCACGCTGATCGCTGCACCCATGCCGGCGCAATACTCGACCGCGGGGATGACCCGCTCCAACTCGTCGCCTTCCCACGTTGCGGGCGCACCGGGCCGTGTGCTTTCGCCGCCAATGTCGACAATCGCCGCGCCGGCTTCCAGCATAGCAGCCGCATGGGCGCGTCCGACTTCGGGATCGTCCAGAAACGCGCCGCCATCGCTGAAACTGTCCGGCGTGACATTGAGAATGCCCATGATCTGCGGCTGGTCCAGCGCGATAGTCCGCTCTCCCAGTTGCAGCGGCGGATGTGCGGTGGTCAGCCCCGCCCATTGCTGCCCGCCTTCTGCCGCGATCTCATCGGGCAGATTACCCAGCACATCGTCAATCGTGTCCTTGGTCGCCAAAATGCGCTCGACAATCCCGCCGCCATTATCTGCGCTCCGCCGCCGGATAACTGCAAACCGATAGGCATACACCATCCCGCCAGCCAGCCGGATAGCGTTGCCATGTTCGCTTTGCGGGCTGTGGGTAAGGCCCACGGGACGTATGTAAATCCGGTCACTCATCAGGCTGCTCCGACATTGTCAGGACGAGACATGGACCACATGGACCACCCTCCTGAAAGAAAAA
>JAHDBR010000069.1 GCA_020630295.1 Sphingomonadaceae bacterium
TTCACCGTCGCACTGCCCGATGTGAAATGTCAGGAACTTCCGGCGGAATAGGGGCGTTCTGGTCGCATGACCAAACCGCAAATTGTCTGGCTCCGCCGCGACCTTCGTTTTTCCGATCATCCGGCTTTGTTTGCCGCTGCGCAGGACGGGCCGGTTATTGCGGTCTATGTGCTGGATGACGAGGCAGCGGGCAGCCACGCCTATGGCGGTGCATCACGCTGGTGGTTGCATCACTCGCTGGAAAGCCTCTCCAAGAGTTACGGCGCACGCAATTCGCGCATCATCCTACGGCGCGGCGATGCGGTGGAAGAACTCGCCAAAATCGCCGAGGAAACCGGTGCTGATACGGTCCACGCCATCCGCCATTACGAGCCATGGTGGCGCAAAGCACAGGGCGCGCTGGCGGATCGGCTGGATTTGCAGCTGTATGACGGCAATTATCTTTTGCCGCCGGGCGCAGTGACCACCGGATCGGGGACGCCGTATAAGATTTACACACCGTTTTCCAAATCTACGTTGGAACAATTCCCCCCGCGCGACGAATTGCCCCAACCGGAGACTTTACGCTCGCCCGATAGCTGGCCAGATAGTGACACTCTGGAGGATTGGGAATTGCTGCCCACACGCCCCGACTGGGCAGGCGGAATGCGCGATTTCTGGACCGTGGGCGAGAGCGCCGCTCATGACCGGCTCGATTGGTGGATCGATCAGGTCGATGAATATGACGAGGCGCGCAATTTGCCCTCAGTGGATAAGACATCGCAAATGTCGCCGCATCTTCACTTCGGCGAAATCAGCCCGATCCAGATTTGGCACCGGTTCAAGGATAAGCGCAGCAAAGGCTGGAAAACATTCGAGAAAGAACTGATCTGGCGCGACTATGCGCAGAACGTAATTTGCCAGTTTCCTGCCTATCCCAAGGAAAGCTACCGGGACGGATATGGCGATGGACTGTGGCGCAACCCCAATCGCGGACATCTGATCCAGGAAGACTTGGAAGCGTGGCAGCAAGGCCAGACGGGCTATCCCATCGTCGATGCCGGGATGCGGCAATTGTGGCAGACTGGCTGGATGCACAACCGTGTGCGGATGATCTGCGCCAGCTTTTTGGTAAAACACTTGCTGATTGACTGGACGCATGGCGAGCAATGGTTCTGGGACACGCTGGTGGATGCCGATTACGGCTCTAACGGCACCAACTGGCAATGGGTCAGCGGTACCGGCGTGGATAGCAATATGTTCGTTCGGATTATGGCTCCGCTCAGCCAATCGGAAAAGTTCGATGCGGCGGGGTATATCCGCGAATATGTGCCCGAGCTGGCCGATCTAGGCGAGCCCTATATCCATGATCCGGAAGAACACGGCTGCAAGCCCGACGATTACCCGGCCAAAATCATCGGGCACCGCGAGGGGCGCGAACGTGCGTTGGAAGCTTATCGGGCGATGAAAGATTAGCCGCACTTGCCCCGCGCAAATAGCGGCGGCATAGGGGCGGCATGAATGCGCAAAGCGGCAGCAGGGGAAGCCCCTTAATTGAGGGCGGATCGCGGTTTGAGCGAAAGCCGGGCCTGTTAAGCCGCTTGATCGCGCCCAGTTTTCACAAAATCATGGACCGGATTGATACCGGTTTGGAACGCGGTTCCATTCTCGGCCATTTGCCTGACGGCACCACGCGGCTGCTGGGCGGGCGCGCAAACGGGTTTGAATGCATTGTGCATTTGAATGACTGGCGCGGGTTGGTGCGGCTGGCCACCAATGGTTCGGTCGGCTGGTATCAGGCGTGGGAAGCGGGAGAATGGGAAAGCCCCGATCCGGTCAGCGTTTTCGCCATATTCAACGATAATGCGGCCTCGCTTGGCGCAACCGGACGCGCGAAAGGGCCGTTTCGCTGGGCGGCCAAGATTGCCCATTGGCTCAACCGCAACAGCAAAAGCGGAGCGGAGCGCAACATTCATGCGCATTACGATTTGGGCAATGATTTCTATGCCCGGTGGCTTGACCCGACAATGAGTTATTCCAGTGCGGTCTTCGACGGTGATGATGATCTGGAAGCGGCACAGCGCCGCAAATGGGAACATCTGGCACAGCGGATCGGGTCACCGGAAACGGTTCTGGAAATTGGTTGCGGTTGGGGCGCTCTGGCCGATTATCTGGCGGGTCGCGGGGCGGATGTGACTGCCATAAGCCTGTCGGAAGAACAGCTGGCTTGGGCCCGAGAACATCACAATCCGGCCATTGATTTCCGCAAACAGGATTACCGCGACACAGCGGAGCAAGTCGACGCGATCGTCAGTGTGGAGATGGTCGAGGCGGTCGGGCGCGAATATTGGCCCAGCTATTTTGACTGCATCGCGCGCAACCTGAAACCGGGCGGCCGCGCTGCGATACAGTTCATCAGCTTCAACGATGACTTGTTCGATGCCTATGCCGCCAGCGCCGATTTCATTCAGGCCTATATTTTCCCCGGCGGATTGCTGATCCGCGAAAGCGAATTTCGCGAATTGGCCGCAGAGCGCGGGCTGCGCTGGGAAGATCAGCACGATTTCGCCATGGATTATGCCGAAACGCTGAAAATATGGCGGGACAATTTTGATGCAGCCGTGGATGCGGGCAGCTTGCCCAGCGGGTTCGACGCGCGCTTCATCCGGTTGTGGCGGTTTTATCTGATGTATTGCGAAGGCGGGTTTCGAGCGGGCGGCATTGACGTAAGTCAGGTCACGCTGGTCAAGCCCGGCTAGATCGGGTGTTTGGGAGGGGTATTATGAAAAAGTGGATCATTGGCATCTTGGTTGTTCTGCTGGCGTGCGGGGTAATCTTCTGGGCCACTCTCGACAAGGACCAGCGCGCCTTGCTTGCGAATCTCCCGACTGACCGGAATGTGCTGTTCTGGTCTACCGAGCAGCGTGATGCCGCGTTCCGCGCTCTGGATGCGATGCCGGTTCTGGCCGATGCGCGTGTGATAGAAGCTGGCGATAGCGTATATCCGCTTCCTGCCGGCGCGCCATTGAACCTGGATGTCGCGGATTACATGACCAGCCAGCGCACATCTGCACTGGTCATCCTGCATGACGGCAAAGTGGTGCTGGAAAAATACGGCCTGGATTTCGGCCCGGAAGGCAAGTGGACCAGTTTCTCCGTCGCCAAAAGCCTTACTTCCACAATGGTCGGCGCGGCGGTGAAGGATGGCCATATCAAGAGCCTGGATGACAAGGTCACCGATTATATCGAAGGCCTGAAAGGCTCTGCATATGATGAGGTAACTGTGCGCCAGTTGTTGACCATGACATCGGGTGTGCGCTGGAATGAAGATTACACCGATCCGAAATCTGATGTGGCTTTGTTTAACGAACATCAGGCCGCTGAGGGCGAAGATGTAACTGTCAGCTATATGAAAACGCTGCCGCGTGAAGCTCCGGCGGGCGAGAAGTGGGTCTATAAAACCGGCGAAACAAACCTGATTGGGGTTTTGGTGAGCGAGGCTACCGGAAAGCCGCTGGCGGAATATCTGTCTGAGAAAGTCTGGGCGCCCTATGGAATGGAGCAGGATGCGACATGGCTTCTCGGTTCAACCGGGCACGAGATAAGCGGGTGCTGCATTCAGGCGGCTACGCGCGATTTCGCGCGTTTTGGCCAGTTTATCTTGGAAGGCGGGATTGCCGGCGGCGCGCAAGTCGTGCCCGATGGCTGGCTTGCAGAAGCTACAACCAAGCAGGCAGATATTGGCGCTCCGGAGCGCGGATATGGATTCCAATGGTGGACCAATGACAGCGGCAGTTTCGCGGCGCAGGGAATCTTCGGGCAAGGTATCTTCATCGATCCTGCGCGAAATCTCGTGATTGCGTCTAACAGCAACTGGCCTGTCGCGACTGACTATGACGGCGTGGGTGCCGAGCGAGAGGCATTCTACAAACGGGTTCAGCAGGCGATTGATGCTCTGCCTACGGCGGCGCCCGCACCAGCCAGCGACGAAGAGGCTGATGCTGCCCGCTGAAAAAGGCGAGTTGCCCGGAACGAACAACCCGCCTTTCAAGGGTAGGGGGCTACCCCTTAACCTGGCTAATTATAAACTTGGCCAATTACAGCGTGGACCGGTACATCACCGACGGGCTGTAACGCTGTAGGATGTTCTCGTGCACAATCGGGCTGAGCAATTCCATAAAGGCGCAGCCGACAATTGAATTGTCCCACCAGACGACCTCTGCCTGAAGTGATTCCAAGCCGGGCAGAGTGATCCAGCACCGCTGGCCTTCGTGCATCCTGTTGATTGCCGCTGCAGAAAAACCTGAGATGGACAGGTCATGCACCACTGTACAGAATGCCCGGCCACCTGAAGCCCGCAATTGCGACGGGATGGTGAGTTTGGTGCGCGGAGAGCAGCGATCTTCCTGCGCCGCTTCAGCGTATGAATCGTATTGATCAACCAGCATCCTTGGCCTCTATCGGTTGATACTGACCCCGAACCTTTCGGAGGTCTTTCCGTTCAACCTTTGCACAAAGTGGCCGATGCTGGTTTCTTGTACGTTTCGTTAAATAGTTAAGAGGGCTTTACGACCATTTCCCTATGGCAGGTTGCAAAATCCTCAACCAGCAATTGGACGATACGGTCAGCGACTACGTCCGGAGTTTTGAGAGTCATCGGGTCTTCGCCGGGATATGCCTTCGCGCGCATCGCCGTGCGAGTCGCGCCGGGATCAACGATAGCCACCTTCACCCCGCCAATTTTCTCTACTTCCTGCGCATAACTTTCCAGCAGCGAGTCGAATGCGGCCTTGGTCGTGCCATAGGCAGCCCAATAGGGGCGGGCGGTTGCACCAACGCTGCTGGTCAAGCCAATGACGCGTCCCTGCTCGGCCCGTTTAAGCAACGGATCGAACGCGGCCAGAAACGCCTGCGTGGCCAGCAAATTAACAGTAATAGCCTGGCTGAACTGTTTCTGGTCGATCTGTGTCACCGGAGTGAGAGCCGGCAGATAGGCTGCTGACAGGATCAGAAAATCCAATTTGTCCCAGCGGCCCGAAATCGCACTGGCCAATCGCGCAACACCGTCCGCTTCGGTCATGTCGACAGGTGCAATGGTGGAATTGCCGCCAATGGCGTGAATTTCGTCCTCGACCGCTTCCAGTGCTTTGACATCGCGGCCGGTCAGAATTACGTGCGCACCTTGCGCGGCCAGCGCCTTGGCTGTTGCTGCGCCGATGCCGCGGCTGGAACCGGTGACAAGCGCCAGCTTTCCGTCAAATTGCTTTGTGTCTGTCATCAATCAACCTTGTCGAACGAGAGCTGCGCATCGGCATTTTTGCGGGCATTCATATCGGTCAGCGATGTTGGATATTCGCCGGTAAAGCACGCATCGCAATATTGCGGGCAGGTGTTTTCGCGTTTCTCCAAGCCAACCGCGCGGTAAAGCCCGTCAATCGAAACAAAGGCCAGACTGTCCGCGCCGATATATTCGCGCATCGGTTCCAGATCCATGCGCGCGGCGAGCAGTTTCTCCCGCTCCGGCGTATCGACACCATAGAAGCAGCTATGGGCGAATGGCGGGCTGGCGACACGGAAATGCACCTCTGTCGCCCCGGCATCGCGCATCATCTGGACAATCTTGATGCTGGTTGTGCCGCGCACCAGGGAATCGTCAATCAGGACAATCCGCTTGCCTTTAACCAGCGCGCTATTGGCGTTGTGTTTCAGGGAAACGCTGGATGATCGCGCGCCTTGCGTCGGTTGAATGAACGTCCGGCCTACATAGTGTGAACGGATGATGCCCAGTTCGAATGGTACGCCCGCTTGCTGGGCATAGCCTATGGCAGCAGGGACCCCGCTATCAGGCACGGGAACCACCAGATCGACATCTGCCGGACTTTCAATGGCCAATTGCTCGCCAATTGATTTGCGCGAGGAATAGACCGACTGGCCAACAAAGACCGAGTCAGGCCGACTGAAATAGACGTGCTCGAAAATGCACGGGCGCGGCTTGATATCTCCGAAGGGGCGCAGCGTTTCCAGTTCGCCGTCAAACCCGATACGGATAAGTTCACCCGGCTCGACCTCGCGCACAAATTCCGCGCCGATTACATCAAACGCCACGCTTTCGCTGGCGAAGACAGTTGTCTTGCCGATCTTGCCCATAACCAGCGGACGGATGCCGTGCGGATCGCGGCAGGCGATCATACCTTCTGGCGTCATTACGATGAGCGAATATGCACCTTCAACCATCCGCAGCGCGTCTACCAGACGGTCGACAATGGTGGGATAGCGGCTGGTGGCGACCAGATGGATGATGACTTCTGTATCGGAAGTTGACTGGAAGATAGCACCCCGGCTGACCAGTTCATGGCGCAGGGTCTGTGCGTTGGAAATATTGCCATTATGCGCAACTGCAAAGCCGCCGCTGGCCAGATCGGCGTAGAGCGGTTGAACATTGCGCAGGCCGGATCCGCCCGTGGTGGAATAGCGCACGTGCCCTGCGGCCATATGCCCGGGTAATTCGCCAAGCGCTTCTTCGCTGGAGAAATTATCCGCCACATGGCCCGTGCCGCGCAAGCTGTAGAACCGGTCCCCGTCATAGCTGGTAATGCCGGCTGCTTCTTGCCCGCGATGTTGCAACGAATGGAGGCCAAGCGCTGCCATGGCAGAAGCATCGGGAATGTTGATGACGCCAAACACTCCGCATTCTTCGCGCAGTTTATCGCCATTGGTGTCTAAAAACGGGTGAGTAAGGTTCATGAATTGACCGCCCGGTGCTGCCCGAAAAAGGTGCCGCTAGAGTTTGCGTGTGACGGCTCGCTCATTGGCGGTGTTACGGTTTAATTACAAGGGGGCGGTTGGGCGAATTTGCCGGACTCACACAGATATTGCGCAGATTTAATTGCAGCGACAGGAAAGGCCCCTTACAGACCGCATTGAATTATAACGGATACAGTCAGCCATCTTGTTTCTATCCCCTTTTGAATGGACGATTACCCGCCGCTATATGATGCCGGGCAAGGGCGAAGGCTTTATCGCCTTGGTCGCGGGTATCAGCGTGGGCGTGGTCATGCTCAGCGTGGCGTTGCTGATCGTGGTGATGAGCGTGATGAACGGATTCCGCGGCGAATTGCTGGACCGGTTCGTCAATCTGAATGGCCATGCGATTATTCAGGCATATGACGGCGATCTGGAAAATTGGGAGGGCATTCTGGAAGAAGTGCTCGCCACGCCGGATGTGGTCAGCGCATCGCCAATGATCGAGCAGCCTTTGCTGGTTACTTTCAATGGCCGGGTGGAAGCCGTACAAGTGCGCGGCAATACGCAAAGCGACATTGGCAAGCTCAGCGAAAATCTGGTGCAGGGCAATCTGTCCGCAATAACGCCGGATGCAAGCAAGGTTGCGATTGGGTCGCGTCTGGCGATGAACCTTGGCGCGCGGGTGGGCGATACGATCACCATTCTCAACCCGGCCGGCCGCACTACGCCTTTCGGAACAGTTCCGCGGCAAGTTGCCTACGAAGTAGCCGCGTTCATCGAAACAGGTGTGTACGAATTTGATCAGGTGTTCGTGGTGATGCCGATCAAGGATGCGCAGACTTTGCTGCTGACCGGCGATTCCATCGGCTTGATTGAAGTGATGACGACGGATGCAGAGGATGTTGGCCGCATCCTTGCACCCCTAGAGCCAAAAATCGCCAGCGAGGCGGTGATCAACGATTGGCGCGAGATTAACTCGAGCATATTCGAGGCGTTGGAGGTTGAGCGAGTGGCGATGTTCTTTGCCCTGTCGCTGATTGTGCTGGTTGCCGCGTTCAACATCCTATCATCGCTGGTGATGCTGGTGCGCGCCAAAACGCGCGACATTGCTATCTTGCGGACAATGGGCGCAACGCGGCGAAATATACTGAAAATCTTTGTGACTACAGGAACCGTGATCGGCGCGTTCGGGACGGTAACCGGTCTCATACTAGGCTTCCTGATCCTGTATTTCCGCCAGGGCATTGTGAAGTTTCTGGAGACAGTGACGGGGCAGGCCCTGTGGGACCCCTCTGTGCGGTTCCTGACTGACCTTCCGGCGCGTGTGGACCCGATGGAAGTTGTCGGCATTTCGGTTCTGGCCATGACGCTCAGTTTCCTGGCGACGCTTTACCCCGCATTCAAAGCGGCCAATACCGACCCTGTGCAGGTGCTGCGTTATGAGTAATCCTGTCGTTAAACTCACCGGCCTAACGCGCTCTTTTGAGCAGGGTGATGTCACCATTGATGTGCTGCGCGGTGTCGATCTGGAAATCCAGCCGGGTGAGATTGTCGCGTTGCTTGGCCCGTCAGGCTCGGGCAAGTCGACTATGCTTCAGGCGGTCGGCCTGCTGGAAGGCGGCTTTGGCGGCAAGATTGAGATTGCAGGGCAGGATGCAACAGTGCTGCCGTCTGATGGACGCACGCAGCTGCGCCGTAATCATCTGGGTTTCGTGTATCAGTTCCACCACCTGCTGCCGGACTTTAATGCCAAGGAAAACGTCCTTCTTCCGCAATTGGTAGTCGGCAAGAAGCAGGCGGAGGCTGAGGCGAGGGCGGAGGAATTACTTGGTGCGCTGGGTCTGGCGCAGCGGCTTGATCACCGGCCCAGCAAACTTTCGGGCGGCGAACAACAGCGCGTTGCCGTTGCGCGTGCGCTGGCGAACCGTCCGCAATTGGTGCTGGCGGACGAGCCAACGGGCAATCTGGACGAGATTACTGCGGACAAGGTGTTTGAGGAGTTTCTCCGGCTGGTTCGCGGCGAGGGTAGCGCGGCACTGGTCGCGACGCATAATGAACGTCTGGCGGCGCGGATGGACCGCGTGGTCCGGTTGCATGAAGGCAAGCTCAGCTAGATTTCCTCCAGCGCTTCGCCGTACCGATACCTAGCAAATGCACATCGGCTGCATATATGCTGTCCACCAGATAGCCGAACCGAAGGATGTACCATGACCACCATTGCAGATTTTGCCGTAGAAAAGCCTGATGGGTCGAAGCTCGATCTGGCTGAGAAGAAGGGTAAGGTTCTGTTAGTGGTCAATACCGCCAGCAAATGCGGTTTTACGCCACAATATGAAGGGCTGGAAAAGCTGTATCAACAATATGGCGATCAGGATTTCGAGGTTCTGGGTTTTCCCTGCAACCAGTTTGGCGGTCAGGAGCCCGGATCGTCAGACGAAATTGCAGAGTTTTGTTCAGTCAATTTCGGTGTGACATTCCCGTTGCTCAAAAAGGTCGACGTTAACGGCGCGGATGCCAGCCCGGTATTTGACTGGATGAAGGCCGAAGCGCCCGGATTGATGGGCAGCAAACAGATCAAATGGAACTTCACGAAGTTTCTCATCAACCGCGATGGCGAAGTGGTGAAGCGTTACGCCCCGCAAGACGCACCGGAACGGATTGCGAAAGACATTGCCAAATTGCTGTAATCAGCACCGTGTAACGAAACCGGCGCATATGCCGAATATCCGGCATATGAATGGAGGGGCTGATGCTCGAAACGATCAATCAATGGTTCTTGTCACTTGGCGCGGAATACGGCGTTAATCCGTATATTTTCGGCGCGATCTATATTGGCGCAATCCCGTTCTTCCTGCTGTCGATCGCGTGGCTGGTCCGCCGTGCAAAGGC
>JAHDBR010000070.1 GCA_020630295.1 Sphingomonadaceae bacterium
TCATTCCACCACGATTGCCAATTCTCCATCGCCTTCGTCGATCTTCAGCGTGCTTCCATCGGGCACGTTGCCTTGAAGAATCATGTCTGCAAGCGGATCCTGCAAATAGCGCTGGACAGCACGTTTCAGCGGCCGGGCGCCGTAAACAGGGTCGTACCCTACTCTGCCCAGCCAGCGCAGGGCTGCGTCGGTCAGATCGAGCGTAATCTTGCGATCTTTCAGGAGCTTCTGCACCCGCTTCACCTGAATGGCGACAATCGGAGCCATATGTTCCTGCGCCAGCCGGTGGAACAAGATGATCTCGTCCAAACGGTTCAGGAATTCGGGGCGGAAATGTCCGCGCACCACATCCATTACCTGAGGTTCGACATCAGCTACCTTCTGGTCGTCTTCCATATTGGCGAGATACTGGCTGCCCAGGTTCGATGTCAGAATGATCAGCGTATTCGCAAAATCGACCACGCGGCCCTGCCCGTCTGTCAGGCGTCCATCGTCCAGCACTTGCAGCAGCACGTTGAATACGTCGCTATGCGCTTTCTCGACCTCGTCAAACAGGATCACCTGATATGGCCGGCGGCGGACCGCTTCGGTCAGAACCCCGCCCTCCTCATATCCGACATAGCCGGGAGGCGCGCCGATCAGGCGGGCAACGGCGTGTTTCTCCATAAACTCCGACATATCAATGCGCACCATCGCGCTGTCATCGTCGAACATGAACTCCGCCAAGGCCTTGGTCAGCTCGGTTTTACCTACACCGGTCGGGCCGAGGAACAGGAATGAACCCAGCGGGCGGTTTGGATCTTGCAGTCCGGCGCGGGCGCGGCGGATTGCTTTTGACACAGCTTCGATTGGCTGCCTTTGTCCGATGACCCGTTTGCCGATGACTTCTTCCATCTGGAGCAGCTTTTCGCGCTCTCCTTCCATCATCCGGTCGATCGGAATTCCGGTGGAGCGTGACACCACGGCCGCAATGTCATCTTCGGTCACTTCTTCGCGCAGCATGGCATTTTCGGTTTGCTCACCAGCCGCTTCGATCGCTTTTTCAAGCTCAGGGATCTTGCCGTAAGAAAGCTCACCGGCTTTGGCGAGATCGCCGTCCCGTTGGGCTTGCTCCAGTTCCAGCCGCGCGGCATCAAGCTGTTCTTTCAGCTTGCCCTCGGCCTGAATCTTGTCGCGTTCATTCTGCCAGCGCGTCGTCAATTCGGATGATTGCTGTTCCAGATTGGCAAGCTCTTCGCGCAGCGCCTTCAACCGGTCCTTCGATGCGCCGTCGGTCTCTTTCGACAGCGCCGATTCTTCGATTTTCAGCTGAATGATGCGCCGGTCCAGACCCTCGATCTCTTCGGGCTTGGATTCAACTTCCATCCGGATACGGCTCGCCGCCTCATCCATCAGATCAATGGCTTTGTCCGGCAGGAAGCGATTCTGGATATAGCGGTTTGACAAAGTCGCAGCGGCGACAATCGCGCCATCCGTGATCCGCACCCCGTGATGGAGCTCGTATTTCTCTTTCAGACCGCGCAGGATGGATACTGTGTCTTCAACAGTCGGTTCATCGATATAGACCGACTGGAACCGGCGTTGCAGCGCGGGGTCTTTCTCGACATATTTCTGATACTCGTCCAGCGTGGTCGCACCGATACAATGCAGTTCGCCGCGGGACAGTGCCGGTTTCAGCAGGTTGGACGCATCCATAGAGCCTTCCGAGGCGCCCGCACCGATCAGTGTATGCATCTCGTCAATGAACAGGATGATCTGGCCGTCTGCGCCCTTAACTTCATCGAGTACAGCCTTCAGTCGCTCCTCAAATTCGCCGCGATATTTCGCGCCGGCAATCAATGCGCCCATGTCGAGGCTCATCAGCGTGCGCCCCTTCAAACTGTCCGGCACATCGCCATTGGCGATCCGTAGCGCAAGACCCTCTGCAATCGCAGTTTTGCCCGTTCCCGGCTCGCCGATCAGCGCAGGGTTGTTCTTGGTTCTGCGCGCGAGAATCTGGATGGTGCGGCGAATTTCCTCGTCGCGGCCGATTACCGGATCAAGCTTACCATCGCGAGCAGCTTGGGTCAGATCGCGGGCATACCGCTTCATCGCGTCATATGCATCTTCTGCGCTTGCCGAATCCGCAGAGCGTCCGCCGCGCAGTTCATTGATCGCGGCGTTCAACGCCTGCGGATCAAGATTGGCTTCTTTCAGCGCCTGCCCCGCCGTGGTCGTGGATGCGAGCGTCAGTGCGACCAGCAGCCGCTCGACAGTCACGAAGCTGTCGCCTGCTTTCTCTGCAATCTGTTCGGCCTGATCGAGCACGCGAACGGCATCATTATCCAACCCAGGGGTCTGCTGCGCGCCGCCGCCCGATACGGCAGGTATCTTCGCCAGCGCCTCGTCAACCAGATCCTGAGCAGCCGCGGTGTTGCCGCCGGCTCGCTGGATCAATCCGGCGGCCATACCCTCATCATCTTCCAGCAGTGCCTTCAGCAAGTGGGTGGGCGAAATGCGCTGATGGCTGTTCCGGATCGCGACTGTCTGCGCGGACTGCAAAAAGCCCTTTGCGCGATCAGTGAATTTTTCCAAGTTCATGCCTTATCCTTCATTCGGTACCCGCCAGAGATAGTGTGGCATTTTTGCACCACAAGCCCTGTCCGGCAATTTCGCCAGAGGTGTATTACTGACATATAGGACCTCGACCCGCTTTCAATAGACCGGCGGCAGAATTATTCCGCCAATCCTCAGCCAACGCTTCACGGCTGGAGGCAATCGCGCTACGCCTTATGCCGAGAGAGGTGCATGAATGAGAAAATGGTTTGCGCGCGCTGGCTGGGCAGTGCTGGCTTTGGTGCTGGTGGCATTAGTCGGCCTGATGAGCTGGGAACCGTTCTTCGCGGAGGAGAGCAAGCAGCCGTCCAATATGTGGGAACGCGGCCTGGAGGCTGAAATTGTGCGCACCGAATTTGGCGTGCCGCATATTTACGGCAAAACAGATGCTGACGTGGCTTACGGCGTGGCGATTGCCCATGCGGAAGATGACTTCTTCACCTTGCAGGATGTGATCGCAATGGCGCGCGGGCGCTATGGCGCGATTGCGGGAGAAGATGGCGCGCAGGTAGATTACGTCTACCATCTGCTTGACGCGCGCGGCACTGCTGAACGGCATTATGCGGACTTGCCGCAAGATACGCGGGCTCTGTTTGAAGCTTACGCCACCGGCCTCAACCAATATGCGCAAGAAAATGCGGGTGAAGTTAAGCTGGCCAATCTGTTTCCGGTAAACGGGGAAGATGTGGCAACCGGCTTCACTCTGCGCCAGCCGTTTTTCTTCGGCCTCAACAATGTCATTGGGCCGCTGGTTGCCGGTGAACCTTTGCGCCCCGAATTCGGGCCGCCCATCCCCGGTTATGAACCGGCGGCAGCCCCGATTATGGAAGATGGCGAGCCTGAAGATGTAGCAACTGCATTGCCTTTGAATATGGGCCGTGACGGTGCGCTTTCAGGTTCGAACGCATGGGCGATTGCCCCCGCCAAGTCTGGCGACGGTGTCACCCGGCTTGTCTCCAACAGTCATCAGCCATGGCGCGGCGGCGTCGCGTGGTATGAACTGGTCGTGCAAAGCGATGAAGGCTGGCATTATGCCGGCGCAAACTTCCCGGGTAGCCCCTTCCCGTTCCTTGGTCACAATGAAAATCTCGGCTGGACCAACACAGTCAACCGTCCGGATATGACCGATGTATATCGCTTGGAAATGGACGAGAGCGGTACGCGCTACCGGATGGACGGCGAATGGCGCGATCTGGAAAGCGAAACGGTAACCCTACCGGTAAAGATTGGTCCGATTATTGTGCCCATCCGGCGCGAAGTGCATCGCAGCGTGCATGGTCCGGTGATTATCAATGATGATGGCGCCTTCGCCATCCGTTACGGCGGGATCGACAATATCGGCCAGCTGGACGCCTATTACCGCCTAAATAAGGCGCAGACATTTGCCGAATGGCAAAGCATTCTGGCGCGGATGGATATCCCCTCGACCAACTTCATATATGGCGATCAGGAAGGGAATATTGCCTATGTCTATAACGCCGCAATTCCTGACCGGTCCAAGGGCCCCAACTGGCGCGGCATTCTGCCCGGAGATCAAAGCGCGCTGATCTGGAATGGCGCAGTCGATTACGCGGAAATTCCCAAAGTCATCAACCCGTCCAGCGGCTGGGTGTATAATGCGAACAACCAGCCATATTCGGCGGCTGGTCCTGCAGACGATATCTCGCCCGACAGCGTCGCTCCGGAACTGGGGGTGGAACTCAAAATGACGAACCGCGCCCGCCGGACAGAAAAGCTGATGGCGCAATACGACATCATTGACCGGCCAACGCTGGAGAAGATCAAATATGATACCGGTTACGAGCGTGCAGGTTATGTCGCCGATATGCTGGATAGTGTGGCCGCGCTCGACCTGACGAGAGAGGCCGAGCTGGCCGAAGCGCAAAGTTTGCTTGCCGATTGGGACCTGACCTCTGATGGCATAGGTCGTTCGGATGCTTTGGCTCTGCTGATGATCCTTCCGTGGATGAGCGCCGAATATCAGAACCAGCAAACGCCCGATGCGCGTGAGCAACTGGAGCAATCGGTTGAACATCTAAAAACCCATTTTGACCGACTGGATCCGCCCATGGGCGAATTGCTGCGTCTGAGACAAGGCGATGTCGATTTGCCTCTTGATGGAGGCAGCGACACATTGCGCGCATCGACCCTTTGGACGGTCGATGATGACGGCCGATTGTCAGTGCGTCACGGGGACAGTTTCCTGATGTTTGTCGAGTGGGAACCGGGCCAACGGGTCCGGTCAGAATCGATCCAGCCATACGGTGCCGCAACAACGCGGCCGGAAAGCGTGCATTTCGCGGATCAGGCAGCGCTGTTCGTCCGAAAAGAGTTGAAACCAGTACATTTTTGGCGCGAGGACGCGCTTAGGAATGCCAAAAGCCGAAAGAAGGTCAGGACCAATTGACCCGAACGCTAATCCGGCTTCATATGGTCACATCAGATGACCAGGATAATACACGAATTCGTGCACATCTTGATACTCAAGTTAATACTCAAGTTAATACTCAAGTTAATACAGGGGATTACAAAATGCGTCTCACACCCATCGCCCGCTTTGCTTCGGCAAGCCTTGTCGCGCTGTCACTTGCCGCCTGCCAGACAACCGCTGCCGAACCTGTCCAGACAGTCGCATCAGTTGCAGATATTGCGGCACCTGCACCGGTAGCAGCGCCTGCCCCTGTCAGCGAACTTATTGACGCCGTGTCGATCCCCTATGACCAGTTCGAATTGGCCAACGGCTTGACAGTTCTGGTCCACGAAGACCGCAAAGCGCCGGTCATCGGCGTATCTGTGTGGTATGATGTCGGTTCCAAGCACGAACCTAAAGGCAAGACCGGCTTTGCCCATTTGTTCGAACACCTGATGTTCAACGGATCCGAGAATGCGCCGGGCGATTTCTTCGGGCCGCTCCAGCAAGTAGGCGCGACCGACTTTAACGGCACCACGTGGTTTGACCGGACGAACTATTTCCAGACTGTCCCGACCGGCGCAATTGACCGGACGCTGATGCTGGAAAGCGACCGTATGGGCTATCTGCTCGGCGCGGTGACGCAGGAAAAGCTGGATAACCAGATCGGCGTTGTCCAGAACGAGAAACGGCAGGGCGATAATCAGCCATACGGCCTGACCCAGTATGAGCAGTTGGAAAACCTCTACCCCTCCGGCCACCCTTATCATCACTCTACAATCGGTTCGATGGACGATCTGTCTTCGGCAACACTGGACGATGTGAAAGACTGGTTCCGCGACAATTACGGCCCCAATAACGCCATTCTGGTGCTGGCCGGTGATATCGACACAGCGACCGCGAAAGAGAAAGTGAACAAGTGGTTCGGCGCGATTAAGCGCGGGCCGGAAACACCAACGGTGGATGCGCCGATCCCGACTCTCGACGCGCCCAAATCCAAGACCATCTATGACCGCGTTGCAACGCCGCGCCTCTATCGTATGTGGGCGGTACCCGGCCTCGACAATCCGGACTTCTTGCCATTGTCCATGGGCGCGACCGTGTTGGGCGGACTGGCTTCCTCGAGACTGGATAACAGCCTCGTGCGCGAGCAACAGCTGGCTGTGCGCGTAGTCGCCCGTGCAAGCATCTTTGCGCAGGCAGGTCAGTTTGTCGTCTATGCCGATGCGAAGCCGGGCGTGGATAAGGAAACGCTGGCCGCAGCGCTTGACGCAGAGATCGCCAAATTTGTCGCCGAAGGCCCGACAGCGGATGAAATCCAGCGCGCAACAACAGTCTATGCCGCTGGCCAAATCCGCGGACTGGAACAAGTCGGCGGATTTGGCGGTAAAGCGCCAACGCTGGCTGAAGGTCTGCTCTATCAAGGCGATCCTGCTGCCTATAAAACCACGCTGACCCGCGCGGCAGCGCTGACACCCGAGCAAGTGCGTGATGTCACTGCAAAATGGATTTCGCGCCCGACCTTCGAATTGATCGTCGAGCCAGGCGAGCGCACCGAAGGCGGCGAGAACCGCGGCGGTTACGTGGTTTCTCCTGAAGGCGGAGAAATGCAGCCTGCATTCTTTATCAGCCCTGACGAAATTGGCGGTGTCACAGGCGTTCCGGAAGCTGACCGCAGCGAGCTACCACCTGTCACCGAACTGAAGCCTCTGGACTTCCCGGAAATCGAACGCGCCACACTGGATAACGGCATGGAAGTGTATTTTGCCCGCCGTGACGCAGTGCCGGTGGTCAATCTGCGGATGTCCTTCAATGCCGGCTACGGCGCAGACCCGGCGGATAAGCTGGGCCTGCATTCCATGATGCTGCAAGTGATGGATGAAGGCACGGCGAACCTGTCTTCCGAAGAGCTGGCTGTGGCCCGCGAACAGCTGGGCGCGAGCATTGGCGGCGGCGCCAATGCGGATACCACCTTCTTCTCGATGAGCGCGGTTACGCCCAATTTGCTCGGCTCGCTCAATTTGCTGGCCGATTATGTGCGCAATCCGGCATTCAAGGAAAGCGACCTTGAACGCGTGCGCGCGCAGCAATTGACACGCATCAAGAACGAGCTGAACAGCCCGGCACAAATCGGACAGCGCGCCTTGGCACCTATCCTGTTCGGATCGCAGCACCCCTACAGCATTCCGCCAAGCGGAACGGGTGATGCGGATGTCGTGTCCTCTCTCACCCGTGCTGATCTGTCGGGCTTCCACCAGAAATGGCTGCGACCCGATCTGGCCCGCGTGTTTGTTGTTGGCGACACGACGCTGGAAGAAACCGTGCGCTTGCTCAATGCAAGCTTTGGTGACTGGAAAGCCCCGGCCACTCCGGCACCAGTGAAGAGCTACGATGCGCCCATCCCGACACCGGAACCGCGCATCATCCTGATCAACCGGCCAAATTCGCCGCAATCGATCATCTTTGGCGGCCGCGTGCTTGATCAGAAGGGTACGGATGATCTCACCGTCCTACGCTCCGCCAACGAGGTGTTTGGCGGCGGCTTCCTGAGCCGGATCAACATGAACCTGCGTGAAACTAAAGGCTGGTCATATGGCGTTCGCAGTTTGCTGCAGGCTCCGCTCGACCGTTCCAGCTTCCTGCTTTACGCGCCGGTTCAGGCTGACCGTACCGGCGATTCCATTGCCGAACTGCGTAAGGATCTGGCATCGTATACCAGCGGCAACGGCGTCACACAGGAAGAGCTGACACGGCTGATCAACGGTAATGTTCGCGAACTGCCCGGCCAGTTTGAAACATCGAACGATGTGCTTGGCGGAATTGTGAACATCGTGACCTATGACCGTCCTGACGATTATTACGAGACATTGGCGCAAAAATATTCGGCGCTGACGACAGATCAGCTTGACGCTGCGGCATTGCAGGCATTGCGCGGTGATGATCTGGTATTCGTAGTGGTCGGAGATGCCGAGGTGGTACGTCCGCAGCTTGACGCACTGGGCCTGCCCGTGGAAGTGCGGGAAACATCAGCCGAATAATTCGTTAGACAATTGAATATAGGAGAATGAATATGTCCGTAGCAGGCACTTATGATTGCGTAACCAAAAGCCCGATGGGCGACCAGAAAAGCACCTTCACCGTTGTCCCGAGCGATGACGGCACAACCTTCACCGGTTCAAACCAAGGTGCAATGGGCAGCATGGATGTCGAAGACGGCAAGATTGACGGCAACACGCTGACATGGACCATGAACATGACTGTTCCGATGCCAATGAAGCTCGAAGGCACAGCGACTGTTGATGGCGATCAGCTGACCGGCTCTGTCAATGCAGGCGCATTCGGTTCAATGGCTATGACTGGCGAACGTCAGGGTTAAGCCATACGTTCAAACATTGAAAAGGGCGCTGGAGGAAACTCCGGCGCCCTTTTTGATTCCATCAGTCTTCAAACGCAGGTGGCTTACTCGGCCGCCGCATCCTTGATTGAGAAGTCGAAAATGCGTGAGGTCGTCGAACCTGCGCCTGCCATGCCGATCGCACTGCCGCCTGTGGACGACGAATAGATAAATCCGTATTCGCCTTCTTCCAATGACTGCAGCGGGCGAACCTCGAACACGCCGGGCGCCAGCCGGTCATAGTCGAACGGTATCTGGTCTTTCTCCATCACGCCAGTTTTTGCACCGCCAATATTGAACGAACCGACTTTGGCCTCCCGCCGGTTCTTTTTCACCTTGAAGCGCACCAGACTGAACTCCGCGGGAGAGGTCACGGCATTCGCACCCCAAAAATTACCGCGATCAGACAAAGACGCATTGGCTTGGTCAAAATAGAAATAGAATGTCGGCTGGTCTTTCGGTGACTTTACCCGTGCTTCCCGGTTGGGAATGGCAGCCTTGAAGCTCAAAGAGGCCAGCCCGCCCGTCAACGCATAACCCAGAAATCCGCCCGTTTTGGTCTGGTTACTGGTTGTTGCGTCAATCATTTCCATCTTGGGAGTGTCGAGCCAGTCCTCCAGAATATAAATGCCTGATGGGTGCGGGACCATGGGATCAGGACTATCCAGCGAAGCAGTCGCCGAATTGGAGACGGCAGCGCCGTTCGCCTTCCCGATCATTGCAGCAATAACATTAGAAGGAACGCCAGCCGCTTTCAAATCAATGAGGTCAGCGGTCGTGACATCAAAAGTTGCCGCCGTACTTTCGATCTTGGCGATAATCGCGCTTTCCCCCAACCCGACCTCAACCAGTTGCACAATTGAAGAATTATCGAGCGTCTCCGCCAAAACCGGCGTAGAAACCAAAGCCGCAGCCGCGGCTAATGCAGTACAATATTTTTTCATATTACCCCCGTATTTTGATAGTATTACGGGGTTTTGGCACAATGACAAGCATCTGCGGCCGGTTTGTTCTTCGTATATTTATGCGTTTATAAATCATAAAATAAAGGCCGCCTGACTTGTTCGTCAAACGGCCTTTAATTTGGTTTAGCCTCTATATTTAATATGCTGGACTCAGTCTTCGGATTTAGCCCGCGTCTTCAGATCCGGCATTGTCGGCAGAATCATCTTCTACCGGTGTCTCCGGC
>JAHDBR010000071.1 GCA_020630295.1 Sphingomonadaceae bacterium
GAACGCTGGTCGGCGGACTGGTCGGAATGACAATCCATTTTCTGGACCGGTTTATTTAGGGATTGGTCGGCTGCAGGGAAGCGCCATCGCGGGCAGCATTCGTCCAACGATATTAGCGGTGTAGGTTGGACTGAGAAGCGAGCGAATAATCGTCCTCGCTCAATAATAAAAAAGGGCGGAACTTGCGCTCCGCCCTTTTTTGAAGTTCTTTGCGATACGGCGTTACAACTTCTCAGTCAGTTCCGGTACTGCTTTAAACAGATCCGCAACAAGGCCGATGTCTGCGACTTGGAAAATCGGAGCGTCTTCATCCTTGTTGATCGCGATGATCGTTTTGGAGTCCTTCATACCTGCCAAGTGTTGGATCGCACCCGAAATACCGATGGCGATGTATACCTCTGGCGCGACGATCTTGCCGGTTTGACCGACCTGATAATCGTTAGGGACGTAACCCGCATCAACAGCGGCGCGGGATGCGCCGATGCCTGCGCCCAGCTTGTCAGCCAGCGGCGTGATGATGCTTTCGAAGGTCTCCGAATCCTTCAGCGCGCGGCCGCCGGATACGATGATTTTCGCACTGGTCAGCTCGGGGCGCTCGCTTTCGGCGATTTCAGCGCTGACGAAGGAGGAAATGCCCGCATCGCCAGTGGTTGCTACAGCCTCTACAGTGCCAGAGCCGCCTTCCGCAGCGGCTTTGTCAAACGCGGTGCCGCGCACAGTGATGACCAGTTTTGCATCGCTGCTTTCGACAGTGGCAATCGCATTACCGGCATAGATAGGGCGAGTGAAAGTCTTGTCGCCTTCAACCGACAGAATGTCGGAAATCTGCATCACGTCCAGCAGAGCCGCAACGCGTGGTGCGATGTTCTTTCCCGTGGTTGTGGCAGGCGCGAGGAACGCGTCATGATCCGCCATCAGTCCGGCGATCAGTGGCGCGACGTTTTCCGCGAGTTGGTGCTCATACGCTGCATCATCCGCGAGGTGGACTTTGCCCACTCCGGAGATTTTGGCAGCTTCGTCTGCAACGCTGGCGCACCCGGCACCGGCGACCAACAGATGGACTTCGCCCAATTTGGAAGCGGCGGTTACGACAGCCAGTGTCGCGTCTTTAACGGATGAATTGTCATGTTCGACAAGTACAAGAGTTTTCATCAGGCGACTCCCATTGCTTTGAGCTTGGCGACCAGCGCATCCACATCTTCAACCTTTTCACCAGCCTGACGAACGGGCGGTTCGCTGACATTGGTGGTGGTGAGGCGCGGCGCAATATCGACACCGAAATCGGCGGGAGATTTCGTGTCGAGCGGCTTCTTCTTCGCTTTCATGATGTTCGGCAGCGATGCATAGCGCGGTTCATTCAAACGAAGGTCAGTCGTGACAATCGCTGGCAGAGTGAGCTTTACGGTTTCGAGACCGCCATCGACTTCACGCTTTACCGTAACGCTGTCACCGTCAACTTCGACTGTATTGGCAAAGGTGCCTTGCGGGCGCTCCATCAGCGCAGCCAGCATTTGGCCGGTCTGGTTGCTGTCATCAGAGATGGACTGCTTGCCGAGCATGATGAGGCCCGGATTTTCTTCTGCGGCAATTGCCTTCAGAATCTTGGCCACGCCCAGCGGCTCTACTTCTTCGTCTGTTTCGACGAGGATCGCGCGGTCTGCACCCATGGCGAGCGCGGTGCGCAGCGTTTCTTGGGCTTTCGCAGGGCCGACGGAAATCGCGACGATTTCTTCGGCCTTGCCCGCTTCTTTCAGCCGAATCGCTTCTTCGACAGCGATTTCGTCAAACGGGTTCATGCTCATCTTGACGTTCGCCAGATCAACACCTGAACCATCTGCCTTTACGCGCGGTTTAACGTTGTAATCGATAACCCGTTTTACGGGCACGAGGATTTTCATAGGATACCTTCCTCTGCATAATTTCTGCCATGCCTCTAGCTTGCGTTTACGTAAACGTCAAGCTGAGCACGGCGGAGCCATAGCTATCAAACGCTGAAACGGCGGTAACGTTTCCGCACCGCCGTTTGTATGATCAGGCTGCTTGCTTAACCTCGGCCACGATTTTCTTCGCGGCGTCGCCCAGATCGTCAGCGGCAACGATTGGTAGGCCGGAATTGGCGAGTATTTCCTTGCCCTGGGCCACGTTGGTACCTTCGAGACGGACCACCAACGGAACCGACAGGTTCACGTCTTTCGCCGCCTGAACGATACCATCGGCAATCACATCGCATTTCATGATGCCGCCAAAGATGTTGACCAGAATGCCTTCTACAGCAGGGTCCTTCAGAATGATCTTGAACGCGGCAGTCACTTTCTCGGTGGTCGCGCCGCCGCCTACGTCGAGGAAGTTGGCCGGGAACGCACCGTTCAGCTTGATGATATCCATCGTTGCCATGGCAAGTCCGGCGCCGTTGACCATGCAGCCAATATTGCCATCCAGCTTAATGTAAGCGAGATCATATTCGCTGGCTTCGACCTCTGCCGGATCTTCTTCCGTTTCGTCGCGCATCTCTTCCACGTCTTTATGACGGTAGAGCGCATTGCCATCGAAGCTCATCTTGGTGTCCAGCACCAGCAATTGGCCGTCCTTGGTTTCGACGAGCGGGTTAATCTCCAGCATCTCTGTGTCGAGTTCCATGAACGCGGTGTAAAGTTTGGCGGCCAGCTTCTGGCACTGCTTGTTCAGATCACCGGTCAGCTTCAGCGCGAAGGCAACGGCGCGGCCGTGATGCGGCATGAACCCTTGAGCCGGATCGATTGTGATTGTGGTGATCAATTCAGGCGTGTTGTGCGCGACATCTTCAATGTCCATGCCGCCTTCGGTCGAAGCGACCATTGCCACCTGACCGGTTGCCCGGTCTACCAGCATCGCCAGATAATATTCCTGCTCGATATCAACGCCGTCTGTCACATAGAGACGGTTGACCTGCTTGCCCTCGTCCCCCGTCTGGATGGTCACCAGAGTATTGCCGAGCATCTCTTTTGCGTCAGCTTCGACGTCTTCGATGCTCTTGGCCAAACGAACGCCGCCTTTTGCGTCAGCGCCAAGCTCCTTGAACTTACCCTTGCCGCGTCCACCGGCGTGGATTTGCGCCTTCACCACGTAAAGCGGTCCGGGCAGTTTCTTGGCCCCTTCGACAGCTTCTTCGACTGTCATTGCCGAGTAACCGGTGGGGATGCCGATGCCATATTTAGCGAGGAGTTCTTTGGCCTGATATTCGTGAATATTCATGGGGTGTCCGTCTTTTTGAGAAGGAATAGGAATTTGAATCGGTGTAGAGGCGCATAAGCATGGATGAGCACGCTTGAAAAGTCCGGTTTTGCAGCCCAACAGCGTTTGAGCATGATTGATCGTTCCCGCCTTGAAGCAATAATGGATGAAGCAGGCCGCATCGCCATAGGCCTGTGGCCGGGTGACGGGCACGAAGTGCGTAGTTGGGAAAAAGAGCCGGGTAGCCCGGTTTGCGACGCGGATATCGAGGTGGACGGATATTTGCGCAAACAATTGGGGCAGCTTTTACCGGCTGCCGGTTGGCTGTCGGAAGAAACGGTAGATGATCCCGAACGGCTTGATAAGGGTCTGATTTGGCTGGTTGATCCAATCGACGGGACGCGCGATTTTATCAGGGGCCGGAAGGGCTGGTGCGTTTCCGTAGCGTTGATTAGCGAAGGCCGCCCTTTGATCGGTATGCTCGATGCTCCGGCACGAAAAGAAAAATGGGTTGCTGTGGCCGGGCAGGGTGCCTGGCGTAATGGAAAAAAGTTGAGCGCATCGACGCGGAAAGAGTTCGCCGGCGCTCGCGTTCCCGCTGCATCGCTGCAAAAAGTTGATCAGATTCTCACAATGGTCGAGCAACCGAATTCGATTGCGCTGCGTGTCGCGATGGTCGGCGCGGATGAGGCCGATTTGGTCGCAACACTGCGGTGGGGGTTTGAATGGGATATAGGCGCTGCTGCGCTAATCGCGCGTGAGGCTGGGGCAACGGTTTCTGACGCGTTTGGCAAACCGTTTGTGTATAATCAGCGTGACCCGCGCGCCTTTGGCCTGATGGTGAGCGCGCCTGATATCCACGGCGATGCTGTCGAACATCTCGCTGAACGCGCTAAAACGCTCGCGCAGTCCTGACAAAAAAGGGGCCAGCCCGCAGGCCAGCCCCTTCTGCGTTACCCGGAGGGTATGTTTTAGCCGCCTTGCGCCTGCGCTGCAGCAACGTCTTCTTCAGTGATCGGAATGATCTTGATTTCAACGCGGCGGTTTTGCGCACGGCCTTCTGCGGTCGCATTGTCCGCGATAGGTGCAGTTTCGCCGAAACCCTGCCAGCGGATGCGGGCCGAGTTGACACCGCGTGATGACATGTAGTTGGCAACCGCTTCAGCGCGCTGTTCTGACAGGCGTTGGTTAAAGCTGTCCGAACCGGTCGAGTCCGTGTGGCCATATACGTCGATCAAGCTGTCAGGATATGTTTGCAGGCTGTTTGCAACCGTATCCAGCGTCGACTGGAATGCCGGCTTAATGGTGTAGCTGCCAACATCGAAAGTCACGCCATCCGGCAGATTGACCAGAATAGCATCGCCGCCATCGGTTTCGATAATATCAACGCCCGAACCTGCGGTTTCTTCTTTCAGTTCCTTGATCTGCTGATCCATTTTGTAGCCGACCGCGCCGCCTGCAACGCCGCCGACACCGGCGCCGATGATGCGTCCGGTCTTGCCGCCGATTACGCCGCCGAGCAGTCCGCCTAGAACCGCGCCGCCAACGCCGCCAATTGCGGTACGTGAAACTTTGCGTTCACCGGTGTTTGGATCAGTGACGCAGCCTGAGACTGTGACCAGCGACAAAGCAGCGATGCTCGATAATACGATGCGAGATTTTTCCATGTGTTCCCTCCTAAGGGTGTTGTCTTTGCGGACAGGCGTTGCGCGCCTTAATTCCGGCACGCGCCTTAATGCGCCTCCAGATGCTTAACAGATCAGGAACAAGAGGGTTCCCTAACGTCAGTCAAATACAGGATTTTACATGGGCCGCGATTACACAGATGGGCTGGCGCGGAGCCGCTTTTGTGCTAGCGGGAAAGGGTGACACCGTTTCCTTGGCCCGATTTGATCATCATCGCCTGCCTGATCGTTCTCAATGGCGTATTCGCCATGTCCGAGCTGGCCATCGTTTCCGCACGTACTGCGCGTTTGCAAGGTGCGGCCGATAAGGGCAGCCGGTCCGCAAAAGTGGCTATGTCGCTTGCTGCGGACCCCGGCAAGTTCCTCTCAACTGTTCAAATCGGGATCACGCTCATCGGGATTATTGCCGGTGCATATTCCGGCTCCAGTCTCGGCGGGCCCGTGGGCGAGCGGCTGGAGGCATTGGGTGTTCCGCCTGAAAGCGCGGATGATGCAGGCTTTGCTCTGGTTATCGCGCTGACGACCTATTTCAGCCTTGTAGTCGGCGAGTTGGTTCCGAAACAGCTGGCTCTGCGTGCGGCAATACCTATTTCGCTGGTTATGGCGCGCCCAATGGCGCTGCTCGCAAAGGTTGCAGCGCCGCTTGTCTGGATTCTCGATACATCGTCCGGCTTGCTGATCCGCTTGTTCGGTATCCGCCCAGGCGGGCAGTCCTCCGTAACCGCGGAAGAACTGCACATGATCTTTGCCGATGCCACGCGTTCGGGCGTTATTGAAAGTGACCAGAGGCAAATTCTTACCGGCGCCGTCCGGCTGGCACAGCGGCCCATTCGCGAAGTGATGACCCCGCGTACGGAAGTCGACTGGCTTGATGTAAATGCCGATCTGGCTGAAATTCGCAGCTCTATTGATGATAGTCCGCACTCTCTGCTGCCTGTGGCCGACGGATCGCCGGACAAAATTCTGGGCGTGGTAAAAGTGCGCGAAGTTTTGGCGCGAATGGTGAGCGGCCAGCCGGTCAATTTGAAGCGGCTGATGAAAAAGGCGGAAATTGTTCCGGACCAGCTGGATGCGATGGATGCGCTGCGCACATTACAGCAGGCCGAAATTGCCATGGCGATGGTGCATGACGAATATGGCCATCTGGACGGTATCGTAACGCCGGTGGACGTGCTTACCGCGCTTGTTGGACAGTTTGTCAGCGATCAGGATGAAGGCGATGCGCCGAGTATTGCCGAACGCGCCGATGGCTCTTTGCTGGTATCGGGCGGAACGTCGGCAGACGAGCTCGCGGACCGGTTGTCACTGACTTACAATGATGACCGCGAATTTGCGACGGTGGCCGGTTTTGCCCTGTCCGTGCTCAAACGCCTCCCGCTGGAGGGCGAAAGCTTCTCCGAACAGGGATGGCATTTCGAGGTGATCGGCATGGATGGCCGCAAGATTGACCAGCTTTTGGTGACCAAAATCGCGGAAGAAGTTAGCCCGGAATAACAGCCTGGCTGTTTTGACCGTCACCCTGCGGCGCGGCGATAATGTCCCGCGTGATGCGGCCTTTTGCCACTGTGTTGGTCTGCGGATCACCTACCGATGAACGGATACCGGGCTGCGCGCTACCTGCACGGTCAAGCGCGCTGGTTTCTACCGCGCTGCGTGCGGCCGGGCCGCCAAACAATGCCTCAAGGGCCTGTTCGCTGGCAGTGCCTTCTGCAGGTCGTGGTGCGCCCGGAGCTGGCGGGACCAGATTAAAATCTGGCGGAACCACCAATGGAGCCTGACGCTGCACCGCAAATTCGTCAGGGCGTTCACGGCCCAAAATACCGCCGCCGCTACCGCACGCGGCCAGCATTGCGCTTGTCGCGCCGAGCAGGATGAAAGTGGTTGTCTTACGCATAGCTCTTAACTCTCCACGGCGGATGCCGTCTCGTTAGTAGTTTCATCGTCCTTATCGCGCACGATAAACGATCGCACAAGGATGATCACAACGCCGATGGTGATAGCCGCATCGGCGACGTTGAATATCAGGAAGGGGCGCCAGTCCCCGAAATGCAGATCTGCATAATCGATGACATAGCCCAGTTCGTACCGGTCGCGGATATTGCCCAGCGCACCGCCAAGGATGAAGGCGAGGCCGAGAATATCGCCGAACGCCTTTTCGCGCATCATCCAGATGGTCACCACCAGCGCGATGCCCATTGTAACCAGCACCAATCCCCAGCGCATTTCCGGCGAAGTGGCCTCGAACAGGCCGAGTGAAATGCCGAAATTCTGGGTCCAGCGCAGATCGAAGAACGGCAGTAGCTCGATCACACCGCCGGGCTGGTTGCGCAGGTCCAGCGGGCCAACCATCAGATGCTTGATCCATTGATCTGCCACAAACAGGGCAAGGGCGATCAGCAGGCCGATAATGCGGGGTTTGGTCAGGATGCTCATTGTGCTGCATCCCAATCGGCGACCACGCTTTCGCACCGCCCGCACAGATCACCGTCTTCGGTAACCTCGGGCAGCAGACGCCAGCAGCGGCCGCATTTGTGATCGGATGTACGCGATACTTCCACATCTTCCCCTTGGCCGCGCGTGACTGACGCAGTGATGAACAGCTCCGCCAATTGCGCATCGGTTACGCCTTCGGGGATGGCATCAGCCGGAACGGTCACATCCGCCTCCAGTCCGGAACGGATGGTCTTCTCACGCCGTAGCGGTTCGATGGCTTCCATCACCGTTTCGCGCAATTCGCGCAGTGCAGTCCAGCGCGCGGTGTCGGCGCTGACTTGCGGGATGCTGGGCCATTCGAGCAGATGCACGCTGCCTTCCTGTGCGCCGTCTTCGGGATAGCGGCTCTGCCACACTTCCTCCGCGGTATAGACCAGCACCGGCGCAGTATAGCGGATCAATGCGTGGAACAGAATGTCCAGCACGGTGCGATATGCCCGGCGTTTGGGATCATCCGGATCATCGCAATACAGGCAGTCCTTGCGGATATCGAAGAAGAACGCGGACAAATCCTCGTTACAGAAATCGACCAGCAAACGGGTATAGGTGTTAAAGTCGAAATCATCCGCTGCCTGTTTCAGCTTGCGGTCCAGCACCGCCAGTTCGGACAGGATATACAGCTCCAGCTCGGGGATTTCCGCGTCGTCGCCCATTTCCCCGACAAAGCCTTCCAGCGCGCCCAGCAGATAGCGGAACGTGTTGCGCAGCTTGCGGTAGGTATCGCCCACACCTTTGAGGATTTCGTCACCGATGCGGTGGTCCTCGGTGTAATCGACGCTCAGCGCCCACAGACGGATGATGTCCGCGCCATATTGCTTCATCACATTGAGCGGATCGACCGTATTGCCGAGGCTCTTGGACATTTTCATGCCCTTCGGATCCATGGTGAAGCCGTGAGTCAGAACAGCCTTATAGGGCGCGCGGCCGCGTGTGCCGCAGCTTTCCAGCAGGCTGGACTGGAACCAGCCGCGATGCTGGTCGCTGCCCTCCAGATAAAGGTCTGCGGGGGATTTAAGTTCGGGCCATTCGTCCGATTCCAGAACAAAGGCATGGGTCGAACCGCTGTCAAACCACACATCCAGAATGTCGCTGACCATCTCGTAATCGTCTGCATTGCGGTCCGGGCCGAGATATTCGGCGGCGCGGCTTTCTTCCCATGCATCGACAGTGCCCGCAGTGATGGCGGCCTGAATGCGCGCGTTTACGTCGGGATCGACCAGCAATTCACCAGATTCGCGGTGAACGAACAGGGCAATCGGAACGCCCCATGCGCGCTGGCGGCTGATCAGCCAGTCCGGACGGCCCTCGACCATTGAACGCAGGCGATTGCGGCCCTTCTCAGGGACAAAGCGCGTCAGGCCGATTTCCTTCATCGCGGTTTCGCGCAGAGTCGGCTCGTTATAAATATGCTCCAGCGGCTCGTCGATCGCGATGAACCATTGCGGGGTGCAGCGATACACGACCTTCGCTTTGGAGCGCCACGAATGCGGGTAGCTATGCGCATAATCGGCGCTGGCCGACAACAGGGCGCCCGCTTCGCGCAGATCGTTGCAGATCGGCCCATCGGGCGCATTGAACGGCTTGTTGATGACGCTACGGCGGCGGCCATCGTCTCCGCCGAGCCAAAGCCAATCGTCGCGGTAGCGGCCATCGCCCATGACGGCGAAGACGGGATCGATGCCATTGGCTTTGCACAGGTCAAAGTCATCCTCGCCGTGATCGGGTGACATATGAACAATGCCGGTGCCGCTATCGGTGGTGACGAAATCACCTGCGAGCATCGGGCGTGGCTTGGCGTAGAACCCGCCGAGATGGTGCATCGGGTGGCGGACGATGGTTCCGGCTAGGTCGGAGCCTTTGCCGCGCCAACCGATCTCATAATGGTCTGAAGTAATGCCGATCCGCGTCGCAAATTGATCGACAAGCGCTTCGGCAATCAGCACATCAGAGACGCGAGCCGATTTCGCAACTTCCCCATCAGGCTGCGTGTGAATGTGCAGAAACGCATAATCAACGTCGGGGCCATAGGCGAGCGCTTGGTTCACCGGGATGGTCCACGGTGTCGTGGTCCAGATCACCGCGTGAGAGCCGACCATGTTGGATAGCGGCCCTTTAACAATCTCGAACGCCACATCGATCTGCGGGCTGTCGGTCAGGTCCTGATATTCG
>JAHDBR010000072.1:0-7385 GCA_020630295.1 Sphingomonadaceae bacterium
GACGTTCCTCGGCCTCGCTGCGGTTGCAGTCCTGATAGCCGCGCAGGTGATTTAGCAGAAGCCTCGCCAAACGGGTGCTAGCCCAAGGCGTAATCGCTGACGAACTGGTTGGTTTTACGTTCTTGTCCGAACGTGCTCACCGGGCCGTGGCCGGGAATGAAGGTTACGTCATTGCCGAGCGGCCATAGCTTTTGCGTGATCGCGTCGATCAGGTCCTGATGATTGCCCATCGGGAAATCTGTCCGTCCGATTGAACCCTGAAACAGCACATCGCCCACAACCGCAAACTTGCTGGGTTCGTGGAAGAAAACCACATGGCCGGGCGTGTGCCCGGGGCAATGGATCACGTCCAGTGTCAGATCGCCAACGGTGACGGTGTCGCCGTCATTGAGCCAGCGGTCAGGTTCAAACACCTCGCCGCGAATGCCGTATTTAGCGCCGTCTTCATCGAGGCGCGAAATCCAGAAACGGTCATCTTCGTGCGGCCCCTCAATTTGCAGGCCCAGTTCCTTGGCCAGAATACCAGTTTCGCCGCAGTGATCGATGTGGCCGTGCGTGACGAGAATCTTTTCAAGTTCAACGCCCGCCTTGGCAACACCGGCCTTCAGCTTGGGCAAATCGCCGCCAGGATCGATCAGCGCACCTTTCATGGTTTTGGTGCACCATATCAGACTGCAGTTTTGCTGAAGCGGGGTCACCGGCATGATTGCGGCGCGCATCGAAGGCTGTGGCTTAGTATCCGTCATCCCAACGATGTGGCGCGGCGATAATGCAAATGCAACCGTCTCACAGCCTGCCGCTCTTCCAAACCACGCGTCCGATTATTTCGATATCATCGGCCAGCACCTCGATGGGAGGGTAGGAAAGGTTCTGGCTGAGAAGCGAGAACCGCCCGCCCCCCTGCGCCGCAACACGTTTTACCAGCAGATTATCGCCAAGACGAACCACATGGATGCCGTCACGAAACGGTTGCGGTGTCTGATCGACGAGCACTTCGTCACCGGCGCGCAAAAGCGGCTCCATCGAGTCGCCCTCAACCGCAATGGCAGACAGCTTCGCGCCTTGCAGCCCTTGTTCACGGAGCCAGCGATGCGAAAATCGGAAATTGTCGAAGGGCATCTCGTCACCGCTGGCCGTTCCGAAGCCTGCAGATGCACTCAGCGGCAGACGGGGCACATCGACCCAACCGTTTTCCAGCGGCAATTTTCTACTAGGTTCATAGGAATTTTCCTCTGGTCCGCCCAGCTCCGATTGCGGAACTCCGAAAAATTCGGCCAAAACACGCCGGTCATCCTCCTCCAGTTTTCGCGGGCTACCCTTACGAATAAATTGCTGCAGATACGTGGTATTCCTACCGATCATCTCTGACAGTCCTGAGAGCGAAGCTCCCTTTTCAGCCGAAAGTTGAAGAAGTCTTTCCCGTGGATTCATATTTCCGGTCCTCATCGGTTATTTTTCCTATGTAGCGGAAGTATTTTTCCTAGACAAGTAGGATTTGAGCGTCGACCAAATGTAAACCAGCCGATTCGCTGGTCATCATTTCAACCGCAGATCCAATCGCAGAGGACCCGCATGCTCATCAGATCTATAGAGAAGTTTCTTCGCCAGACCGATATGCCAGCCACAAAGTTTGGCAGGCTAGCGGCCCATGATCCAAGGTTCGTACTCGATCTCAGAAATGGCCGAATCCCGCGAAGTGCGACTGAAAAACGTGTCGAACAGTTCATGCTCTCATATTCCGAGGAGCAAGTGCGTGTCGGTTGAAACCCTGAAAGTGCCCGAGGCGGCCTCATCCAAACGCCGCGGTCCGGCCGAGCGTTTGCGTAACAAGCTAATCGAGATGGCTGGTGGACATGGGGAAGTGGTCCACCATTCAGAAAAAGCTTGGGCGAGCATTACATTTTCCGGCTCCCGCCACAGCGTGCGGATGGTATTTGACGGCGCAGATGCTGTCGAAGCAGCCGAGACGCTGATAGCCCGGCTGCCCGATCACGAATTTTCCATCGCCGGACAGCTAGTCGCCGATGCCAATGTTACCAGCGTGGAGCACACGCTGATACCTGCCCCGCGAATGCTGGTGGAATGCGAATTGCTTTTGTTACTGGACGGGTGAGAGCGGGCCTTACCCGGCGCTTTCCCGGCGGATAATCAGGTTACGGATTTCGGACATATCCTCCATCGCGAAACGAATACCCTCGCGGCCAAGACCGGAATCTTTGACCCCACCATAAGGCATATTGTCGACGCGGTAGGATGACACATCGTTGACCACCACGCCGCCAACGTCAAGCTCGTCCCATGCGTCCAGCACCTTGTGAATATCGCGCGTAAATACGCCGGCCTGAAGACCGAATTTGGAATCATTCACTTCATGCAAGGCCGCACCGAAATCGCTGAATTTGCTCAACAGCGCCATCGGGCCAAACGCTTCTTCGCGGTAGGCATCGCAAGACGTGTCTACATTCTCCAGCAGAGTGGCTTCCAGCATATTGCCGTCGCAGCCGCCGCCGCATAGCAGCGTCGCGCCCGCATCTACCGCATCGTCAATCCAGCCTTTCAAACGCTGGGCCTCGCTGTCCGAAATCATCGGACCGATAAAGGTGTCACGGTCTTTCGGATCACCTGAAACCAGCGCTTTGGTTTTCTCGATCAGCATATCACGGAACCGGTCATAGATGTCTTCATGAATGATAATCCGCTGAACGCCGATGCAGCTTTGGCCAGATTGATAGAACGCACCGAATATGATTCGCTCCAGCGCATGATCGAGATCGGCATCATGATCGACCACAACCGCGGCATTGCCGCCCAGTTCCAGGATCACCGGTTTCTTGCCCGCTTTCGATTTCAGTTCCCAACCAACGCCGGGCGAACCGGTGAAGCTCAGCAATTTGAGGCGCTCGTCAGTAGTAAAAAGATCGGCCCCGTCGCGGCTTGCCGGCAGGATGGAGAACGCGCCCTCCGGCAGGTCAGTTTCGGCCAGCACTTCACCCATAATAATTGCGCCCAGCGGCGTTTTGCTGGCGGGCTTCATCACAAATGGGCAGCCTATCGCAATGGCAGGCGCAATTTTGTGCGCGGCCAGATTGAGCGGGAAGTTAAACGGGGAGATGAAGCTGCACGGCCCAATCGGCACACGCTTCCACATTCCCATATAGCCTTTGGCGCGCGCGGAAATATCCAGCGGCTGCACCTCGCCGTAATTGCGCACGGCCTCCTCCGCAGCGATTTTGAAAGTGTCGATCAACCGGTCGACTTCACCTTCTGCATCGTTGATCGGTTTACCGGCCTCAACGCATAGCGAGTAGGCCAGCTCGTCATAGCGCTCGCGAAACCGCTCGACACAATGCTGGAGCACCGCCTGCCGTTCGAAACTGGCCATCTTGGCCATCGGTTCGGCCGCACGCGCCGCGCCTGCAATCGCCTCATCAATGATCTCGGGCGTTGCCAATGCAGTTCGAAAAGCGACCTCGTTGGTGAATTTATCCGTCACCTCAAGATCGGTATTGGGCTGCGCAGCTTTGTTGTTGAGATAGAGCGGATAGGTGTCTTTGAGCTTGACCATGCAGGCCTCCATTGTCGGGCTATATCTGGACAATCTCAGAGCTTGGCGGAAAGTTCCTTAATATCATGATTCAGAATCTGGTCGTTCTCGGTGTAATCCACCGGACAATCAATCACATGGACGCCGTCGGAATCGCGGCACGTGGCGAGAACTTCTGCCAAATGCGCGCTGCTTTCCACGCGGTGCCCGTGCGCGCCGTAGCTTTGCGCATATTGAACGAAGTCAGGGTTACCGTATGTCAGGCCGTAATCCGCGAACCCCATATTGGCCTGTTTCCAGCGGATCATACCATACGCATCATCACGCAGGATCAGAACGGTCAGATTTAAGCCCAGCCGGACGGCGGTCTCCATCTCCTGACTGTTCATCATGAACCCGCCATCGCCGCAAATCGCCATAATTTTGCGGTCCGGATAGAGCATGGCGCTCATCATGGCCGAAGGAAGCCCGGCCCCCATCGAAGCTAGGGCATTATCCAGCAAAACCGTGTTTGGCAGATATGCAGGATAGTTACGCGCAAACCAGATTTTATACACGCCATTATCCAGACAGATGATCCCGTCTTCCGGCATTGCGCTACGTACCTGTTGGACCAAATGCGGCGGGAAGATCGGGAAACGTTCATCATCCAAAAGAGGCTGGGCATGCGCTTCTTCTGCGTCCCGATATTGGAGCATTTTGGAGAAGTCCCACTTACCCTGCGGAACGAGGTCTTCTTTAATCTGCCAGATCGCATTTGCGATGTCGCCGATCACCTCGATCTGGGGGAAATATACCGGATCAACCTCTGCTGTATTCATGGAAACATGGATCACCGTGGCACCGCCATGTTGCATGAAGAATGGCGGTTTCTCGATCACATCATGGCCGATATTGACGATGCAATCGGCGTCCTCGATGGCGCGGTGGCAAAAGTCACCAGACGACAATGCCGCACATCCAAGAAATAACGGATGGCGTTCATCAATAACGCCCTTACCCATTTGCGTGGAGACAAACGGAATACCGGTCTTCTCGATAAACTGGCGGAGCATTCGTCCGGTCATTTTCCGGTTGGCGCCCGCGCCAATGACCAGAACCGGGGCCTTGGCCTCCTCCAGAGCTTTGACAGCGAGCCGGACTGCCTTGGCTTCTGCTGAAGGTCGCCGCGCAACCGATGCGGGAAGCGGAACCGCATCAGTCTGCTCCTCCGCAACGTCTTCGGGTAGTTCGAGATGCGTGGCACCCGGTTTTTCTTCCTCTGCCAAGCGGAAGCATTCGCGCACTCTGCTCGGGATATTATCGCCTGCAGCCAACTGGTTCGAATATTTGGTGATCGGCCCCATCATATCGACAACATCGAGGATCTGGAAACGGCCCTGCTTGGACTTCTTGATCGGCTTTTGGCCGGTAATCATCAGCATCGGCATTCCGCCCAGCTGCGCATATGCGCCAGCAGTTACCAGATTTGTCGCGCCCGGACCGAGCGTGGCGAGGCATACGCCGGCTTTGCCAGTATGACGGCCATAGGTAGCGGCCATGAACCCTGCGCCTTGTTCATGGCGGGTGAGAACCAGCTTGATGGCATCAGACTTGGACAGGCTTTCTAGAAAATCGAGGTTTTCCTCACCGGGCACTCCGAAGATATATTCAACGCCTTCGGCCTCCAGACATTGAATAAACAGATCGGTGGCTTTTTGGGTCTTGGACATAATCGGACGGCTTTCTCAATCTTCTAAGGGGGCAACCGGATTGTCAGATCAATACCCGCGTACCGGATCGAACAACGGATGCAGGCTGTCCCCCGCTACATAGGCATGCAGATTTTTGACGAACCGTTCGGCAGACCGGCGGAACATGGAATTTTGGGCGCGGCCGGAAAGATGCATGGTGATGTGCGCGTTTTCCATATCCCATAAAGGATCATCTGCGGGCAAAGGTTCCGGCGTGGTCACATCGAGCATTGCCGCGGCGATCACTTTGTCACGCAAGGCTGCGGTCACTGCGCCTTGATCCACAACCGTTCCGCGCGCGACATTTACCAGAACTGCGCTATCCTTCATCGCCGCCAGTTCCGTGGCCCCGATCATCCCGTCAGTTTCTGCGGTGGCCGGAACCGCCAAGATCACCCAATCGAATTGGTCCAGTTTTCCGCGCCATTCATCTGGGCCGAGAACACCGTCACCGCCTGATCTGCGTACCGGAACAACTTCCACACCGAAGCCTTCCAGCCGGGGCCTCACTTGCTGTCCGATGCCGCCATATCCAAGCAATAGCGCCCGCGTTCCGGCGAGCTCTATCTTGCCAGGGGCGTCCATCAACCATTCGTGCCGGTCCTGCGCCCGCACAATCGTGCGGTAATCCTTGGCAATGTTCAGCATTCCCATGACCACATATTCAGCAATGGCGATTGCATTGATCCCAATCCCGTTAGTTATCTTGGTGCCGCGCCGATGCAGCATATCCAGCGGCAGGAAATCCAGACCGGCATATATGGAATTGAGCCATTTCAACTTTTCTGCCCGCTGGACGGCTTCTATCATCGGGGCCTTGTCATCCATGTCGAACCAGCCGATTTCCGCCTGCGGGGCAAGTTCGTACAATTCCTCCACCGAAGTATAGAAGTGCGCTTGCACCGAATCCGGTATATGCTGTTCAACCATCGGACGAATAAGTGCACTGAGAACAGCTACGGTCATTGAAAGGCGCTCCTGAAATGGAATTGCAGACGAACAGGAACGCTGCCTCGCCGTCAAGCGAAAGGCGTTTGCGCGGCTAATGTTTGTCAAATGGTCGATCACGGATGATTTTCTGACTGCCGATGAAGCGCGGGCGTGGCTGGCTTTCGCAATTGCCAATGAAGCGGGTTTCGTTCCTTCGAAGGTGACCACCAGCGAAAATGCAAAGGCGCTCAATGCACATCTGCGCAATTCTCTGCAGTTCCGCGGCAGTCTGGGGGATTTGGGTACCGCGTTCGAGCGGGCAATATTGGCCCGGCTAAACGATCTGATGGCAGCCTCCGGCCTCGCCGCTTTCGCTGATCCGGTGATCGAGCTTGATCTGGCGGCGCACCGTAATGGCGGTTATTTTCGCCCTCATGTCGATACGCTGACCGATAAATTACGCCAGTTTGACGAAACGGACCGTGTGCTGAGTGCGGTATATTATTTCTTCGCACAGCCTGCGCAGTTTTCTGGGGGGCAGCTAGAAATGCACCCGCTGCACGGAGATGCCGGGCCGCGCCAAATAGAGCCGCAGCACAATCGGCTTGTCAGCTTCCCGTCCATCGCGCCGCACGCGGTGACGCCGCTATCCCTGCCCAGCGATAATTTCCGCGACGCGCGTTTTTCGATTAATTGCTGGGTGCGGCGCAGGCGGGCTAATAAAGGACGGGTTTAAACGCCGACCATGCCACAACTGCCAAAACAGGCAAGCCTATCATGTCAGCTACGGCGATTTGCTTCAGTCCCACCGGGCTGCCGTTAGCAAAATAGAGCCAAAGAAAAGACAGCATACTCAGTGCCACGACAACTGTGCAAACCTTGCGTATTGACGGATCAAATGCCGCCCACAAACACACGATCAAAACCGCTAAAAACAGTGCAGCGCGGTGCTGCAACAACAGAAACAATGGATCTTCTGGACCAATCCCATATAAAACAGTTAGGCTTGCCGGACGAAAAAATGCAAATGCCGGCAATGCATGTAAAGCTCCTAGCAGCAGCCATGATATGAGTTGCAACATGAAACTGTATTAGGGTAATTGAGATAATGGTTCAAGGGCAATTACCCCAGCTTCCAGTCCCAGCCGAGCGGGTCGCCGTCCATCACATCCACGCCT
>JAHDBR010000072.1:7485-9550 GCA_020630295.1 Sphingomonadaceae bacterium
TTACCCCAGCTTCCAGTCCCAGCCGAGCGGGTCGCCGTCCATCACATCCACGCCTTTCGCGGCAAGTTCATCACGGATCTTGTCTGACAGGGCAAAGTCCTTTTCCGCCCGCGCAGCTTTGCGGCGGGCCAACGCTTCGTCCACTTCGGCTTCGGTCAACTGCGCATCTTTAGGCGCGACGCGCAGATCAGCGCGTGTCAGGCCGAATATCCCCAAACCAAGTACGGCATCCATCTGCTCGATCACGCTGCGTTTGATGCCCTGATCGACTTTCTTCACTGCCAGCGCATCTTCCAAAGCGGTCAATGCGACTGCTGTGTTGAGATCATCAGAAATTGCCGCGCCGAATTTCTCCAGCGCCGGCGCAAATTTCTGGTGTACCGCCCCCTCGACCGGCTCCGCATCCGCCAACCGCTCGGCAATCATGACAATGCGTTTCAGCCGCGTCAGAGCAGCCAGCAGCCCGTCCCAGCTAAACTCCAGCTCGCTGCGGTAATGCGCCTGCAGGCACATCATCCGGTAGGCGAGCGGATGGAAACCTTTGTCGAGCAGCAGTTGCAAACGCAAAAACTCGCCGCTGGATTTGGACATTTTGCCGCTGCGTTCGACAAGGAAGTTGTTGTGCATCCAGATGCGCGCGCCGGAATTGGCGGCATCTGACAAACCGCCGCAGCCGCAGAATGCCTGATTCTGCGCGATTTCATTGGGGTGGTGAATTTCGCGGTGGTCAATTCCGCCAGTATGGATATCAAACGGAAAACCGAGCAGTTTCTCGCCCATAACCGAACATTCCAGATGCCAGCCGGGTGCGCCCTTGCCCCATGGCGAATCCCATTCCATTTGCCGCGTTTCGCCGGCAGGGGTCTTGCGCCAGATCGCGAAGTCAGCCGCGTTGCGCTTACCCTCCACCGTGTCGATCCGGCCTTCGCCGTCCTCCGTCACCGCACGGGCGAGACGGCCATAATCCTCCACCGTGGTGACATCAAAATACAAGCCAGTGTCGCATTCATAGCAATGCTTGTCAGCGACCTGTTTGCCCCACGCGATCATCTCTTCGACATATTCGGTGGCACGCGGATGTATTTTTGGCTGCACATTCAGTCGTGCGAGATCACGCTCGAAATCTTCCTGATAGAACTTTGCGATATCCCACGCCGATTTGCCCTGACGCGCAGCCATTTTCTCCATCTTGTCTTCACCTTCATCCGCATCAGATGTCAGATGGCCAACATCGGTGATGTTGATGACATGGGTTAGCTTGAGCCCTTTCCATTGCAGTGTCCGGCCCAAAGTATCGGCAAACACATAGGCGCGCATATTGCCGATATGCTGGTAATTATAGACCGTCGGGCCGCACGAATAGACGCGCGCCTCACCCGCATGGACGGGGACGAATTCTTCAATGCTGCGGGTCAGGCTGTTGAACAGCTTCAAGGGCGCTTCGCTCATGGCAAGTGCCTTTGCGATAGCAGCCCCCGGCGGTCAAGAGTCAGCTAAATCCGTGCCAGCGCACCGTTTCATCCAGCGGCGCACGGGCAACGGTAAATTTATTCACCGGCGCATCGGTATCCCGGTAGCCAATGGCCATTCCGCAAAAGAAGATATGATCATCGGGGATCGGCACGGCGGCGCGGACCTGTTTGGAATACATCGCCCACGCTTCCTGTGCGCAACTGTCCAGCCCTTCCTCGCGCAGCAGCAGCATGATTGTTTGCAGCCACATACCGATATCAGACCATTGCGGAGGCCCCATATATTTGGGCGTATGGATCAACATCATAACCGGCGCGCCAAAGCCGCGAAAATTATTGGCAAACCACATTAACCGGCCCGCTTTATTGTCACGTGCAATGTCGAGCGCGCCGTACATATCCTCACCCACACCGCGGCGGCGCTGTTCATATGCGCCGTCCAAATCTTTTGGGTAAATGTCATATTCGGGCGACCAGCCCTCTTTGCCCAGCGCAAGCACATCGGACACCGATTGGAACATCGCCTGCATCGGTTCGCCAGTGATGATCTCCGCGTGCCACGGCTGCGTGTTCCCGCCCGATGGGCTGCGCTG
>JAHDBR010000073.1 GCA_020630295.1 Sphingomonadaceae bacterium
CTAAATCACCTGCGCGGCTATCAGGACTGCAACCGCAGCGAGGCCGAGGAACGTCAGCAAGGTAATCATGGTGCCGATCAGCCGGCCCTTACCGAAGCCGTTTTCGTCCATGCCGAAAGCGTGCGCAATACGGCCAAGCACGAACAGTCCCGCGACATATGGCAGCCAGACGCTGCCCTTACCTGCGATTTCGATTGCGGCGATCAGGGCGAGCGCAAATGGCATGGTTTCCACGAAATTTGCATGGGCGCGCATTCGGCGGATGACTTTGTCGTTGCCGCCATCGCCCACGCTCACGCCCTCTGAATTACGGACCTGGCCAACGCGGATCATCAGCCAGATGGCCAGAACGCCTGCAGCAGCAGCGGCGCATAAAGTAACGGGTAGCAACATAGATAATCCCTCCGGTTAAGTTGCGCTTCGCTACTGGGATTTTGCATTCCGTGCAATGCGCGGGTTGCAAGGCCCGATAATTCGGCTATAGCGCGCCTCTTCCCGCAACGGAGGGGCACTGATTCCGCACACTTGTGCGCGTTGGGGCCTTCGCCTAAAGCGGATCTAGCACATTGCATTTTAATTCAAGGAACAGGTGCCGCTATGGCTGTCCCTAAGAGAAAAGTTTCGCCGCACCGTCGCGGCATCCGTCGTTCACACGACTCGCTGAAGCCCGAAGCATTCCATGAATGCTCCAATTGTGGTGAACTCAAGCGTCCGCACAATCTGTGCAACGCCTGCGGTCACTATAATGGTCGCGAAGTCATTTCAGTCGGTCTCTAAGACCGTTTTTTGGAGAATGCGCCCATGAGCCTGCCGCGTATCGCGATTGATGCGATGGGCGGCGATGAAGGCGTGCGCGTAATGATTGATGGCGCTGCCGAGGCACGCCGTCAGCATGACCAGTTCCAATTTCTGCTGGTAGGTGACGAGGCGCGGATCAAAGCCGCGCTGGATGACCATCCAAATATGCGCGGCGTATCCGAAATCCTCCATTGTGAGGATGTTGTTGGCGGGGATGAAATTCCGACACAGGCACTTCGCCGTGCCAAAACTACTTCCATGGGTCTTGCCGTTAATGCGGTGAAGCAGGGTGATGCGGGTGCCGCAGTCAGCGCTGGAAATACCGGCGCGCTGATGGCGATGAGCAAACTTGCGCTGCGCACGATGCCCGGAATTGACCGTCCGGCTCTGGCGGCGGTGATGCCGACATTGGAAGATGATGATGTCATCATGCTCGATCTGGGCGCCAATACAGAGGCAGACGCCAAAAATCTGGTCCAGTTCGCAATTATGGGTGCAGCGTATTCACGCATTATTCTGGGCCGCAAGCCGCGCGTCCGGTTGCTGAATATCGGCACTGAAGAAATTAAGGGCTTCGACCGTCTGCGAGACGCCGCTGCGGAATTGCAAGAGGCCGCCCCCGGGCTGGATCTGCAATTTGACGGGTATGTCGAGTCCGACAAGATTAACCGCGGCGAAGTTGATGTTGTCGTAACGGACGGGTTCTCAGGTAATATCGCGCTTAAAGCGATTGAGGGAACCGCGCGCTTCGTCACGGATTTGTTGCGCTCTGCATTTACCAGCTCGCTCCGGTCAAAAATCGGCTTTCTGGTTTCGCGCCCGGCGACGGAGCTGCTCAAGCACCATCTTGACCCTAATAACCACAATGGCGCGGTATTTCTTGGCTTGAACGGGGTTGTGGTGAAAAGCCACGGCAGTGCCAATGCCGCAGGCGTGGCCAATGCCGTCACCGTTGCGGCCAGATTGCTGGAAGATAATCTGACGCAGCGCATCAGCAGTGATCTTGCTGCACTCCAGGCGCGCGCAGATAATGCTGGCGGCGCATCAGCGTGATCCGGTCAGTCATTCGCGGAAGCGGTTCGGCACTACCGGGCAAGGCGGTTACAAATGCCGATCTGGCCCAGCGCGTCGATACCAGCGATGAGTGGATTGTAGAGCGTACGGGGATTAAACAGCGCTATATTGCGGGTGAGGGTGAAACGACCTCTACGCTGGCGACACAGGCTGCAAACAAGGCGTTGGAAGCGGCCGGGATTGCCGCCGCTGACATTGATTTGATTGTGCTGGCCACGGCCACACCGGACCAGACATTTCCCGCAACGGCTACTCAGGTTCAACACGCGCTAGGCTGCAACGGGTGTATCGCGTTTGATGTGGCTGCGGTGTGCTCGGGCTTTCTTTATGCGCTGGGAACTGCGGATTCGATGTTGCGCACCGGCATGGCAAAGCGCGCCCTCGTAATCGGGGCAGAGACATTCAGCCGGATACTTGATTGGGAAGATCGGACCACTTGCGTCCTGTTTGGCGATGGAGCGGGCGCAATTGTGCTTGAAGCCCAAGAGGTGGATGCAGACGGTCCGGGCGTCATTGACACAAAGCTTCATGCCGATGGCGAACATAATGAACTTCTCTATGTCGATGGCGGGCCGTCTACTACTGGCACAGTCGGCAAACTGCGAATGCGCGGACGCGAAGTATTCCGCCACGCGGTTGTGAATCTGGCAAGCGTTTTGGAAGAGACGCTCGCCTCATCCGGCTTTACCGCCGACGATATTGACTGGGTTGTCCCGCATCAGGCGAATGCCCGCATCCTGGATGCGACCGCCCGCAAGCTGGGTCTGCCCGCTGAAAAAATCATCGTGACTGTTGATCAGCACGCCAACACTTCTGCTGCCTCTGTCCCTCTGGCATTCGACGCCGGCATTCGTGACGGACGCATCAAAGCAGGTGATCTGGTGATGTTCGAGGCTATGGGCGGCGGTTTCACTTGGGGAGCCTGTCTCGCCAGAATGTGAAAACTTATAACTTTTTCAGCCGGATTGTTTGCCAACCGTTCAATAATGGTTACAAATGGTACCGGTTACTCAAAAGCTGGGTCGCGCCGGTAAGGGAGTAAGGAAAATGTCTCGATCCGTGAGCACGCTCACACGGGCTGATTTGGCGGAAACGATTAACCGCAAAATGGGCTTTTCAAGAGCAGAATCGCTCGACCTGGTGGAATCAATCCTCGCACATATGTGCGATGCGATGTCCGATGGCGAGAATGTGAAGATATCGGGTTTCGGAAGCTTCGTGCTGCGCGACAAGAAAGAACGTGTCGGCCGCAATCCGAAAACGGGGATCGAAGTGCCTATTACGCCGCGCCGCGTCGTAACGTTTCGGGCAAGCCAGATATTGAAAGACAGGATTGTTAAAGGGAGCTGATCATTATGAGCGCACAGTTTGAGGACGGAAAAGACGACGGTGCGCTCCGTACGATTGGTGAGGTTAGCAAAGCCGTTGGAATCAAAACCCACGTATTGCGGTATTGGGAGCAACAGTTCCCGATGCTTGAACCGCTGAAACGCAGCGGTGGCCGGCGGTATTACCGGCCTGATGATATTGCCCTGATTGAGCGCATTAACACGCTGGTCAATGAAGAAGGGTATACGATCAAAGGCGCCAAGAAGGCGCTTGAGTCTAAGGATGAGGAACCCGCTGAAGCCGTGTCAGATGATGCCAATCCTGTTGTCGACGAACAGACAGCCCAGCCCGCAGAAACCAGCGAAGCATTGTCTTCTCCGTTTCCTGCGGCAATTCCGGCCGAAGATGGCGGTGTAGATGCCTTTTTTGGCAAGGCTCCAGTAAGCGCTGACGATGTCCATTCTGAAGCGGGGCAGCCTCAGCTTACAGAAGCAGAACCGGTTTCCGAAATGTCTGATCCCGTCGACGCAGCTGAACCAGTTGAGAATGCGCCGGAAACCGCCTTCGCGGAAGACATTGAGCGAATGCCGCGCGGCGAGATACTGAGCAAACTGAAAACCATGCGCAGCGAACTGGCTGAGGCGCTGGCGGCCTGACGCGGTTATACCGCCGCCACTAATTCCTCGGCGGCACCCAAATCCACGCTGACCAGGCGCGAAACGCCCTTTTCTACCATCGTCACGCCAAACAGGCGGTGCATCCGGCTCATCGTGACGGCATTATGCGTCACGATCAGATAGCGCGTATCGGTTTCCTTGGTCATCGTTTCGAGCAAATCGCAGAAGCGATCAATGTTCGCATCATCCAGCGGTGCATCGACTTCGTCCAGCACGCAAATCGGTGCCGGATTGGTCAGGAACAAGCCAAAGATTAGCGCAATTGCCGTCAGCGCCTGCTCTCCTCCCGATAGCAGCGTTAATGATTGCAGCCGTTTGCCGGGCGGCTGGGCAAAAATTTCCAGACCGGCTTCCAGTGGATCATCGCTGTCGATCAGGGCCAGATGCGCGCTGCCGCCTTCAAACAAGCGCGTGAACAGCCGCTGGAAATGCGCATCGACTTGCTCGAAAGCTGCGGTTAGCCGTTCGCGCCCCTCGCGGTTCAGGCTGCCGATGGAGCCGCGCAGCCGGTTCACCGCTTCATGCAATTCTGCCTGCTCCGCTGCGCTGGACCCGTGTTCGCTTTCGATCTTGGCCAGTTCGTCGGCAGCAACCAGATTGACCGGACCAATCCGTTCGCGGCTGGCGTTGAGCCGTTCCAGTTCTTCGCCTTCCAGACCCGAATTACGCACTTCATCCGCTTCAAACTCGAACCGTTCGCACAGCATAGGAGGCGGGCATTGGAAGCGTTCGCCCGATACGCGCGCCATTTCCGCGCGGCGGTTTTCCTCATTTTCGGCACGGGCAGAAAGTCCTGCGCGGGCTTCGCGGGCGGTGGCCAGCGCTTCATTCGCCTCCGCAAATTGCGTGTCGGCAGCCGAAGCCGTTTCTTGCACGGCGCTGACCGCAGCTTCGGCCTTGGCCAATTCTTTGGTCAAACGCTCCCGGACGGTATCGCCTTGTTCGATTTCGCGCATCAAGCCTTCCGGCTTGGCAGCATATACGGCGCGGTCTTCGGCGATCTCTTCAAACCGGCGGGCCATGTCAGAAAGGCGCTGCGCAGCTTCGCCCGAACGCGCCTGCCAGTTGGCCATATCACTGCGCTGGGCCGCAGTGCGTTCCCGCGCAACGGCCAATGCCTGATCATGTGCGGCCAGAGTTGCGCTGGCCGCCTGCATGGCCGACCGGGCCGCATCGTTCTTTGCCTGCGCAGCTTCTAGCGACGCACGGCCTGTATCAGGATCGGGAAGCTGTGAGCGCTTGTCTTCAGCCGCCTTCAATTCATCCGCCGCGCCTGTTCGCTGTTCGGCGAGGTCTTTCTCCGCTGCATCAAGTTCGGTCAGCCGGGCCGCCACACGCTCCCGGTTTGCCTCGGCCTGATCGAGCCGGCGCAGTGCTTGCCGCTCAGTCTCCACCGCCTCGCCGACATTACGTTCGGAGGCCACCAGATCGCGCTGCAATTCGGTGAGTTCCGATTGTGCAGCCGTTTGCGCGGCTTCCGCCTGATCAGCGGCAGCACGCAGCGCGGGAAGCTGTTTCTCAAGATCGGATAAACGGTTTTCGGCTTCCAGACGGGCGGCTTCTGCGGCACCTTCGCCGCGCGCGATAAACCCGTCCCAGCGGCGCAAATGGCCATCATTGGTGACCAGCCATTCGCCGGGGCCAAGGGTTCTGCCGTCATCGCTTGGCACGCAATGGACCAACGCCAGACGCGCTGATAGTTGCGGCGGACATTCAGTCACATGGCTGGCGAGACTGTCCTTTACGGATTTGGGCGTATTGCTGCCGGTCCAGTACCGTCCTTCCTGACCATCAGCGGGCGCGCCGAGCGGCGACTTCGCATCGCGGCCCAGCACTGCGGCAAGGGCGCGTTCATAGCCGGGTTTGGCGCGTATCTCGTCCAGCGCGGTCGGCAATCCCTTACGCCCGGCGCGTTGCCGCTCGCGCGCGTCACGGTCCCGCTTCAGGGCGGTATGTTCGCGTTCGATACCGGCCAGCTCCGCCTTCGCGGCTGCAAACGCATTTCCGGCATCATCGCGGGCGGTCTGCAATGCGGCCTTCTGGTTGCGTTTCTGCTCCAGCGCGCTGCGCAATTCAGCGACCTTCCGGGCTGCGGCATCTGCGCCCGCTTGGGCGTCCGTAACGGCTTTCTCCGGATCGCCGGAAGCGGACAGCGCGGCGCGCGCTTCGGCCTGACGCGCGGCTTCGGCGTCCAACCGACTGGCGCGCGATTGCGCCTGTGAAATTGCGGCCTCTGCCACGCGCCATTCGGCTTCTACGCCCGCATGATCTGCGGTTGCCTTGGCGAGCGCCAGCTCTGCCGTCCGGCTGGCCCGTTCAGCTTTCTCGACATCATTGGCGAGGGCGGGGCGGCGTTCTTCGTCAGCGGCTAGCGATTTCTCGTTACCCGCCAGTTCCTTCTCAAGCCGGGCCAGTGCCTCCGCCGCATCTTTGGTCAACCGGTCGGCTTCACCGCGATCTTCTTCCAAACGGATTTTCTGCCGGTCGAGATCGGCAAGACGCTGCTCCGCCGCTTCGAGCTGCGATGTCAGCGCAGCCATGCGGTGGCCATGCGCGCTGGCATCATCGCGCCGGTCGGCTTGTTCTTCCCGCGCGTCGGCCAGCTGCTTGGCGGCATCATGCTGCGCTTTCTGCGCTGCATCGCTGGCAGTTTTAGCATCGGCGACGCGCTGTTCTGCGGATTGTGCCTGCGCACGCGCCTGTTCTGCCGCGGCGGCGGCATCGCGCCAGCGGGCAAATAGCAGTCGCGCCTCTGCCACGTTAATCTGATCGGTTAGTTTGGAATAGCGTTCAGCTTGCTTCGCCTGCCGCTTTAATGAGGCCATTTGCGAATCCAGACCCGCCATCAGGTCTTCCAGCCGTTCCAGATTCTTCTCGGTAGAGCGCAGCTTGCTCTCTGCGTCGCGCCGGCGGACGTGCAGGCCTGCAATACCGGCGGCTTCTTCCAGCATCTGGCGCCGCTCGGCAGGTTTCGCAGCAATCACCTGAGCAATCTTACCCTGGCTGACCAGAGCAGGACTGTGCGCGCCGGTTGCGGCATCGGCAAAGGTCAGCGACACATCCTTGGCCCGGACGTCGCTGCCGTTCACGCGGTAGGCGCTGCCCGCGCCGCGTTCGATCCGGCGGGTGACTTGCAGTTCTTCGCCGTGATCGTCCTGCGCATGGAGGACGACCTCGGCAAAGTCGCGGGGAGGGCGACTTTCAGTGCCCGCAAAGATGACATCTTCCATCCCGCCGGAACGCATGCTTTTGGGCGAGTTTTCGCCCATCACCCAGCGGATCGCCTCCAACAGGTTGGATTTGCCGCAGCCATTGGGGCCGACAACCCCGGTAAGCCCGGGCTCGATGCGCAATTCGGACGGCTCGACAAAGCTTTTAAAGCCAGTGAGTTTGAGCCGTTTTATGAGCATCTGCGTTGCTGTCCCCCCTCAGAGATGGCGCGTTAGCGTGCGCCGGCCCGTTGCAGCATGGGTTCGATCTGGTTCCAGCCATTCGCATCGACCTTGCGGCCATTGATGAAGAATGTCGGGGTTCCGGTAACGCCCAGCTCTTCAGATTGAGTCTGGGAGTTTTCAGCAATCTTTTGATAAGCCGCCGAATCCGCGAGACACTGCCGCGCCTGATCCGTGCTCAACCCGCGTGCCGCGAAGAAATCATAAAAACCGCCAATCTCGGCCAGTTTCACAAGGCGTTGGTCTTCCGGCAATGTCAGCGATTGTTCCACCGCCGCGCTATTATCGAAGATTGGCTGCAAAACCTGCTGGAGGTTCAACCACACCTGATCGGATAGCGGGTGGAAGCTTTCTTTTGCCCCGCAGCGCACCATCGTTGCCAAAGCGAGATCATGCGGGCCGTGAATTTGGTTGCGGAGTTCGAAACTGACGCGGCCGGTGTTCACATATTCCGTCTTGAGCTGTTCCGCACCATTGGAAGCAAAGGCTGCACAAGCAGGGCAGGTGAGTGACGCATATTCAATGACCTTGATCGGCGCATCTGGATTGCCCAGCACATACCCGTCATACTCAGACACATTCACCGTGTCCGTCCATGCCTGACCTTCCGGTGCGGCAATAGGATCGATCGCAGCGGCTTCTTCACCTTCACCGGTTTCAGAACCGGAATTGCAGGCCGCGAGGCCAAGTGTCAGTGGAGCGGCAAAAGCGGCGAAGGTCAGTTTGCGAAAATTGGTCATATCAAATCTCTTTCCTCGGCGGGATTGATGTGAAGGCTATACGATGGGGGTATAAGACAGAAGTATCCACGGGCGCTATCCACAGCTTGTCCCGAGGCTTATCCCGTCAAAAAAGTGTGTTGAGCTGTTGTTCAAGCGCGCGCCAGCTGTGGACGTTCTCCAGCGTTTCACCGTTGATGGCAAAGCTGGGGGTGCCGCGAATGCCGAATTCTTCGAAATCCGCCTTTGTGTTGGCGCGCAGATCGTTCGCTTTGGCGTTGTCACCCAGACATTTGTCGATATTGATCCGGCTGTATCCGCGTGTTTCCATCATTTGATAAAAACCCAGATCGGTTGCGATGGCGCGGCGTGCGACTGAGCCATCACCGGTGGTCCATCGCATGACTTGCGCCCGGGTGGCATTTTGCGCCTTGGAAAGCCATGTTTTCTGGCTGGTCATAAAATAGGTGTGATTGCGCATGAACTTGGCCGGATCGCCGCATTGGGTCAGCATTGTCACCGCCAGATCCAGATCATTGCGAATGATTGACCGGACATCCAGTTTCAGTTTGCCCGTCCCGATATAAGCGATCTGGAGCGGAGCCTCTCCCTGAATTGCGAATGTCGCGCAATGCGGGCACGTGTAGCTGACGAATTCCGTCAGTGTGACCTCGGCCTCGGGATTACCGATTTCGTAACCGCGATCACCCGCAGTGACCTGATTGTTCCAGATACCATTGGCACCCATCGATACGAAAGCCGCAGCAGTAAGCGCGGCGGTGCGTAGAAATCTCTTCAAAACATTGCCCCTATTTTGGCGTATTCTCTTGATTACCCAGACTTCGCGCCAGCGATTCCAGCACCGTTCTTAGCTCCGGATCACCGACATCGCGCAGACTATCGCCCAATTCCATCGGTATGGGTTTGAGCGAAGGCGGCGCCACAGCCTTCCTTTCATCAGATGGAGGCTTAACCGCGCCTTGCCGAAGTTTCACTTTCGCAACGGCCTGATAGCCGAAGAACCGGTTCACCCGCTCCATTATTTCAGGGATCACGTGCTGGATCAGCGGCGCATGGGCAGGCAGAACGACAAGCTGGAGGATGCCATTCTCCTTATCTCCAGGCGGAAACCGTATTGCTTCGGGCGCGCAGACCTTGGCATGTTGCGGCCCGACAATTTCCGGCCAGCGCGTGACAACAGAGGATTGCACAAACCCGAAACGGCGGAATGCAGTGCGCCCGATTTGCGGCATTAATTCGGAAATCGGCTTTGCCGGTCCGCCGCGCGCACGTTCCCATTTCCGGCCAGCCTTGGGCTTTGCCGGTTTCGCCCCGCTTTTCGGGGCGCTTTTTGGGGCGCTTTTTGGGCTGGGGGAGTCGCTATCTCTTTTCATCTTGCTCACGCTCATGCCATAGCGACCGCGTGACTGCCAGCAAGGATATGATCAGCGCCGAATTGCTTGCATGGTATGATAGCCATGCGCG
>JAHDBR010000013.1:0-29448 GCA_020630295.1 Sphingomonadaceae bacterium
ACCTCTGGCCTCTGCCTTCGGAGGGCAGCGCTCTATCCAGCTGAGCTACGGGTGCCGGTGCGGATTGTTGGGCCGTTTGGCGGCAACAATCAGGCGCGCTTAGCAAAGGGGCGGGAGCCATGCCAGCGCAAATCGTGCGAGTTGCCAGCCAAAATTAGCAATTTGGCAAGCGAGCGGCGTTATGGCGATTCGTTATGGATGCTACGCCAATCAACTTTGCGAAATCTTCCGCCGCCGCATCAGGCAGCAAGATCAGCCGCCAATGGACCGCCGTACAGGACGCCGCCACTGCTGTGGCAATGTTGGCAGGTGTCCCTGCGGAGCAGCCCAGCCAAGCGATCCGCAGTTTCCCGGCGAGAATTCTCGATGCCTCCGGATGGCGGCTTGAGCTGGCAAAAAACCAGATCGATGACATGACCGCCATGATGCAGCCGGGCCTTTCAGCGCTGCTGGCCGTAAATGCCCGCGGACAAAACGCTCAACCCGCCGCGCTGACTCTGTGGCAGGAGTATGTGGCTGCGCGCAATGCAGTGCTTTCGCTATTGCCACAAACGGGAAACCTGGGGCCAAGACGTTCTGCCTAGAGGGCATTATAGCTTGACCAAGTTCTTGCTATGTTCCATCAACAAGGCATGGCTCAAACAGCACAAATCGGCATTCCTAAAGCGGAGCAGATAACCTCCGGCACCGGGGACACCCACTTAACTGGCGCGCAATCTGTCGCGCGCGGTATCTCCCGCCTGTTCGGGCGGAACGGCATCTGGTGCATTCCGGAAATGTCGCTGCGCAATGGCAGACGCGCGGATTTGATGGGGATTGATCCGAAAGGACAGATCATCATCGTCGAGATCAAAGTGGCGCGGGCTGATCTTCTTGGTGATCAGAAATGGCCCGAATATCTGGACTATTGCGATCGCTTTTACTGGGGGCTCCCCCCGGAAATGGATCCTACACCGCTGGGAACCGAAGGATTCCAGCCGGAGAATTGCGGTTTGATTATCGCCGATGCGTATGACGCAGAAATTTTGCGGCCTGCGCCTTCCCGCCCACTCGCGGCTGCGCGACGCAAAGTTGAAGTAGAGCGGCTCGCACGAACTGCGCTGCGCCGACAAGTCGTGGCACAGGATCCAGCCTGCTCTGCCTGGGGCCTTGAATGAAACCAAGATAAATTGGCTGTAACCAGACCTGACTTTCAGCCATAGTGCGCTCATGGTCACCGCGATTATCATTTCAGCAATTGCCATGACGGGCATTGTCGCGGCCCGCTATCTGCTTACCAGTGGCATTTTCGCTTGGGCCACACAAAAGGTGAAGCCAGGATTATACGCACCGCTGTCCAGGCAGATCCGGACAGAGATTTACTGGTCGCTGCTATCCGCCGCGATTTACGGGATCCCTGCAGGTATTGTCGCATGGGGCTGGCAAAACCGCGGCTGGACACAAATTTACACGGACTTGGCAGAATTTCCCATCTGGTACCTCCCGCTATCGCTTTTGATTTATCTGTTTCTCCACGACACCTGGTTTTACTGGACGCATCGGTGGATGCATCAACCCAAACTGTTCAAAGTGGCGCACGCCGTCCATCATGCCAGCCGTCCGCCAACAGCATGGGCAGCTATGAGCTTCCATCCGATCGAAGCGCTGACTGGGGCTTTCGTTGTGCCCGCATTGGTATTCTTGGTGCCGGTGCACATCGGCGTCTTGGGTCTGGTGCTGGGCATCATGACCTTAATGGGTGTCACCAATCATATGGGCTGGGAAATGTTTCCGCGCGCCCTTGTTCATTCCCGGTTGGGAAACTGGCTGATAACTGCCAGTCATCATCAGCGCCATCATGAGGCTTATACATGCAATTACGGACTCTATTTCCGGTTTTGGGATCGGCTGTGCAAAACCGATTCGGGCATATCCAGCGCGTTCTTGCGGTAACCGGCGCGGCTGGAGCTGCCTTTTTCGTTAGCGCTAATGCTCCTGCCAGCGGAACTACGGTGACGGTGACAGCAACCGACCTTCGTTCGAACGAGGGCGTTGTTCGCGCCTGTATGACCACCAACCCCAAACGGTTCCCGAAATGCCGCGGCGATGCAAACGCGCACAGCGTGGTGGTTCCTGCCGGTAAGCAGGTCACTTTCAGCTTTAAGGGCGTTAAACCGGGACGATACGCGATCGCGCTACTGCATGACGAAAATGACAATGGTAAAGCGGACCGCGCCTTGATGATGATGCCGACTGAAGGATACGGTTTTTCGCGTGACGCCAAAGTGCGGATGGGGCCGCCAAAATTCAACAGTGCCGCCATTGAGGTAGGTTCCACCGCACAGTCACATACCATTCGTATGCGGTATATGCTTTAGTTTCAGATACTTGCTATGCCGCCGTAGCGGCGAGGCGCTGCATTTGGTGCGTGAACGCACTTAACACTATATTTACTACATCTGTCCAAAAGACCCTCTGAACAAACACCAAGGGGGCTTTTGGGGCCATGGATAGTCTGCGCGGAAACTTTGGAACATCCGACACTCAGGATGACGAGCGCGAATATGAGATCGGCGATGACGAAACAGGTCATGAGCCTCCGCCCGCTGGCATCGGTACCGACGAGCGGCGCATGCAAGTGCGCGCCTATAATCACTGGGCCGGCCAGTTAGACGACCGCAACTTTCCCTCAATCGACGATCTTGAGCCGGACGAGCTTCACGATTTCGGTCCTTTCAGTGTCTTGCTTGATTTTACCGCTGGCATTGAAGACCCGGCTGTTCAATATCTGGGTGCGTCACTGGCGGAAGAATGCGGCACCGACAGCGAGATTGCACAACTCTCGGACGTGCCCAGCCGGTCTCTGCTGAGCCGTATCACTGATCATTACATGCAAATTCTCGCGAATCAGGCCCCGATTGGATTCGAGGCTGAATTCGTCAACCAGCGCAACGCCACGATTCTGTATCGCGGTATCCTGCTGCCATACTCCAGCGACGGGGACGCGATTGATTACATCTATGGTGTGATCAATTGGAAAGAAATGGCAGACCAGGTCACTGCAGACGAGCTCCTGCTGGAAATCGACCAGGCACTGGAACCAGCCGACCAACCTCTCGATCTGGACGATCCCGAAGCCAGTGCCCCTGTGGTTGATGATGCCGATCCAGTAACCGACTGGGCAGACGGACCTTCAGGCCCGATCAACGATATCGCCGCCGCGTCAATCGATGCCGGTAAGCCGGGTGAATTTCCGCAGCCTCATTTCGGTACCTATGACCACGATGAAGACGAGCATCTCGCAGAGGAAGAGGAAGCCGAAGAAGATGCAGCCATTATCGGCCGCCTGTCTTCGCTAATCCAACCGCGATCCAGCAGCAATGGTGCTGCTGATACCCACTATGCGGGTGAAGATCACGACGAAGATTTCGGCGAAGATTTCGGCGATGCCGCTCCCACGGATCATTATTTTGAAGAGCCGGCAGACATTGGCGAAAAAACGCCAGTAAACGATGACATTCCGCATTCCCCTTTACTGAAGAAAAAGGGCGCAAAGTCTATTTTCCCGGTACTTCCGGTCGATACCGCTGATGTAAGCGCGGACTATGACGACGAAGAAGGCGAAGAAGAAACCGGGTTCGATCCCGCAGCGGATGCCCCGTCCATCCCGCAAGCGTTTGAACCTTCTCCTGAAACCCCCGCAAATGACGAGATAGTAACAGCCGCTGTTGCGCCTGCTACTCCGTCGCTCGACGCTCCTGAAAGCGGAGCCGTTAATGGCAGCGGCAGTCTGCATGATTGTCTTGCGGAAGCCCGGCAACTGGCACAACTTGCCACATCTTCGGAAGACCGAACGCGTCATGCGCTGTATCAAGCGGTTGGCCGCGCGTACGATGTATGTGTCGCGGCTTCGGAATCGCCTGACGAATTTGCAGAGTTAGTCGAAGATAACGGCCTGACAATTCAAGACCGTGCGCCAATGACGCCAGTAGTGAAACTGGTTTTTGGTGCCGATTATGACAAAACCCGCCTGGCTGAATATGCAACGGTTTTATCGCACGCACAGCGCGCTGGCATTGAACGGGGCGGCCTGGCCGATTTCCTGTCCAAAGCGGAGGGCGGACTAAAAGGCGTGGTAAAAACAGAGCGCCGGATCAAGCGCGAGGAAAGCGGCAAGACAGTCGACCCTCTCGACGCACCGCGTCCGGCAATTGCGAAAAAGCTGCGTAAGATTGATGGTCAGTCCCTTGATTCCATCGACAGCGAAGGCCCTGAGTTCGGCGTAGTGATGATCCGCCGCCTAGAGAATGGTGAGATTGTTGTCTTGGGCGAAGTAGCGGATGATATTCCGCTGGTCGAAAAGGTCGCACGCAAAATCATCGGGTGACCGATTACCGCGCATACAGTTCCTGTGACAGGAACTGAATAAGGGGCGTGGCCGTTATCCGGCCATGCCCCTTTTTCGAAGCGCCGCTATCCGTATCCAGCCCTATTTAGGATACAGGAATTCCCGCAAAATGGTTTTGTCTGCGCGCGCCCTGCGTTCGGACGTTGCCGATTTTTCAAGGGGCGGACGGTGGCAGGCCATGCGAACAATGCTTTCGCAATTTGCCTCACGCGAGGTTCCGGATCTTCCTGTTACGTTGGAGTTTACTCCCGAAAGCGGTGACAAAATCGTAATGACCGGTCGCACCGATCAGGAAGGGTTCGTGCATTTCGAAGTCGAGCTGGACGCGTGGGCGAGACCGGAAACATCGCAGTGGAACGTTGTTGCCCTGAAATGGGATAATGCAGACGGGCCGCAATGCGTCGAGGGGCATGTTCTCGCGCCTGCGCAGGGATCTAATTTGGGCGTCATTTCGGATATTGACGATACTATTATCGAAACGGGAATTACCGGCAGCTTCAGGAAAATCATGCGCAACTGGCGGCGCGTATTGGCGCAAATGCCGGAAGACCGGCTTCATGTCCCCGGCGTTGATGTGTTCTACGGATCATTGGGCGGCGGGGCCGTGCTGCCAGTGCCCAGCAAGGCAAGCAAGACTGTACCCGCACTCACCCAAAGGCCGTTTTTCTATGTTTCGTCGAGCCCGTGGAACCTGTTTTCCTACCTCATCGCATTCAAGAAGAACCGCGGCTTACCGATCGGGCCGGTGATGCTGCGCGATTGGGCGTTTGACCGCGAGACACTTGGCTCTGAAGGACACGGCAAGCATAAGCGCGGCGCAATTGAAAAAATCCTGGCCGCATATCCGGATATGCGCTTCGCGCTGATGGGTGATGACAGTCAGGGCGATCTGACCGCTTATGGCGATGTGGTCGCGAGCCACCCCGGCCGCATTGCAGCCGTTTTCATCCGAACTATCGGTGAAGCGATGAGCCCTGAAGAAATCGTGGCAAAGTCGCAGATCGAGGCCGCCGGCGTCGGTCTTTGGCTCGGAAATGATTATTCTACCGGCGAAGATTTCTTGCGCAAATCGGGGCTTGCGAAAGATCCGGATGCCGCACAAGTAATTCGCACTGTTAGTAAGGCTGAAAGTACACAAACGTGACAACACAGAAAAGGCGGCGCGGCATGTGGTGGGCAATCGGTATAGTGATAGTCCTGATAATCGCTGGCGGGTTGGCGCTGCAATATGCGATCAAACAGAATGGCCCCGCTGTACTTGATACCGTTGACCGTATCACTGGCGGATCGGGCGACGTCGTAATGGTGCAGAAAGACAGCTTGGGCGACAATCCGCAGCAATCGGTCGCGGTGTACCGGGTGGCAGGCGCTGATCCGAAAACCGATGCCGCGCCAGCTGCGGCTTTGCCGGTCATTATCTTTTCGCACGGCGGTAGCTGGCGCAGCGGTAGCCCCGATGATTACGGATTTGTGGCCCGCGGACTTGCGCCGGAAGGGTTTGTTGTAGTCCTTGCAGGGTATCGCTTGGGCGATGCTGGCAAATATCCGGCGATGGTTGAAGATACCGCCGCCGCAGTAGCCTGGACTCACGCAAATATCGCCAATTACGGGGGTGACCCTGAACGGATCTTTATTTCAGGACATTCGGCTGGAGCTTATAATGCAGCGATGGTCGCATTGGACCGGCAATGGCTGGGCCGCAAGGGGCTCGAAAGCAACGTGCTGAAAGGTGTGATCGGACTGGCAGGACCTTACGACTTTTATCCCTTCGACAGCGATTCAACCAAAGCTGCATTTGGCGGAACCCCGCGCCCCGAACAGACCCAGCCCATTAACTTCGCGCGCGGGGATGCTCCGCCATTTCTGCTGCTAAGCGGAGAGGCTGATACGGTTGTCAAACCGCGCAACAGCCGCGCCTTGGCCGCGGCAATCAACGAAGCTGGCGGTACCGCGAAAACCGCGTTTTTTCCGGACATGGATCACTACCAAATTGTGATGGCCACCGCGAGCCCGTGGCGCCGAGATCCCAAAATCGTCAATGCGATTGCGCAATTCGTAAATGAGACGGCGCGCGGGGCGGATGAGGCTTCAGTTCCAGTTCAGGCCGAATCGCGCTAGCATATCAAAATGCGCATTATCTCCAGCTTTCTGGCACTCCTCGCCGCCTTTGCAATGGTGGTTCAACCGGTTGCCGCTCAATCGATTTTGCGCGATGCAGAGACAGAAGCGCTGCTGCGCGATATGTCCGCCCCGCTGATTGAAGCGGCTGGCCTTGAGCCGAATAATGTCGACATTATTCTAATCAATGACCCGTCTATCAACGCTTTCGTGGCGGGCGGGCAAGCGGTCTATATCCATACCGGCCTGATCGGCGCTGCCGATACCGCCAATGAAGTGCAAGGTGTCATTGCTCACGAGCTAGGGCACATCACAGGCGGGCATATCAACCGCTATAGCGAAGGCATTAGCGACGCGACAAACATCTCGATTTTGTCGATGATCCTCGGCGCTGCCGCCGTCCTGGCAGGGGCAGGCGAGGCCGGAATGGGCATTCTTGCCGCTGGACAGCAGGCTGCCACAGGCAAGTTTCTGGCATTCTCGCGCGTTCAGGAATCTTCGGCTGACGCAGCCGGGGCCGAATATCTTTCCCTTGCGGGTATAACCGGAAAAGGTTCTCTGGAGTTTTTCCGCAAGCTGCAAAACCAAGAATTTCGCTATGGCCGCAGTCAGGCTGACGAGGTTACTTTTGGCCGCACCCACCCGCTATCCGGCGACCGGATTGCAACTTTGCGTGAAACCTACATCGTTGATGCAGCGTGGGATAATCCGCCCGACCCGGATATCCAGCGCCGTTTCGAGCGCGTGAAAGCCAAACTCTACGGCTATCAAGCTGAAGCCAAGCGAACGCTGCAATATTTTCCCGAAACGCGGCAGGATATTCCGGCCCGGTACGCCCGCGCCTATGCCTATCACAAAAGCGCATTGGTCGATCAAGCGCTGGAAGAGGCCGAGAGCCTAATCGCGGCCGACCCCGATGATCCGTATTTTCTGGAACTCAAGGGCCAGGTCCTGCTTGAATCCGGCCGGCCAATCGATGCGTTAGAATCGCTGCGTAAAGCTACGCAGTTGACGCGCAATGAACCGCTCATTGCCTCTATGTTCGGTCATGCGCTGATCGCGACAGAAGATGAAGCTAACTTCGCCGAAGCGGAGAAGGTTTTGCGTGCAGCCGTCGCAAAAGACCGGTTGAACCCCTTTGCATGGTATCAGCTGGGCGTTGTCTATGCTGCGCGGGGAGATATGCCGCGGGCGCGCCTAGCCAGTGCGGAACAGCAGGTCATGAGCCGGCAATATGAGCTTGCCATACGCAGCGCACAATTTGCAGAAGTGGGTCTGCCCGTCGGATCACCCGACTGGATCAGGGCGCAAGATATCGGCTTGCAGGCCCGCGCCGAACTTGAACAGCTGAAAGACCAGCGCTAGCGCCATCACATGGAAAACTTCTCATTCCGATCAGCATTGCTGACTGCGCTCATCGCCTTGGTCTTCGGGTTTGGCGGCGCGGCGCTATGGTCGCTTAGCGGTTGGGGCCACGATCAGACGCGCAGCTATCTCTTGGAGAATCCCGAAATTCTCCCCGAAATGGCAGAGAATTTCCAGCAGCAGCAAGCGCGGGAGCGTTTGGCGACTGCCGGGTCTGATCTGGCCGTACCATTTCCCGGTGCGGTACTCGGCAACCCCGAAGGCAGCGTTACGCTGATCGAATTTACGGATTACGGATGCTCATTCTGCCGGATGAGCCGCGCCCATGTGGACGCTCTGGTAGCCGCAAATCCCGATCTGCGCGTGGTCATCCGCGAATGGCCGATATTCGAAAATAGCGATGTAGCCGCAAAGATGGCGCTGGCCGCGGCAAAGCAGGGCAAGTTTGCCGCGTTCCATCAGAAAATGTTTGAAACCGGCCCGCCGACCGAGAGAAACATACTATCAGCGGCCACTTCAGCGGGGCTTGATGTGACAGAAGCTCAGAAATTCATGACCTCGCAAGAGGCCGAGTTCGAGCTTGCCAAGAACACAACGCTCGCCCGCCAGCTCGGCTTTGGCGGAACGCCCAGCTGGGTCATCGGTGATCAGGCATTCGAAGGCGCTGTAGGTCAGGAAGCATTACAAGAGGCCATCGACGCCGCCCGGGGCGGATAACCCGTGCTGCGGCCAGTCGGAACATTGCTGGCCGTGGTCCTTGCGGCTTTATTGGCTAATTCTTCCACTTCATTCGCACATTCGCTTGGCGCCCTGCCAACAAGTGTTCCCGCGGATGCGCGGTATGAGGAATTCAATCGCGACTTCACCGAATTGCAGCGCAAGGATGCGCTCGTGGCGAATATCGGTTGGAAGCTGATACGTGGCAATGCGCGCTATTGCAGGGAAACAGAGCTGCAAAGCGGATTGTTGCTTCAAGATGCAGCAGCATATTCCCGGCCCGACTGGGTGCGCCATGCGGCAGGTACGGAGGGCGATGTTTTCGTACAATCTGTCGCTGCCGGTTCACCCGCAGCGATGGCCGGGATAGGCACTTGGCGGGCTTTGCTCACATTTCACGATCAGCCCATCCGTAACTTCAAGCACGCCGGCGATGTGGGGTGGGAGCGCCTGATACGGTTGGAAGAAGCCGCTTCGGATGCTCTTGCGGAGGGCGGTTCATTATCGGTTGGTTTAGCGAGCGGGAACACTGTGCTGCTTCGCGGTGAAAGAGTATGCGCCACTCGGTTCGAAGTGGTGACGAAGCGCGACAGCGCCGGAGCCGATGGGGAGCGTGTCCGCATTGGCAGCGACTTCCCGGGGTTTTCTTACGCAGAGAGCGAGCTGGCCGCGGCCATCGCGCATGAGCTGGCGCATAATGTTCTTGGCCATCCGCAATCTCTGAAAGGCACAAAGCGCAAACGCCGCGATGTCCGCAGGACCGAACGCGAGGCTGACCGGCTGATGCCATGGTTGCTCTACAATGCGGGATATGAACCGACTGCCGCAGCCGACTTTATGAAGCGCTGGGGACCCAAACATAGCGGCGGCCTGTTCCGCGCCCGCACGCATGACGGTTGGGACGAGCGCGTCGAGATGGTCGAAGCTGAGATTAAAGTGGTACAGGCAGTTAGCGCATCGACAGGTACCGCCGATTGGGCGCAATACTTCAAAGCTCAAGTGAACTAATCAGTCACTTTCGACATACATTGATGAAAGCGGCTTCGCCATCACGCGGCGCACCATCGGTTCGAAAAATTCCAGCGGCTCGCTCTTATATTCAGGATCGAACGCGGCTTGATCATATTTTTCACAAAATTCGGCGCAGGCATCGAAATGCGGACTGTCGCGAAAATTATCGCGGACGTTCTTATCCATCCCGAGGTGGTGAAAGAAATAATATCCCTGAAATGCGCCGTGATGCTGGCAAATCCAATGCTCTTCTTCTGTCACGAACGGTTTAAGAATCGCAGCTGCGACATCAGGATGGTTATAGCTGCCCAGCGTATCGCCAATATCATGTAGCAGAGCCATAACCACATAGCGTTCTCCGCGTCCGTCGCGGTGCGCGCGGGTGGCGGTTTGCAGTGAATGCTCCATCCGGCAGACAGGGAACCCGCCAAAATCGCCCTCCAACAGTTTGAGATGAGTCAACACGCGGTCCGGCAAATCAGAGGCGAACTCCAGATAATGCTTCTGAATGATCTTCCAGTCTTCCTGCGTGCCTTCTTTCATCTCGCGAAACTTGGCGTGTTCCTGCACCGCATGGCTTTGCTGCGCCAATTCACCCGTTTTCATGTCCATTGCATCACGCTCCGTACCGTTTCGCCGCCTAAATCACGGTCTGTCGCGCGCAGCATACCGCAAGCCGTATGCAGAGTAAAACTAGTGTGACCTTTTCGTTTGAAATGCGCTAAAGCAGTCAGATGGCTGTTCTGCCCTTTCAACCTACGCCGTTCTTCAAGAACAAGAACCGCGCCTTTTGGAACCTGCAATTTGCGGGATGGGGTGGCGCGTTTTTACTGCGTGCCATGTCGGGCTTGGTCGGCGGGCAGGATGCCAGTTTCCTGATTATTATCGCGCTGGAGGCGGTTACCGGCCTGTCCATCAGTCTGGTGCTGTCGGTCATCTACCGCAAACTGATCACCAAAACGCCGCTCGTCACCTGGGGCAGCACTGCGCTGGTCCTGATCGTGGCGGTGAGCCTGTTCACTTTCATTGATGCATGGGTCATCAGCCTGACCCGCGCCAGCTTTGACGGAAACTTTTTCACGCTCTTTATCGGCTTCCTCATCTGGCCGCTGACATTGCTGGGCGGATGGTCGGCGCTGTATTATGCGATTAATTTCTTTCTTCAGGTCGAAGAGCAAGCTGACCGGCTCGAACGGCTGGAGGCACAAGCCACCGGCGCACAATTGGCCATGTTGCGGTATCAGCTGAACCCGCATTTTCTGTTCAACACACTCAATTCAATCAGCACACTGGTGCTGCTCAAACAAACCGAGCCTGCAAATGCGATGCTCACGCGCTTGTCTTCCTTTTTGCGCCATACTTTGCTGACCAAGCAAAGCGGGAAAGTTACCGTCGCGCAGGAGGTCGAAACGCTGAAGTTGTATCTGGGTATTGAACTGATGCGTTTTGAGGAACGGCTGCGGACGGAATTTGATATAAGTCCGGATGCCGCCAAAGCCTGTTTGCCGGCAATGCTACTCCAACCATTGATCGAGAATGCAATCAAATATGCGGTAACCCCGCAAGAAGAAGGCGCTAAAATCAGCGTTTCAGCGCAGCTCGTCGGACAACGGCTGCGCGTGACCGTTTCCGATACTGGCCCCGGCTTGCACGCGGGGGCAGAGCCGCGCAGATTACCTGCTTCGATTACCGGAGAAGGGCAAACAGTGTCGACAGGCGTGGGATTACCCAATATTCGCGACAGGCTGGCGCAGGCCTATGGTGATGACCATCTGTTCGAAATCCGTACACCGCCAACAGGCGGCTTCACCGTGATTATTGAGCTGCCTCATGAGCAGATGCTGCCTGACGATACATCGACCGATGCCGAAAATACGCCCACATTGGCCGGCCCGGACAGCGAAGATCAAAAACCCCCGCTCGCTTCCCCCTCTTCGGCATCCCCTGCCGAAGCCATGGCGCAGCAAAAGATTGGAACGCAAACATGACTATCCGTGCGATACTCGTCGATGACGAAAAGCTGGCTATACAAGGCCTGCAATTGCGGCTTCAGGCATTTGAGGATGTCGAAATTATCGACACCTGCGCCAATGGCCGCGAAGCCATTCGCAAGATCAAGACCGAAAAACCCGATGTGGTTTTTCTCGATATTCAGATGCCCGGCTTTGACGGTTTCAGCGTGGTCAAAGGCATCATGGAAATCGAACCGCCATTGATTGTATTCGTAACCGCGTATCAGGAACACGCCATTCGCGCGTTTGAAGCCAACGCCGTGAATTATCTTATGAAGCCGGTCGATGAAGACAAGCTGGCCGACACAATCGAACGTGTCCGGGTGCGCTTGTCAGAAAAGAAATCGACCGAAGAGGCCGAAAAGCTGAAGAATGTGCTGGCCGAAGTAGCCCCGGACAAAGCGCATGACATGGCCGAAGAAGAAGGCGAAAGCGCCGAGCGGTTTGAAAAACTGATCAACGTCAAAGATCGCGGTCAGATTTTCCGCGTCGAAGTCGAATCAATTGAACATATTGAAGCCGCAGGTGATTATATGTGCATCTATACGGGTGACAATTCGCTGATCCTGCGCGAAACGATGAAAGATCTGGAACGCAGGCTTGACCCGCGCAAATTCCAGCGGGTCCACCGCTCCACCATAGTAAATCTGGATCAGGTGCGTCAGGTTAAACCGCACACCAATGGCGAGTGCTTTCTGGTTCTCGACAGCGGTGCGGAAGTAAAGGTTTCCCGCAGCTACCGCGATGTTGTGGCGCGGTTCGTGCACTAAGAATAGAGTTAGGAGAACGGGTTTGGCGCAGTGGTCGCTCGAGGGATTTGACCTCGAAAAGTTTGTTGCCAACACACTGGCAGAGGACCTTGGCGAAGGCCTGTCCGGCGGCGGGCGGGATGTTACTTCGGAAAGCGTAATTCCGGCTGATGCGCGCTTTTCCGGCGTGATGGACAGCCGCGATCCGATCGTGGTCGCCGGGCTGCCAATAGCCGAAGCATTCTTCCGCGCGCTGGAACCTGAAATGAAGATCGAAATTCTGGTCGAGGAAGGTGCTTCTGTTGAGCCGGGTTCAGATCTGATGCGGCTTTCCGGAAATGCCCGCGCCATGCTGACGGCAGAACGCAGCGCGCTCAATACGGTGCAGCACCTGTCGGGCATTGCCACGATGGTCCGCGAATATGTCGATACGATGGACAATCCTGATTGCACGCTTCTGGATACGCGCAAGACAATTCCCGGCCTGCGCCATCTGGAAAAATACGCCACTCGCATGGGCGGTGCGAGCAATCACCGCATGGGCCTGTGGGATGCAGCCATGATCAAGGATAATCACGTTCTGGTTGCCGGAGATGTGGGTGAGGCTGTGCGCCGCGCGCGCGATGCAGGTGTCACCACGATTATCTGCGAAGTAGACCGGTTAGATCAGATCGAACCGGCTTTGACCGCAGGTGCAACACGGCTGCTCCTCGATAATATGGAGCCTGATACGCTTCGTAAGGCAGTCGCCATGGTGGATGGACGCGTACCAACAGAGGCGTCTGGCGGGATCAATCTGCAAACCATCAAAGCCAAGGCCGCAACAGGCGTGCAATATGTATCTGTCGGGCGGCTGACGCAAAGCGCGCCCGCGGCGGATATTGGTTTGGACTTCACGCCCCTTTGAAGCGGCTCCTGAGTCGGCACAGGCGCTGGTGGGCCGCCCGTCCACCAGCCATAAGGCTGTTCGCAGCTATCTTTCTGCTGGCAGCTGTCATCGCCTATATTGACGGCCTGCGGGAAATTCCGGCCTATCTTCGAATATTTGGCGAGGCGATCCCCGAAATGCAGTGGAACGCGGACACGGTAATCGTGGCGCTGTCTGCGCGGCTGACGATTGCTGCGATTCCGGTTTTGCTCATATGGTTGTACGCCGCCAACTTTGCGCGCTGGTTTGTGACAATTTTCGCATTGGCCAAGCTGGTCAATCTACCTCGCGCGATTAGCCTCATACAAAATGGCGAACAAATATCTGCCGGATGGATGATATCGATGGGCCTGACTTTGATTGCGGTTGCATTATTGTTCACACCCGGTGCCAATCGGTGGTTCCGGGACAAGCGCTACGAAACAGGAGAAGAATGTGCGGCTAGGTTCAGTTAGGATCGCACGTGCTGTTGCCGGGATTGCAGGGTGCCTTGCGGCAATGCTGCCCGGGGCTGTGCAGGCACAGGCCTATCAGTGCCGGATGCCGCAATCGGTCAGCGTGCCAAAGATCTCTCCCCAGGCAAAACCGCGCCTCGTGCCCGTTACCGGATACACTCTGGCAGTCAGCTGGGCACCGGAGTTTTGCAAAGGCCGCGAGATGGAATCCCGCCACCGCACGCAGTGTTCCGGCCGCAATGGCCGCTTCGGCTTTGTCGCACATGGCCTGTGGCCGGACGGGCGCGGTGCATGGCCGCAATGGTGCCCCACCAATCGCACGGTCCCGCCGGTGGAGGCGCGGCGCAATATGTGCATGATGCCGTCCACGCGCCTGATTGCGAGCCAATGGGCCAAGCATGGCAGCTGCATGACGCGCCGGCCGGAGACGTATTTCAAGGTAACCCGTATTTTGTGGGACAGCATCCGCTGGCCCGAAACTGACCAGCTTTCTCGCGACGATAAACTTTCTGCCGGAATGCTGCGCGATGCCTTTATGCGGCAGAATCCGAGCTGGACGCGGTCCGCCATCGGCATTCGTGTGAACCGGCGCGGCTGGCTACAGGAATTACGCCTGTGTTACGGAAAAGACTTCATGCCTGTGAAGTGTGACGCCCGGCGCTTCGGCCCGAAAGACGCGGCGCGGATCAAGATTTGGCGCGGGATCTAACGCTTGGCCTTAAAGAAGCTGCGCAGCTGCTCGGCCGCCTCCGTCTCGCCCATGCCTGAATAGACTTCCGGCTTGTGGAGCGATTGGGGCTGCTGGAATATTCGCCCGCCATGTTCAACCGCGCCGCCTTTCGGGTCGGGCGCTGCATAATAGAGCCTGGCGATCCGCGCATGGGCAATCGCGCCGGCGCACATGGCGCAAGGCTCCAGCGTGACCCATAGTTCACACCCCTCCAATCTCTCCTGTTCCAGCAATTTGCACGCCGCGCGGATTGCAGAGATTTCCGCATGGGCAGTCGGATCATGATCGGTTCGCGGTGTGTTGCGCCCCTCTGCGATGATCGCTCCATCGCGCACGATCACGGCACCCACCGGCACCTCGCCTTCGTCGGCGGCGATGCGCGCCAATGCCAAGGCGCGCTGCATAGGTTCGGGTATTGGCCAGCTGGTCATGTCATCGGCGCTAGCCGTGGGCGCTTCACCCTGCAATAGATCAGACATTGGAGGCGACGGAATGCTTGACGATTCGGCACTGCCAAGCTAGTGGCGCGCCTTTCCGGGATATTCCCACAGACTTAACTGGCCCTTGGCAAATGCTGGCGGCCCCGAATTCGAACGAGAAACATCATGTCGCGCATCTGCGAACTGACCGGCAAGGGCCGCCTGACCGGCAACAATGTAAGCCACGCAAACAACAAGACCAAGCGTGTCTTCCTGCCTAACCTTCAGCACGTAACGCTGCTCAGCGAGAAGCTGGATCGCGGTTTCAAATTCCGCGTGTCGACACACGGTCTGCGTTCGGTTGAACATAATGGCGGTCTCGACAACTGGTTGCTGAAAACCAAGGACGAGAAGCTTTCCAAGAACGCGCTGAAAGTGAAGCGGGAACTGAAAAAAGCTGCCAAAACGGCTGAAGCTGCCTGATTGGCGCTCTCGCCCGAAAGGGTGAAGTCATTATATATAGATTTTGAAAGGCGCGCGGGTTTCTCGTGCGCCTTTTCTGTTGCCTAATCGGTAGCGGCAGGATCCCAGCGCAGCTTCAACAACAGCGTGCGTTGCAGGGTTGCATTGTTATCATCGGAGATGAGCCACAGCGTCAACACGCCGTCGCTTTGCTCTTCATAGGCCAGACCCTCAAAATTATCGCTGGGCAAGGGCTTGGCAATTTTTGCAATCGATGTGCCGCTCCACTCGTTCCCCGCTGCAATCTCATTCGGGTCTGCAATGACAAACTGCACCGGAAAAGTGGGTGGCAGGCCTAGCGCCAAACGCCGCATCAGAATCAGAACGCGGCCATCGGGAATCTGGACCATGTCGACCGGGCGATACCCATCTGGCGCTTTAAAAGCGAACCGTTCACCCGTGCCGCCTTCCAGCGGATCACGGTCAAAAATGATCCCGGTGTGGATGTCGCCAAATGTTTCGCGCGGACCTTCGGACAACACTACGAATCGTCCGTCAGCCAGCCGGGCAAAGGCCTCAGGTCCGGAATTGGTTCCGAACCGGGCAAGAGATGGCGGAGCGATCCGCTTCGCATTACCCAAATCAGCATCGCGGCGCTCAATGACGTTCGTACCCTCATAAGCGATCCATATCTGACCGGTGTCAGGGTCACGCGTCATCGCCTCAGCATCGATCATTGATTTCCGCGTGAACCGGTCACCCGTGATCCGATTGAAAAAAGGGACCGTCTCAGCTTGGCCAGGTTGGGAAAAACGCAAAATGCGTCCGGCGTCGCTCGCTGCCAGCAGCTTCCCAGATTGCGGCACAACCAGCGCAGAATAGCTGCCAAAATGGGCGTTACTGCTATCAAGTTCCCAAGCACCCTCAATTTGCATCGGACCAGCTTGAGGGCTGGCGACATTAATCGGCGTGACGCGCAAAATCGGCCGCCAGTCCGGCTCCGCAGGGACTGTACGAATCCATGTTGGCAGCAGTCCTACAACCACCATCAGTGCCAAGAACAGGCGTAGTTTACTCATGGCTGCATATGCCTGCTTGGAACCTGTTCTTCAGGAGCCCGTCTTTTCAGGACGCGCTTTTTCAGGGCATCGGACCGGTAAATAAGAGCGGGTCAAGCCGTGCATCGCGCCATTTCAGACCCCAGTGCAAATGGGGGCCAGTGGCGCGCCCGCTTGATCCGATATTGCCGATATACTGACCTTGTTTTACCTCTTGCCCCTCGGTCACGGCGATTTTGGACATATGCAGGAAGGCACTGTTGAGCCCCTGACCGTGATCGATAATGAGCAGATAGCCTTCGAGCGAAAACGGCCTGCTGGTTGCAAGTGTCACCACACCGTCAGCAGGGGCCACAAAGGGCGCACCGCTGCCACCGGTCGCAATATCGATACCCGAATGATAGCTACCCGGTTCGCCGCGATAAATGCGCTGGGATCCGAAGCGTCCCGAAATCCGGCCTGTAACCGGCCAGATGAAGTCTTGGCTCCAACCATCCGTATCGGCATTCACTTTCCGCGCGGCATTGATCTGAGCCAGTTCAGGGCGGCGGCGCTGCATGAATGATTCGCTCGCTCCGCCCGAACGCCGCGCGACATTGACCCGTTCGATATTCCATTGGCGCGGCGAAATTGTCATCGGGCTTTCGATTGTGCGGCCATCTTCCAGCCGGGCGACCAATGTTGCAGTTGGTCCCGCATCGCGGTCAAATGCCGCAAAGAAATAGCCTTCGTCATCAAGCTCTAAAGCTTGCCCGCCAAGCGTGGCCGAACGGGTTCCTCCGGGTGCCTGACCCCGGATCCACCCGCCTTGCGTCAACTGACCGTCATAGGTGAAGGTCGAAGGGCCGGGCGGCGGTATGGGAGTAGGCGCTGGGGCAGGTTCAGGCGCAGGACGCGCCGCGCTTGTCGCAATAGGCTGCACAACTTCTGTCGTTTCGGCTGAATCCGGGGGCGTATCCAGCGACCCGCCATTGCAAGCAGCAACAAGGGCGATAGCTGCGGCGGACACACCAGCCTTGATCGAGCGACTGACTATCATGTGTCTGCGTTCAATCGCTGCGTTGCCGTTTCGGCGCTTGCATAGGGTTCCTGCAAATCGACGCTCCAATATCGCAGCTCTTCCAGCGGCACCTGCACGCCAGACACAGCGCACAAGACATACTGCCCTGGCCGCATAACGCGGAAGCTGTTGGGCCCGTAAGCCAGCTTCGCTTCTTTTTCACCTGAAGACATCAACATGCCAAATCCTTAAAAATGAGCCTGCGCCATAACAAGATGGGACTAACCGAACAAATCATCTTGGCGGTCTTGTGCGGAATCCGAACTCTTTTTTACACGGCGCGGCTTAGCAGGAGCTGAAGGCGGGTTGCCGCCGGTGGTAACATCCAGAACACCATCGGAAAATTTCACGCCAAGATTGGCGTGCTTGGCCGCCTCTTTTCGAGTGCGGACCAGGTTGCCGTCAGCATCCTTCACCAACACGAAACCGCGCTGCAGGGGGGCTTCCGGATTCAGCGACTGATACAAGCGCCCAAGTGCATCAAACCGTTCACGGTCACGCCTGATCCGCGCCTGCACCATTGCGGGCGACAGGCGGCTACTGGCGAACTTGCGTTGCGATTCGCGAAATCCGCGCTCCAAAATTGCCGGAGAAAGGCGCAGCGCACCCAGCCGTTTACTGCCCTGGGTCGCCCGTTCGCGTAATCCGCGGCGCAACCGCTCGGACAGATCATCCAGCTTCTGCACTTGCGGTTGCAGCACATTTTCCGGCTTCGGCAGACGCTGCACTCGCGCATCCAGCCGTTCGCGCCCCAAGGTTACGGGGCGAGCGATGGCGCGTTTCTTACGCAGCGCCAAATCTTCAACTGTTGCTAAAAGCTCCGCTCGCACGGGGACGGCAATTTCTGCCGCAGCGGTGGGTGTCGGAGCCCGCCGGTCCGCTGCAAAATCCGCCAGAGTTGTATCGGTTTCATGGCCGACTGCGGAGATGACCGGGATGGGGCATTCGGCAATCGCGCGAACGACGACTTCCTCGTTAAAGCCCCACAAATCCTCGATCGAGCCGCCCCCGCGCGCCACGATCAGCACATCGGGCTTGGGTATGTCACCGGGTAAGTCGGAAAATCCCCTGATCGCCGCGGCGACTTGATCTGCAGAACCTTGTCCTTGCACCAGTACTGGCCACACCAGCACCTGGCTTGGGAACCGGTCGGCCAGCCGGTGCAGAATATCGCGAATGACCGCACCGGTAGGAGAAGTGACCACAGCGATGGTGCGCGGGAGATAGGGCAGCGGTTTCTTTCGCTCCGCAGCGAACAGTCCTTCCGCCTCCAGCCTCAACCGGGTCTTCTCGAGCAATGCGAGAAGTGCTCCCTCGCCTGCGATCTCCATGCTGTCCATCACGATCTGGTATTTGGATCGCCCCGCATATGTGGTCAGCTTGCCGGTAGCGACCACCTCTATTCCGTCCTCGGGAAGAAAGCCCAGCCGCCCGGCATTGCCGCGCCACATGACACCGTCGATCACGGCTTTGTCGTCTTTCAGGCTGCAATAAAGATGCCCTGAAGCGGCGCGTTTTACGCCTGACAATTCCCCCCTCAGCCGGACAAAGCCGAAGCGGTCTTCCACTGTCCGTTTCAAAATAGTCGAAATTTCGGTGATCGAGAGCGGTGCAGCGTTGTCGCCTTTGTCGCTGCGCGCTACCAAGCCGTGAGTGTCTTGATCATCGGAGGAAAAAGCGGGCATGAATATCCTGTTATTGGGGTCTGGTGGACGAGAGCACGCGCTGGCTTGGAAGCTGGCGCAATCCCGCTTGCTGAGCGGTGCACAGGATAGGTTCTATGCCGCCCCGGGCAACCCCGGAATTGCCGACCATGCCGAATGTGTTGATCTGGACGTGTCCAATCACGCAGTTGTCATACAATTTTGCCGCGAGAATGATATCGGTCTGGTGGTTGTCGGCCCCGAAGCACCTTTGGTGGATGGCTTGGCCGACAGCCTTAACAGCGTGAATGTGCCCGTATTTGGCCCTTCCCAAGCAGCCGCACAGCTTGAAGGGAGCAAAGGCTTCACTAAGGATCTGTGCGAACGTGCCGGCATTCCGACTGCCGGTTATGTGCGCACCCGGTCACTGGCAGAGGCAACCGAAGCGCTCGACAAATTCGAGGCGCCCTATGTGCTCAAAGCTGACGGGCTGGCTGCCGGTAAGGGCGTGGTTATTGCAGAGACCCGCGCCATAGCGGCAGAAGCTCTGACCGGAATGTTCTCCGGCCAGTTCGGCACGGCAGGCGAAGAAGTGGTCATCGAAGAATTCATGCGCGGGGAGGAAGCCAGCTTCTTCGCGCTCACCGACGGGACGACCATCATTCCTTTCGGAAGCGCGCAGGATCACAAGCGCGTGGGTGAAGGCGATACCGGTCCAAATACCGGCGGCATGGGTGCCTATAGCCCTGCACCCGTTCTGACTGCGGAACTGGAACGCGAGGTGATGGAGCGGATCATTACGCCGACCGTGGAAACGCTCCGCGGCGAAGGAACGCCATATTCAGGCGTATTGTTCGCGGGCCTTATGCTCACCGATGAAGGTCCAAAGCTGATTGAATATAATTGCCGGTTCGGTGATCCCGAATGTCAGGTTCTGATGACGCGCCTGCAAAGCGATCTGGGTGAAACTATGCTGGCCTGCGCAAGCGGCGCATTGAGCGGCGCGCATAATGCGGCCTTTGACGAAGCTACTGCACTAACCGTGGTCATGGCCGCCAACAATTATCCCGGCACGCCAGAAAAAGGCGGTTCAATTCATTTGAACGAAGCTGAATCGGCAGGCGCCAAGGTGTTTCATGCAGGTACCGTGCGCACAGAAGATGGCGGATTAGCCGTTAATGGCGGCCGCGTATTGAATGTGACCGCTTCGGGCGTGAATGTAACTGCAGCCAAAGCAGCCGCCTATGCGGCGGTCGAAAAGATCGATTTCGCCAGCGGGTTTTATCGCAGTGATATAGGCTGGCGCGAAGTCGAACGCGAAGCCGGCTCGGCCGCGTAAGCGCCCTCCATGCAACTGACAAATTTTGACCGGCAAGGCTTTCTGGCCGGATATTGGCAGAAAAAGCCGCTGCTAATCCGCAATCCGTGGGCCGATTGGGTCAATCCCTTGCAGGCAGACGAGTTGGCAGGACTGGCGCTGGAACCCGAAATTGAATCGCGGCTAATTCTAGGCGGTGATACGCCCGCCGTAGAACATGGCCCGCTGGCACCGGACCGGTTTGACAGTTTGGGCACGGAAGACTGGACGCTGCTGGTTCAGGCGGTCGACCATCATGTACCAGCGGTCGCTGATATTCTGTCTGCTTTCCGGTTCATTCCCAATTGGCGGATCGACGATGTTATGGTCAGCTTCGCTGCCGATGGTGGCGGCGTGGGACCGCATTTTGATCAATATGATGTGTTTCTGATCCAAGGCTCCGGCCAGCGAAAATGGCAGATCGGGGGCGTGTGCGATGAAGCAAGTGCCCGCAAACCGCATGGTGACCTCCAGCTGCTGGCAGAGTTCGAACCGGTTGAGGAGTGGGTGCTTGATCCAGGCGATATGCTATATGTGCCGCCGGGCTTCTCCCATAACGGCGTAGCTGTCGGTTCGGATTGTATGACCTATTCGGTGGGCTTTCGCGCACCATCGCGGGCCGAACTGCTTGCCGATTTCGCCGCGCATATCGCCGCAAAGCTGCCCGAAAGCGACCGGTATGGCGATCCTGCGCTGGTAGTACAGAGCAATCCGGGCGAAATTACACCGGACGCGCTGGACGCGCTTCATGCGATGGTGATTGAGGCGGTTGGTGATCGGGAGGCCTTCATCCGCTGGTTCGGCGAAGATGCAACTGTGCCCAAATATCCGCAGATTGACTGGCAGCCGGAAACGCCGGTTTCGGCAGACACGCTAAAGGCCGGGCTGGCTAAAGGGCTTAATCTGGTGCGCAATCCAGCCAGCCGGTTTGCATTCGTGCGAAGCAGCGATGCGGAGACATTCCTGTTTGTCGATGGCGAGACTTATGCTTGCGGCGCAGATGTGGCCGAATTTGCGCAGACGGTAGCCGCGCAGGACCGTATACTGACGGTACCGGAAGCCGCGCTTGATCTTGCGCAACAGCTTATCAATAGCGGGGCGCTGGCTCTCGACCAGCCTTAGGCTTCCCGCCATGCCCCAGGCGCAAGATCGCCCAATTGCCATTCACCGATTGATGCACGGACCAGCCGTAATGTCGGGTGACCCACTGCGGCTGTCATGCGGCGCACCTGCCGGTTCTTACCCTCACGGATAGTCAGCTTGATCCAGCAATCAGGCACGGTCTTGCGGAACCGGACGGGCGGCGTGCGCGCCCAAATATCCGGTTCTGCCATGCGCGCTACCTCGGCCGGACGGGTCTTGCCGTCTTTCAGGCCGATACCCCTGCGCAACCGGTCCAGCGTCGCTTCATCCGGTTCGCCTTCTACCTGCGCCCAATATGTTTTGGGCATCTTGTGCTTGGGCTCGGCAATCCGCGCTTGCAGCCTCCCGTCATCGGTCAATAGCAGCAAGCCCTCGCTATCGCGGTCTAGGCGGCCAGCCGGATATACTCCGGGCTGATCGATATAGTCGGACAATGTTTCGCGTCTGGTGGCGCTGCCTTCCATGCTGCTATCGGTAAATTGCGACAGCACCCCGAAGGGCTTGTTGAACAGGATCAGCAGCGGACCGGCCCTTTATCCCAGCCGCTTGGCGACAAGAGCTTGCAGGTCCGCCTCCGGCCGCGCACCGTAATGCGATATGATCTCTGCTGCACACACAGCGCCGCGTGTCAGACAGTTTTGCAGGCTTTCGCCTTTAACATGGCCGGACAGAAAACCGGCGGCAAAAAGATCGCCTGCGCCGGTTGTATCCACCACCGCATCGACCGGTTCTGCCGGAACTTCCACGCGCTCTGCGCCGGAAACTGCAATTGCGCCATCGCTGCTGCGGGTAACAACCAGCGTAGGCACCTTGTCTTTCAGAGCGTCAACGCCTGCTTCAAAATCATCTTCCCCGGTGAGGGTCGCCAATTCGAGATGGTTCACGAACAGAATGTCGATCAAGCCTTCATCAATCATCGCGCGGAAATCATCGCCGTGACGATCAATCACAAAGCTTTCGGAGGCTGTAAATGCAACCTTCCGGCCCGCACTACGTGCGACCTCGATCGCGCGCCGCATAGCGCTGCGTGGCTCTTCCGGATCCCACAGATAGCCTTCAAGATAAAGCACAGCTGCATCGCGAATGGCATCTTCGCTCAACGCGGCAGGCGGCAGAAATTGGCTGGCCCCCAGAAATGTATTCATTGTGCGCTCGCCATCAGGCGTCACAAAAATCAGGCACCGTGCAGTGGAGGGTTCACCGCCGCGCGCAGGTGTATCGAAGTCGATACCCGCCGCACGAATGTCATGAGTGAAAACATCACCCAGCTGATCCTTCGCGACTTGTCCGATAAACGCACATTGCGCGCCCAAATTGGCAAGGCCGGCCAACGTATTGGCCGCCGATCCGCCGGAAATTTCCTTTGCCGGCCCCATGGCCTTGTACAGATCGCGCGCGCCGTCTGCATCAAGCAGAGACATCCCGCCCTTGGCCAATTGCAGTTCTTCGATCAGCGACTCTTCGCAAGGGGCCATTACATCGACGATCGCATTGCCGATAGCGATCACATCATAGCGGGGTTCGGTCATTATCAGTCCTTGGTAATCCGGGAATATGTTGCTGGCGCGCCTAGCGGTTCAGCGCGCATTGGCCAAGCGGACATTTCAGCCAGCCAATTGACGCAGGAGGTGTTTTATCGGCAAGGAGGAGCTGGATGACACACGTATTTACCGCATTAGGCAAAGCATTCTCGCAATTGGGCGATCCGGCGTTTCTGCGCGTCATTGGCAAGACAATAATTGTCACGCTGATCATATTTGCAGTGCTGGGATTCGCTTTGTTCCAATTGCTGACCATGGGCCTTGAGCGGCTTGGTCTGTTTGCGGGCTTCGAATGGACATACGCGTTGAGCGTGTTGATCACATTCGTCGCGATGTGGCTACTGTTCCGGATACTCGCGCTGGCGGTTCTGCAATTCTTTGCGGACGAGATCGTGCAAGCGGTTGAAGCCCGGCATTATCCGGATCACGCTGAGAATGCGCAAACTCTTCCGTTTCGCGCGGAATTGGGCAATTCGCTGCGCGCGGCAGGCCGCGCGCTGGGTGCCAATCTGCTGGCATTGCTGCTGGCGGTCCCGCTGATAATTACCGGAATCGGACCGGCGGTGGTGTTCTGGGTCGTCAACGCATGGCTGCTGGGCCGCGAGCTTCAAGACATGGTCTGGCTTCGCCACAGAACATCAACAGACCATCCTTCCCCGTTGGGCGGGTTCGAGCGGTTTGCTCTTGGCGGCGTAATTGCGGCACTTCTTGTCGTGCCGTTTATAAACTTCCTTGCACCAATTATCGGGGCAGCTAGTGCAGCACACTTGGTTCACCGCCGCATGGGGCACAGTTAATGCGCGTATCGTTGACACGTTGTAACGCAAAGGCCGCGACATTGGCGGCGACATTGTTTCTGGGTGCCTGCGCCACGACCGTTCCACCACCGTCACCCGGCACCACGCCGGATGCGTCGGTCGGACGGGCAACGCGGGCCAACCCGCCGCCGCAAACAATTACCCGCCCGCCATCGCGTACCGGATTTCGCGCGCCGCGCGTGATGAGTTCGCGCGGGCTGGAGGGTGTTATTGGAGCCAATGCCCGTGCCTTGGAACAGCAATTTGGCACACCGCGACTAAACGTGATCGAGGGGGATGTTCGCAAACTGCAATTTAGCGGCGAAGCGTGCGTGCTGGATGTGTATCTTTATCCATTGACGCAAGGCGCGGAACCCACCGCAACCTATGTAGACGCGCGCCGCGCCAGCGACGGTCTCGACGTCGAACGAAGCTCCTGCGTCGCCGCTCTCAAGCGATGATAGGCAAAATAATCGGATTTTAAGGATATTCTGCGACAGCATTCTGGACTGAAATAAAGGTTTTGAATGTTATGAGTGTCCAGTTCGCCGATCTTGCCGATGCCGTCTCTGCAGATGGTGTCGTGACGTCAGAAGAAATCCTCTCCCTGCGCCAATTGGGCTGGGGCGACGGCGTGATCCATCGCGGCGAAGCAGAAGCGATTTTCGCTATCAACCATGCAATCAGTGCACCCGGCAATGATTGGGTTGATTTTTTCGTAGAGGCGCTAGGCGAATTTGTTCTCAACGGCACAGAGCCGCGCGGTTATGTTGACGATGAAGAGGCTGAATGGCTGATCGCTGCGCTTGATCAAGACGGCAAACTTGAGACAATGGCCGAACTTGAATTGCTTGCATATGTGATGGAGCGCGCAGGCAATGTTCCTGATAGCTTGAAGCACTACGCCTTGCGGCAAATCGAAGCTGCGGTTCTAAACGGTACCGGGCCGACGCGCTGCGGCGGTGAATTATCCGACACGCATATCACGCAAAGCGAATGCAAGCTGATGCGCCGCTTTATATTTGCAAGCGGCGGCCACGGCCCCGCTGCGGTTAGCCGGTTCGACGCAGAGATGCTGTTCCGGGTAAAGGACGCAACTTTGGGTGCCGATAATGCACCTGACTGGCGCGATCTTTTTGTCGATGGCGTAGCGAATTATCTGAAAGGCTTCACGCTGGCAAAGGCCCAGCTTTCGCACGGGCGCCGCAAGGAGCTGGAAGCATTCATCGCCGATAACGAGGTCAATGTTGGCCGCTTCTTCGGGCGGATGGCGAAGGAACTGCCGCAGGCGCACAACCATTTCGGCAAAGTGTTTGGCCGTAAAAAAGCGCAGCCAGGCGTGGTCGAGCGCGAAGCTGAAGGCAATCTTGTGACCGAGAACGAGCAAAAATGGCTCGACAATGCGATCAAGGCAGACGGGCAAACTGACCCGCTTGAAAAAGCCCTTCTGGAAAGAATCGCCAGCGATCTGTCAGACTGAACGTACGCCCTTACGGGCCGCGTACCACTTAAACCATAAAGCTTTCGCCGCATCCGCAAGCGCCCTTGGCATTGGGATTTTCAAATGTGAAACCTGCGGTGAAATCATCTTCGACCCAATCCATGATTGAGCCAACCAGATATAATACGCTCGCCCCGTCAATGTAGAACGTGCCGCCTGGCGTTTCGATCTTTTCGTCAAACTTCGCCTCTTCGGTGATATAATCAACCGAATAGGCCAAGCCGGAACAGCCGCGGCGCGGCGTCGACAGCTTCACGCCTATTGCGTCATCCGGCGCGTTTGACATGAGTTCGGCGATGCGCGCCTCCGCGCCCTTGGTCAAAGTAACCGCCGCAGGCAGCGCGCGCGTTTTAGTGTCAGACATTACAACATCCCCAGTTCAAGGCGGGCTTCGTCGCTCATCTTCGCCGGATCCCATGGCGGATCGAATACCAGATTCACTTCCGCATCGCGCACACCGGGAACCGAAGCTGCTCTCAGCTCCACCTCGGCAGGCATGGATTCTGCGACCGGGCAATTCGGCGTCGTAAGTGTCATCGTCACAATTACATCCGATTCTTCATCGACTTCCACACCATAGATCAAACCCAGATCGTAAATATTCACAGGAATCTCTGGATCGTAAATCTCTTGCAGAGCGGCAATCACAGCCTCTTGCAAAGCTCCTCCCGGACCGCCGGCAGCCGCCTGCTCGGGCTTCTTTTGCAGGAAGCCTTCCAGATAATCGCGCTTCCGCTCCAGCTTTTCAGCCGGACTCTCGGCAACGGGAGTTTCGACGGCATCTTCCACGCGCGCGCGCTTGGGCGGCGCAACAGCGGCGACTTCTTCAACTGCAATTTTCTGATTCTCGTTCATCCGAAAATCCTTTTCGTTCTATCAATACCGCGCATCAGAGCCTCAATATCGCTTTCATCGCTATACAGGCCAAAGCTGGCTCGCGCCGTCGCTGGCACGCCGAGATATTCCATCAGCGGCTGCCCGCAATGATGACCGGCACGAATGGCGACATTCTCTTCATCCAATATGGTGCCCAAATCATGCGGATGAACCCCCTCCATTTCGAAGGAGACGATTCCGGCGGATTTTTCCGGCCCGAACAGCCGTATCGAATTAGTTGCCTTCAATTCGCTTCGCAGTTTTGCTGCCAGCCCGCTTTCATGGGCAAACAGGCTCTCCATCCCCAGCGCATCGACGTAATCAATCGCTGCGTGAAGCGCGACGGCTTCGGTAATCATCGGGGTGCCAGCTTCGAAACGCTGCGGCGCTGGGGCGTAGGTGGTGTTTGCGAAACTTACTTTGTCGATCATCGCGCCGCCGCCCTGATATGGCGGCATATCGGCAAGTATCTCCTCGCGTGCCCAGAGCACACCGATCCCGGTTGGTCCGTAGATTTTATGAGCGGAAAGCACATAGAAATCACAATCCAGTTCCGCCATGTTCAAGCGCATACGCGGGGCTGCCTGGCATCCGTCCAGCAGCAATTTTGCCCCTACCGAATGCGCCAGCTTGGCTGCACGTTTCGCGCCTAAGATGGACCCCAGAACGTTGGAAACATGCGCGAGGGCCACAATCTTGTGCTTGGATGTCAGCATCGTCTCTAGCGCGTCGAGATCGACCAGATGGTCCTCGGTCAGCGGACAAACGTCAATTTCCGCGCCGGTTTGCTGCGCGATCATTTGCCACGGCACTATATTGGAATGATGTTCCAACTGGCTCAGCATGATGCGGTCGCCGGCTTGCAAATTCAGCCCGCCCCAGCTCTGCGCCACCAGATTAATGCCTTCGGTCGCACCGCGCACGAACACGATTTCCTGCTCGCCTTTCGCGCCAATAAATTCTGCGGTGCGGCGGCGTGCAGCTTCATAAGCCAGCGTCATTTCGGCAGAGCGAGAATAGACCCCGCGGTGTACCGTCGCATAATCGCGGCCCAGCGCATGACTCATCGCGTCGATCACAGCTTGCGGCTTTTGCGCGGTCGCAGCTGTGTCGAGATAGTGCCAAACCTTCCCGTCCGGCGTGCTCATACCGGGGAAGTCAGCTTTCCGCGAAAGAGTGGCAGTGGTCATCAGGCCGACCCGCCGCTCAGGTCGCCAAGCTCGTGCAATGCCTTGTCCAGCATTTCCTCACGTTGCGCATCATCCACGATATTCTCGAACGCATCGCCAATGAACGCCTGAATAAGAAGCTTGCGCGCAATTTGAGGGGGTATACCGCGCGCCGCCATATAGTAGCTCGCCTGCTCGTCCAGCTGACCAATTGCTGCGCCATGTGCGCACAGCACATCATCCGCAAAAATCTCCAGCTCCGGCTTGGTATTGGCGCTCGCGCCTTTCTCCAGCAAAATTGCACGGAAGTTCTGCGCAGCATCGGTTTTCTGCGCATCGCGGGCCACTTCAATCCGGCCAAGGAAATTACCGGTCGACATGCCCGATTGAACCGCACGCACGACTTGGTTCGACGTAGCGCCCGGATGCGCGTGGATCACACGCGTAACGAATTCCTGAATGCTGGCGCCGCCACCAATGGTCACGCCGCCAAATTCAAAATGCGCGCCTTCTTCCAAAGTGACTTCCACCTCCATCCGCTGGTACTGGCTGCCGCTCAGCAAGTAGAAGCCCTCAAACCGGGCGTCGCGCCCGACATGGACGCGCAACCTGTCCGTGGAACCGGAATTGGCCGAACCGCTTTGAGTTAGCTGTTCGCGGCGCGTCTCGCCTGCGGGCACCTCAAGCGTGCGCCAATGATTAATCGCATCAAGGTCGGCCTTCGCCAGAAAAGCGCCATCCGAATAACGCCAGTCTTCATCGCGATTGGTGGGGAGGGTGGCCAGTTCAGTCATCAGGCAGCCACCGCCTCGTAACCTTCATTCTCTAGCTGCAAGGCAAGCTCCGGACCGCCGGTTTTGACAATCCGACCCTTGGCCAGAACATGGACCTTATCCGGTTTCACATAGTCGAGCAGTCGCTGGTAGTGCGTGATCAGCAGCACGGCCTTATCCGGTGCGCGCATAATCGAATTAATCCCGTCGCCGACCGTGCGCAGTGCGTCGATATCGAGCCCGCTATCGGTTTCATCCAGCACGGCAAATTTCGGATCAAGAATGCCCATCTGAACCATCTCGGCGCGCTTTTTCTCACCGCCGGAAAAGCCGACATTTACCTGCCGCTTGAGCATTTCCATATCCAGTTTCAGCAGACCAGCCTTCTCGCGGGCAAGCTTCAAAAACTCGCCGCCCGATAGTGGTTCTTCGCCGCGTGCGCCGCGCTGGGCATTCAATGCCTCGCGCAAGAATTGCACATTCGACACGCCCGGTATTTCAACCGGATATTGGAACCCCAAAAACAGGCCTGCGGCAGCGCGTTCATGCGGATCCAGGTCCAGCAGATCAATGCCGTTGAATCTTACGGATCCGGCGGTCACTTCGTACCCCGGGCGGCCGCCCAGAACATAGGACAGAGTTGACTTGCCCGCACCGTTTGGGCCCATAATCGCATGGACCTCGCCCGCGGCGACTTCCAATGTGAGGCCTTTCAGGATCTCCGTGTCGCCAATCGTGGCGTGAAGGTTTTCAATTTTCAGCATATTCGTTGGTATCTTCCAAATTCGGTCACAGTCCGGCCGCGTTAATTGCGGCTTCGGTGGAATCGTTCTTCATCTTCGCCAGCGTCAAAACTGGCAGTTGCGCGGGCGATGCGCGGGCGTTCGAAGGGCTTTTCCAGTTCAGCCAAAATTGCGTCTTGCACCGGTTCGAGATCACCCATGATCTGGTCTTGAGAGAAGCGCATGATCCGCACGCCTACATCGCGCAGCTTTCGATCAGAAAGCTCCTCGATCGTGGCATCTGCAGCGGTATCGCCGCTAATTTCAACCACAAGCCATCGTGATTTGCAGGCGAAGTCGACCACGGACGATCCCATCACAACTTCGCGGTTGAAGCTGTAATTGCCCACCCCTTTGTCTTTCAGCAGCCCCCACAGGCGTTTATGTGCATCGGA
>JAHDBR010000013.1:29548-57760 GCA_020630295.1 Sphingomonadaceae bacterium
GTCATCATCCCACGCTCCCTTCGAGCGAAATGGCCAGTAGTTTCTGCGCTTCCACCGCAAATTCCATCGGCAATTGTTTCATCACTTCTTTAGCGAACCCGTTGACGATCAGCGCCACGGCTTCTTCTTCGCCCAACCCGCGTTGCATTGCATAAAATAGCTGGTCGTCACTGATCTTGCTGGTGGTCGCCTCATGCTCGATCTGGGCAGTCGGGTTTTTCACTTCGATATAAGGAACGGTGTGCGCGCCGCAGGTATCGCCCAGCAGCAGACTATCGCATTGGGTGAAGTTGCGCACATTGTCAGCATTCGCACCAACGCGAACCAGCCCGCGATAGGTATTGTCCGATTTACCGGCGCTGATGCCTTTTGAGATAATGGTCGAGCGACTGCCCTTGCCATTATGGATCATCTTCGTACCGGTATCGGCCTGCTGATAATTATTGGTGACCGCGACCGAGTAAAACTCGCCTACGCTATCCTCTCCGTTGAGCACGCAGGAAGGGTATTTCCACGTGACCGCACTGCCGGTTTCTACCTGGGTCCAGCTAACCTTGCTCCGCGCGCCCTGACACAGAGCCCGTTTCGTCACAAAATTATAGATCCCGCCTTTTCCGTCTGCATCGCCAGGATACCAGTTCTGGACGGTGGAATATTTGATCTCTGCATCGTCCATCGCGACCAGTTCGACCACGGCGGCATGGAGCTGGTTCTCGTCGCGCATCGGCGCCGTGCAGCCTTCCAGATAGGACACATACGATCCCTTTTCCGCTACGATCAGGGTGCGCTCGAACTGGCCGGTATTTTCGGCATTGATGCGGAAATAAGTGGAAAGCTCCATCGGACAACGGACACCCTCAGGGATGTACACGAAAGTCCCGTCCGAAAAGACGGCGCAATTGAGTGTCGCGAAGTAATTGTCACGCTGCGGCACGACTTTACCCAGCCACTGGCGCACCAGATCGGGATATTCCTTGATAGCCTCGGAAATCGAACGGAATATTACGCCAGCAGATTCCAGTTCCTTACGGAAAGTTGTGGCGACGCTGACGCTGTCGAATACGGCATCGACTGCGACTTTGCGGGCACCCTTTACGCCGGCCAGCACCTCCTGCTCGCCCAAGGGGATGCCCAGCTTGTCATAAACTCGCTTAATTTCGGGATCGAGTTCATCAAGCGAACCTAGCTCCGGCTTCTTGGTCGGCTCTGCGTAATAATAGGCATCCTGATAGTCGATTTTCGGATAGCCCAGCTTCGCCCAATCCGGCTCTTCCATTGTTTGCCAAAGGCGAAATGCCTTGAGGCGCCAATCCAGCATCCATTCCGGCTCGCCCTTCTTGGCGGAAATAAAGCGGACTGTGTCTTCGTTCAGACCCTTGGGCGCGAAGTCCTGCTCGATGTCAGAATGGAAACCGTGTTCATACGTTTCCAGCTTCTTGGCGGCGTCACGCGCGGCCTTGTCCTGAATGTCCGCTTCGGGGAGAGTTGTTTGCTCGTTCATACCAATTCTCGGTGTGGGGCTGTTTGCGTGAAACGGGTGAGCGGAATATCCGCCAAAGCCCCGCGCAATGCCTGATTTACGATGGGCCAGTGGGGCTGCACCGCGCAATTATTTTCAAGTCCGCAATCATGCGCGCCATTATCGACGCACGCAGTAAGCGCAATCGGGCCTTCAATCGCCTCGACGATATCTGCGACGGAAATGGCGGCTGCGGGACGCGCCAATTGCAACCCGCCTTTCGCGCCGCGGACAGAGCGAAGCAAGCCCGCAGCGGTCAATTTGCTGACTACTTTTTGCACTGTTGGTGCGGGCAGGCCGGTCTCACCAGCCAGTTCACTCGCAGATACGCGTCCGCCCCCGCAATGACGGGCAGCGGCGGCCATTGTCACAACCGCATAATCAGCAAGGTTAGAAAGTCGCATATACCTAAAACTTCAATTCGGACTGATTCGTTCCGAATTGCAGCTAGGCGCGCGGACACAGCTCTTCAAGGGATTAGCGCTTGTTGCGAGTCGTTAGCAAACTGTCGCTACGATCCAGGCAAACCTTTCTGGAGCCGGTCAAAGTTCTTCATCCGTAACATGGCTTGGAAAAGAGTTTCACCAGACCCGCCGAGCCGGGCAGGTGTGTGACCGCAGAAATGCCGGATCTCCCGGACCATATGCGGCTGGTCATAGAACGCGTCTGCAATCTCGGCCTCGGCAGCGCTGTTGAGGCTTGGCTGAGACAAGAAAGCTGCGGCGCGATATGCTCTATGCCGCCGCGCAAGCTTTGCGGGAGTGAAACCAAAATAGCGTTCTATCAACCGCTCGCTCTGGCGGCGAGAATAGCGCAATTCTGAAAACAACCCGTCCAGATCAGGATTGAGAGAACCCCCGAGCCAGCTGATGACTGCCGCAATCAGCTGTTCGTGCGCCTGCTGAATGTCGCCGATAGCAGAACCGATCCAGTCACCAACAAGGCGTGCCGCATCACTGCCGGACAAGGATCCGTCCAGATACTGGCTATTTGTTTCCGCTGCGAATTCTTCGGCCGCGCTCCCCATCAATTCAGGCGCGGGTACAAACCGGTCGCGGTAATTTTTTGCCGAGGATTGCGTAAGCGCTGCCCAGCCATACGGGCTAAGCGATGCACCGATTGCGTGCCATGGCCCCTCCATCCTGTAACGAACGGCAGAAGAGAAGCCGCTTATCATATGGCTACTGCCGCTGATTGCATCTCGTCTGGTTTCAAAATCGATGTGCCCCGTCCCCTTGGGGAAGAGCACGAACTGGCTCATCGCGCCAGGATGTCGCTCATCGATAATCGGCTCGTCCCACGTAAAGTGAAACAGAGTGAGTATATGCTTCTGCAATGCGACAGGAGGATCAAGATATTCAAGATGAAAACGGGACGGCATAAATCAGATGACTGCGACCCATCCAGATCCAGACCGTCCCGAAAGCGGCGGCCTTTCCCGCATACAGGAAGGGCTCGCTTGTCTTTCAGACTGGTTGCTAGACCAATTACAGGGTTTTACATTGTATCTCCGCGACATTGCAGATCATTTATTAACAGCAATCCACGCGTCTACGTTCTCTTCCATAATCGATAGCGGCACTGGCCCGCTTTTCAGGATAGTATCGTGGAACCCGCGAATGTCGAATTTAGCCCCCAATTCAGACTGCGCACGCCCGCGCAGTTCCATAATTTTGAGCTTGCCAATCATGTAAGCAGTCGCCTGACCCGGATACACAGCATAACGTTCGATGGCTTTACGAATATCGCCGTCGGGGTTTGGCGTGTTATCAGTCAGATACTGGATGGCCTTTTCGCGGCTCCAGCGTTTGTGGTGAAGCCCGGTATCCACGACCAGCCGGCAAGCGCGCCACAATTCCATGCCCAAACGGCCAAAGTCTGAATAAGGGTCCTGATAGAAGCCCATATCCTTGCCCAGCTCCTCCGAATACAGCCCCCAACCTTCAGAATATGCGGTTACTCCGCCGAAACGGCGAAACGCGGGTACATCGCCCAATTGCGTCTGGATCGACAGTTGCAAGTGGTGGCCCGGCAAACCTTCATGATAGGCAAGCGCCTCCATCTCGTTTTTCGACATATCGCGCAGATTATACAGGTTCACATAATAGGTGCCCGGGCGCGACCCGTCTGGCGCAGGACGCTGATAGAACGCCTTACCTGCACTTTTCTCGCGGAATGCCTCAACCGGCTTGATTACCAGCGGATCGGTGGGCAGCACACCAAAAAACTCAGGCATTTTTTTACCTAGAGCATCGATCTTCGCTTGCGCGTCCGCGATATATTCCTCGCGGCTGGTATAGAAGAATTGGTCACCATTGCGGGTGAATTGGAAGAAATCTTGCAAGCTCCCTTCAAATCCGACCTGCTTCATGATTGCGCGCATTTCGCCATGGATGCGCGCAACTTCGCGCAAGCCGATTTCATGGATCTCGTCAGCGGTTAGATCGGTTGTGGTATAATTGGCCAACAGCGCTTTGTAGTAACCGGCTCCTTCGGGGAAGCGCCAGATACCGTCATCGGTTGGAGCGATTGCCTGCTGCCGCTTCATCTCCGAAAGCAGCCGCGCATAGGCAGGACCTGCAGATTGTTGCCACGCCGCATCAGCATCAGCTTTCAGCCCGGCAGTATCGTCTGAAGACAGGCCAAGCTTGTCAACTTTGGCGCGAAAATCTGTCAGAATCGCGTTTTCCATGCCGGCTTTGATCAGATTATCAACGTCGGAGATGACGTAAGGATACACCCAGTCCGGCGGCATCACACCCGCATCAGCCCGTGCGCGCGATTCGGCCACCAAATCATCCACGACCGCGCCCAAACCTTCAATGCGCGAAACATAAGCAGCCGCATCTTCAGCATTGGCGACACGGTGAATGTTGATCAAAAATGCGGGAAGCTGGCTTTGCGAGCCATTCATCTGGTCGAAAATATAGCCGTATTTGCGGTATTTGAACCGGTCCGCGCTACGTTCTGCCAAAGCATCAAACAATCGGTAAGATAAAGCATCCTGCGCAGGCAGAGCATTCACATCATAATCGGCACGCATTTTGGCCGCGGTAGATTGCAAAAGCTCATTGTCTTTCACAGATGCTGCGTCAGTGAAGTCACCCCACTTGCTGTAATCGTCATCGCGAATACCGCGATACGCCTTGCCGAGTGGAGACGCGGCAAGCTGCGCGGCATCATATTCGGCAAACAGCGTGTTAATGTCCGCCGCAGGTGCCGGAGTTTCGGCAACCGCTAGAGGCGCAGACGAATTTACCGGTTCTGGTGTGGTAGCGGCGCAGCCCGCCAAGGTCATAGCGATTGCTGGCAGCGAAACAGCCCATGTAATCCGGTTCATATGCATTCTCCCAAACATTCTTGCTGCGATGTAAACGTGCAAAGTGGAGTTTGGCCAGCAACTTAGCTGGCCTTGCCCACTAAATCGCCTTGCATATGGCAATCGGAGAACAAAAAAAGGGTGGTCCCCGTTTCCGAGAACCACCCCTAAAGTCGAGGAACTCTTCGCATTTCTGCCAGAGCCCTTCGGGTCGCAGGAGCCTCTATATGTAAAATCTGCCGAGTCGCATTGTATGGAAACGACAAATTTGGCCGGATCAGAAATTTTCTTTTGAAATCAGGGTAATTTCGTCACCCGCTTATCTGGTCGTCGACATCTTTGTGCACGCTTGCCATAGCGTTCGGCGATGATTTTTCAGCTTTTCAAGCCCGCAATATTCGCGCTCGATCCGGAGAAAGCGCACCGCATGACGATTGCGGCGATGCGAACCGCCCCCTCTCTGCCAGCCCCAAAGGCCGGAAGGCTGGCGGTCAACGTCGCGGGGATTCAGTTTCCCAACCCCATCGGCATGGCGGCGGGATATGACAAAGACGGCGAGGTTCCCGATGCGGTTCTCGGGCTTGGTTTCGGTTTCACCGAGGTCGGGTCGATTACCCCGCTGCCCCAGGCCGGCAATCCCAAGCCGCGCCTGTTCCGCCTTGTAGAAGACAAAGCAGTGATCAACCGGATGGGGTTCAACAATGGCGGGGCTGAAGCTGCCGCGAAACGTCTGGCCGCGCGGAAATCGCGTGGCGGCGTGGTCGGGATCAATATTGGCGCCAACAAGGATTCGGATGACCGGATTGCCGATTATGCCGCAATGACAAAGATTATGGCACCGCTCGCGACATATCTGACGGTCAATATTTCCAGCCCGAACACACCCGGCCTGCGCGCTTTGCAGGACGAGAGCGCGTTAGTAGAATTGCTGCAGGCCGTTTTTGAGGCGCGCGGGGCAAACGGGCCGCCGGTCTTCCTGAAAGTAGCACCTGACCTGACAAGCGAGGACATTGACTCCATCGCGCGCATATCGATTGAAAGCGAATTGGCCGCGTTGATCGTTTCCAACACCACCATCAGCCGCCCCTCCTTGCGGTCGCGCCATGGCGGTGAAACGGGCGGTTTGTCCGGCGGACCTTTGAACCGGCTCGCGCTGCAGCGGGTACGTGATTTCCGGTCTGCCACCGGCGGTAAAATGCCGTTGGTCGGGGTTGGCGGGATTGCCAGCGCAGAAGATGCATGGGCGCGAATTCGCGCAGGAGCCAGTCTGGTGCAGCTTTACAGCGCATTGGTGTATGAAGGACCCGGACTGGCGCGCAAGATCGCCGCCGGAATCGAACGTTTGATGGAACGCGACGGATTTTCGTCCATCGCCGATGCAGTGGGAAGCGAATAAATAAATGATAAAATTATCTTTCTCGCCGCTAATTGGAAAATTGCGCAATGGCGCGCTGCTGCTTGGCGGCGCCGCAACCTTGACCGCCTGTCAGGTCGATATTCCGCCGGTCGCAAGCACACCCGATCCGGTATCAAACAGCGCGGTTAGCGCCGCCGACCCGCGGGCGCAGGCTGCTGGCGAGGCAATCCTTGCGCAAGGCGGCTCGGCGACGGATGCAGCGATTGCAGTTATGCTCGCTCTGACAGTCGTGGAACCGCAAAGCTCCGGCATTGGCGGCGGCGGCTTTATGCTGCGCGGCACGCGGGATGGCACAGTCACCAGCTATGACGGACGCGAGACGGCGCCGCTGGCGGCATCGCCTGCGTGGTTCTTAACTGAAGATGGCGATCTTCGCAGTTACCGCGAATCAGTGCTGACCGGCCTCAGCATCGGCGTGCCCGGCAATATCCATATGGTTGCCCGCGCCCATGCCGAGCATGGCAGGTTGCCGTGGGCGGCGCTGTTTGAACCGGCAATCAAGCTCGCGCGGGACGGGTTCAGGATCAATCGGCGGTTGCACCAATCGTTAGACGGACAAATTCAGCGCGCAGGCCGCACGGATGAAGCGCGGGCCTTATTTTACACAGAAAATGGCGATCCCAAACCGGTGGGTACAGTGATCCGCATACCGGCCCTTGCAGACACGCTTTCGAGTATTGCCCAAGCCGGCACATCTGCTTTTTACGAAAGCGGCTATGCCGTTGAACTGGCCAATGTCATCGCAGCCGATACGCCGGGCGGCGCCGGCATGACAGCGGGCGATATTGAGCGATATGAGAGCAAGGAACGCGCACCCGTTTGCGGGACCTACCGCGCATATCGGATCTGCGGCATGGGCCCGCCGTCTTCCGGCGGCATTGCCGTGCTGCAAATACTGGCTCAGCTTGAACGATTCGACCTAAACGCCCTTGGCGCTGAAAACCCGATAACGTGGCATCTGTTTCTGGAATCCCAGAGGCTCGCATATGCCGACCGCGCATTGTATCTGGCCGATAGCGACTTTACGTCTGTACCCGTAAACGGGCTCATTGATCCCGAATATATGCGGCAGCGAAGCGCATTGATCGCGCCGGACAAGACGATTGCCGAACCGCAAGCAGGGCGTCCGAATGGCGTTGATTTGGCTTTGGCCCCGGGTGACGCGCTTCCGGAAAACGGCACGTCGCATTTTTCAGTTATCGACGCGTCAGGCACAATGATCAGCTACACATCGACAATAGAAGGACCATTCGGCTCAGGGCTCCGATTTGGCGGCTTCTACCTTAATAACGAACTGACCGATTTTAGCCGCTCGCCCGAAATTGACGGGAAGCCAGTGGCAAACCGTGTCGAGGGCGGCAAGCGGCCGCGCAGTTCAATGGCGCCGACAATTATCTATCACCCGTCTGGCGAGCCGTTTGCCGCAATCGGCGCTGCCGGCGGTGCAACTATCCCTGTCCAAACAGCGCGCAGCATCATCGGCCTGATCGATTTCGGAATGAGCGCTGAAAATGCCTTAGCACTTCCTCTAATTATGGCACGCGGCGGCGGCGTAATGCTGGAAAAAGGTACTTGGATGGAGGCGCGGTCAGACGCGTTCAAAGGGCTTGGTCATGCAGATATCGCCGCTCGTACACCGCCATTGAAAGCAGGCGTAGTGGTTTGGGACGGGCAGCGTTACGTCGCCGCACGCGACCCGCGGCTGGAAGGACTGCTTGAAACCTCCGATTAGACGGCGACTTGCCCCGCGGCCTATGGGAGCCTATTTCCGTGTGAACCGTTACAGCGGAACGTACAATTGGGTGAGGAACGAGTTTTGCAACTAGCCGATGTGGATACGGCCAATAATTTGGTCGAACTTTTCCTGAAGCGCGCGGACGAGAAGGCGGATGAAGCTTTCTTAGGGGCGAAACGCGACGGGGAATGGCAGACAATTACTTGGCAAGAAGCCGCGTCACGTGTGTGCCTGCTGGCAGAGAACCTGCGCAAATTGGGTTTGCAGGACGGTGACCGGGTCATGCTGGTGTCGGAAAATCGCCCTGAATGGTGCATTGCCGATTTGGCGATTATGGCTGCAGGCGGAATTTCCGTGCCCGCTTATATTACCAATACTGAGCGCGACCATGTGCATATTCTGGATAATTCCGGGGCCAAGGTCGTGATTGTTTCCAATGCCAAACTGGCGAAACCGTTGCTGCCGGCGATAATGCGCACGGGGATAGCCGACCACATCATATCAATAGAAAAATTGCCGCCTTATCAATCGGGCGATCTAACGCAGCGCAGCTGGGCATCGATGCTCGTCGGTGACGCGCAACAGGCGCGTGCAGCCGTCAAAAAGCGGATGGAAAACATAAAGCGCGATGACACAGCGTGCCTGATCTATACAAGCGGTACAGGCGGCGCGCCCCGCGGGGTCAAACAGCATCACGGCGCAATCCTGTGCAATGCGGCAGGCGCAGCCGAGATTTTGGAGACTGATTTCGGACTGGACGAGGAAGAGCGGTTTTTGAGCTTCCTTCCGCTCAGCCACGCTTATGAGCATACCGGCGGACAATATCTGCCCATCGCGGTGGGCGCGCAGATATTTTATTCCGAAGGGTTGGAGAAACTGGCCAGCAATATCGAAGAAGTGCGCCCGACTATCATGGTTGTGGTGCCGCGATTATTTGAAGTTCTCCGCACGCGGATCATGAAGCAAATCGAGAAACAGGGCCGCGCAGCCAACTATATGATGGACCGCGCGCTTGCCATTGGCGAGCATAAGGCTGGCGGCAAAATGCGTTTGCGGGACCGCCCGATGAACCTGATTCTTGAAAAAGCGCTGCGACCCAAAATCCGCCAGAAATTTGGTGGCCGTATAAAGGCCATGGTGTCCGGCGGCGCGCCGCTAAATCCAGAGGTCGGAATCTTTTTCGACGCTATGGGGCTCACCATGCTGCAAGGGTACGGCCAGACAGAAGCCGGACCCGTAATCAGCTGCAACCGCCCACGGGCCGGAATCGCGATGGACACTGTAGGCCCTCCGATGCGCGGCGTAGAGGTGAAAGTGGCCGAGGATGGCGAGCTGCTGGTGCGCGGCGAACTGGTGATGCACGGATATTGGCAGAATGATGCCGAAACCGCGCGCACTATTCAAGATGGCTGGCTGCACACGGGCGATATTGGCCATTTGGACGATGCCGGCCGGATCAAGATTACCGACCGTAAGAAAGACATGATCGTCAATGATAAGGGCGACAATGTCGCACCGCAAAAGATTGAAGGAATGCTGACGCTGCAGCCGGAAATCGCGCAGGCGATGGTGAGCGGCGACCAGCGGCCTTATGTTGTCGGGCTAATCGTGCCCGATGCGGAATGGGCGCTCGAATGGTCCCGCGCAAATGACGAAAAATTCGACATTACGCAGTTGCAAGACCTCCCTGCTTTCCGAAGCGCGGTTAGCGATGCAGTGGCGCGCGTGAACAAGGAATTGTCAGTCATCGAGAAGGTCCGGCAATTTGCCTTTGCCGATGAAGGGTTCACCATCGAGAACGAGGAAATGACTCCGTCGATGAAGATCCGCCGTCATAAAATCCGCGAACGGTATCAAGACCGCTTGAACGGATTGTACCGGAGCTAAGCTGCCTCTTTCTCGATGAATTCGGGATAGAAACTTGGGCGGGCATCGGACCAGCCCGGCGCGGTTGCGGCGGCTTCGCTCAAGCTTTGCAGCAGCATCTTACGGCGATCCGGGCGAATTTGCGGCAGTGCGGCGGCAGCACAAAACGCACTTGGCAGCCACGGACGCGCTTCGGCGCCAAGCAGCCGTTCGTACAAGAACCGGAAAGCCGAGAAGCAGTGCAGGCGCTCCTGCGCCAGATCGAAAGCTGCCACTCGGGTCAGCTTGCCAATGAAGCCCTCAATCGATTCAAATCCTGTTTCGCAAGGCACGCTTTCGCGCAGCATCTTGAGTTCCTGATAGGCAACGTACTGGCTGCGGATTGCAGCATTTTCAGCCGCATCACGCGCCCACACTTTGAATGCATCTTGGCGGCCAAGTCCGATATCCAGACTGCGCCGGATATAACGCTGCTCTGCTGCTTCGAAGCTCGCAAATTCGCGCATTTCGGCAATTGTCAGTGAAGCTGTATTGGTTGTCGCCATGATAGGTGCCCTTTGTTGCAAGGAAACCTTCGGTCATCATGGTTAATTTCCGGTTAGTAAGTACCTAGAGTTTTTGTAAAACCTCAAATCAGGCCGGCGAGCGGACTGCTGGGATCTGCATATTTACGGGTTCCCATTCTGCCGGACAGATAGGCATCGCGGCCGGCCTGCACGGCCAGTTTCATGGCCCGCGCCATGCGCAGTGGATCTTTTGCCTCGGCAATCGCTGTATTCATCAGCACACCGTCGCAGCCAAGCTCCATCGCTACCGCCGCGTCAGACGCAGTGCCGACTCCGGCATCAACCAAGACGGGAACGGTTGCGCCTTCGACAATCAGCCGGATGGTCACGCGGTTCTGAATACCCAGCCCCGACCCGATTGGCGCGCCGAGCGGCATGATGGCTACTGCGCCAGCCTCTTCCAACTGTTTCGCCGCAATCGGATCGTCGACACAATAGACCATCGGTTTAAAGCCTTCATTGGCCAGAACTTCGGTCGCCTTCAGCGTTTCACGCATATCGGGATACAGCGTGCGCGCCTCCCCCAGAACTTCCAGTTTGACCAAATCCCAGCCGCCGGCCTCGCGCGCGAGGCGCAAAGTGCGGATCGCATCTTCAGCGGTAAAGCATCCGGCGGTATTGGGCAGATAGGTGGTGACTTTGGGATCGATAAAGTCTGTCAACATCGGCGCTTTTGGATCGGACACATTTACGCGCCGCACCGCTACGGTAACAATCTCTGCACCCGCTGCCGCAACCGCCGCTGCATTCTGCTCGAAATCCTTATATTTTCCTGTTCCGACAATCAGCCGCGACGAGAATCGGTGACCGGCTACTTCCCATGTGTCGTCCGAAGAATCGTCAGTGCCCGCAGAGGCGTGGTCGCCGCCGCCAACGAAGTGTACGATTTCCAAAGTATCGCCATCGGCAAGCGGCACTTCGGCCAATGTCGAGCGCGGAGCAATTTCGCCGTTACGCTCGACCGCAACTTTCGCAGGGTCCAGCTCCAGCTCGCGAACAAGCGCGGCAATGGTGTCAGCAGAAGTACGGCGCAATTCGCCGTTGACGGTCAGGGATAATGATTGGCTCATATGAGCCAGATAGCGTTCAACGCTGGCGTGGCAAGTGGGAGCGTAAGTTCAGTATATGACCGATCGACACCAGCGTGACCCCGATGATTGTCAGAACCACTTCTTGCACACCATGAGGTACCGCGAGCGCGCCGCCCATGAAGGTAAGCCCCATCATAGCAATGACGAATGGTGCAGCGCGCCTGTGCTGCAAAGCGCCCCATCCAATCGCCACAGCGGCAATCACGAGCGCAATCGCAAGTCCAACACGGTGGATTTCCGGTGCGAGCAGGAATTCGCCGCCGATTCCGAGTGCTGAAACTATTAAAATACTGAGCAGACAATGCGCCGCGCACAGGCCGGAAAGTATGACCCCTGCGCGATCAAGGCGCGTCCGAATCGAGTTAAAGGCACGGTTCATTGCGAGGCTCATGTATGTTATAGTGTAACATTCTGCAAGTGCCATTGCGTTTAATCGGCTTGCGGAATCGGCGAAGCGTCAGCATGGGAGAGCCATGAATAGCGTAGCCGAAACCAGCCGCGCCGCTGATGCCAGCGCCGGAACACTCGCAAATCCCACCGCTCTCGCCCGCTGGCTGCTGGCGGTTGCGGGTGTCATTGTGATCATGGTCATTGTCGGCGGGATCACCCGCCTCACCGAATCCGGACTGTCTATTACCGAATGGAAGCCGGTTACCGGTGCCATTCCGCCATTGAATGATGCCCAATGGCAGGCAGAATTCGATGCCTACAAGCAGATCGGTGAATACCAGAAAGTGTCCGGTCCGGCTGGAATGACAATGGCCGATTACAAGTTTATCTATTTCTGGGAATGGTTTCACCGGCTGCTGGGACGCTTTATCGGCCTGATATATGCGGTTCCGTTGACCTATTACTGGATGCGCGGGATGATACCGGCAGGGTATAAAGCGCGCCTGCTTGCATTGCTCGCGCTGGGCGCACTCCAAGGCACTTTTGGTTGGTATATGGTCCGTTCCGGCCTCTCGACTGAGATGACAGATGTCAGCCATTTCTGGCTCTCTATCCATCTTCTGACGGCATTGTTCACGCTCGCCGGTCTCATTTGGACTGCGCTCGATCTCCGGCGGCTGGCACAGATACCTTCGGCCAAGCCGGCTAAATTCACCGGGCTTGCTTGGGCGGTGAGCATCGTCTTGTTTATCCAATTGTTGCTTGGTGCGTGGGTCGCTGGACTGAATGCGGGTCTTGCATCCGATACTTGGCCGCTCATGCAGAACCGTTTGGTGCCAGAGTTTGATCAGGCAAAGGGATGGATATGGGCCCTGACCCATGACCCGTATCTCCTGCATTTCCTGCATCGGTGGTGGGCCTGGGTTGCCGTCGCTGCTCTTATTATAATGGCGCGCAAGGTACGTCCGTTGGACCGCCGCGCATCACTTGCCATTCACGTATCATTCGGAGTGCAGATCTTGCTGGGGATCGCGACCGTCATGACCGGCGTGTCCCTTTGGATCGCAGTGGCTCATCAGGGCGTAGGTGCGGTTCTGGTGGCCGCAACAGCCTGGGGCGCGCATTTGCTGGGCCGCCGCGCATGAGCGCATTGATCTGGACCACATTTGCAGACCGGGAAAGCGCCAGAGAAAGCGCCCGAACCCTGATCGAAGAAGGCATGGCCGCCTGCGCAAACTTTATAGCGACAGATTCGATCTATGCTTGGAACGGAGAAATGGGCGAAGGCACTGAGATAGCGGTCCTCTTCAAAACTTCGTCTGAAATCCTTGATCGGGCCGTCCGCCGCTTGGAGAATTTGCACCCGTATGACAGTCCCGCCATTCTCGGTTGGCAATGCAGCAGTGCTGGCGTAGCAACAACCGAATGGTTGGCGGCGCTGGCCGGAGGGGGTGCAAATGTCGAAAGTTCACAGACGTGAGGCGCTGGCGGGGATAACCGTGCTTGCCCTGTCAGTCCCCTTTGCCTCTGCCTTTGCATCGCCGGCCAGAGCTGCGAGCCCGCTTCATGCGCTACAGGGACAAAGCTTCACCTTTACGCGCAGATTGCGGCGTGAACTCAGTGACGGAAACGCGATTTCTGTGACGCGTGTCTGGGATATGCGGTTCGTCCGGGCTGTATCTGACACCCAAATAATCGGAGAACAAACAGGCGTAACGGTCGAAGCACCCGATAGCCTATCGGCTCTGTCAAAGATGGAGCAGAACCGTGTCGACACAAGCCTGTTTCCACTAATTCTCTCTGCGAATGGCCTCATTATCGGCAAGGCTGGACCTTCGCGATACGCGGATATTTCGGCAGCGATACAGCATGCGGCAGCTCGGCTTTCCGCGAGTACGACAGACGAAGGCATCAAAGAAACCGGACGCCAGTTCCTCCACCAGCTCAGTCAGCACGCACATCAAGCCGCAAGCCGCGTTCCAGCCGATCTGTTCTTTCCGCGGCAGACCCGTCATGCAGAGATTGTTCCTGTCGGCCTGCCCGGAGGAATTGATGGATCAGTACGGATTGAATTCACCGCCGATACGCACGCCGCCAGCGGTTTGCTTCGATCTGCAGAGCGCAGAATCACAACGCTTATCGGAGAAAATGCACGCAGTTCGGTCGAAACATGGTCGTTGGAACAGAGCTGATTGTAGCCCGGTGAATGCTGGCGGTATTATTTTACCTCCCCTGAGATGCGCGGAAATGCTTGACTTATCCGGCCTAAAGTAACAAATCGCGCGCTCTTCACGGCCCCTGCCTAGGGATTCGTGAGCCAACGCTGCAATTTGGTGCGGCACGAAATTTTAGGAACGGAACAGCCCATGAAGGCTCTCAGTAAAATCACCCGGTCGGTAAAACCGGCCGAGGTCGAAAAGAAATGGCACATTATTGATGCCGAAGACCTGGTTGTAGGCCGCCTGGCCGCAATCGTTGCCAACCTGCTGCGCGGCAAGCATAAGCCAAGCTACACACCGCACGTTGATTGCGGCGATCATGTCATCATCATCAACGCTGGCAAAGTGAAGTTCACCGGCAACAAAATGACCGGCAAAACCTATTACAAGCACACCGGCCACCCTGGCGGTATCAAGGAAACCACTCCTGCGAAAATTCTCGAAGGCCGTTTCCCTGAGCGTGTTCTCGAAAAAGCAATCCAGCGCATGATCCCGCGCGGCCCGCTTGGCCGTGATCAAATGCGCGCTCTGCACCTCTATGCCGGCACCGAGCATCCACATGAAGGCCAGAAGCCTGAAGTCATGGATGTCGCCTCGTTGAACCGCAAGAATAAGGCTTCTTCATAATGGCTGATGAAACTCCAAAAGATACCGGAACTGTTTCCGATCTCGCAGATCTGAAAGAAATCGCCAGTGATGCGCCTGCTGCGGATGCATCCACTGCGGAAAACGTGGTTGTCGAAACAATGCCGCTCCGCGAGCAGGAAATTGACGATCTGGGCCGCGCCTATGCAACAGGCCGCCGTAAAGATGCGAAAGCACGTGTGTGGCTGAAGCCCGGCACCGGCAAGATCATCGTCAACGGCCGCGATCAGGAAGTGTATTTTGCACGTCCGACTCTTCGCCTGGTGATCAACCAGCCCTTCACCATCACCGAGCGTGAAGGTCAGTATGACATTATCGCAACCGTTCGTGGTGGCGGTCTGTCCGGCCAGGCCGGTGCTGTAAAGCACGGCATCAGCCAAGCGCTGACCAAGTACGAGCCTGTTCTGCGCAGTACTGTCAAAGCGGCAGGCTTCCTGACCCGCGACAGCCGTGTGGTCGAGCGTAAGAAATACGGTAAGGCGAAAGCTCGCCGTAGCTTCCAGTTCTCGAAGCGTTAATCGCGCAAGCCATACTGGAATACAGAAACAGGCGGCCTGGAAACGGGCCGCCTTTTTCTTTGCCGCTCTCGCTAATTCACTTAGCTTGGGTAGGTGCGTTGCTCTACTGCCAGTCCGCTTTCCGGCGCGTAACTGACAACATTATAGCCTGGCGCGGCGCCGCGTAGCCGTGTGGACAGCGTTCCGGCGCCGATCATGCGTATTGACCGGTTTCCGGCTGCGCGCTGCAAATCAAATGGCACATGGACATGACCGGTCAGGATCGCATCGGCGCCTGCATCCGCAATCGCTGCAAACGCATGATCTCCGCCAATCGTGGGGTTTTTGTCACCTAAATTTGCGGGCAATAACGGATGGTGCGCGGTCACAATCTTGTAGCGCGCATCGCCTCTGAGGGATTCCAACGCATCCACCGTATCCCGCAAGGCTTCCTTTCTGACATACCCGTCGGACCAGGGAAAGCGAGGTTGTGCCCGGACCGTGGTCTTGAGCGGAACCAGCACCATATGTTCCAATTGCGCGCCCGCGCGGACGGATGATGCCAGCGCGCCATATCGTTTATAGGGCTGGGTAAACCGCTCCCACAGATTGTAATACGGCATATCGTGATTGCCCGGCTCCAACGTGACCGGGACGTTCAGACTGGCAAAGAAATCTGCGGCAGCGGCAAATTGCCCATGCGTTGCGCGCTGCGTCAGATCACCCGTGCAAACCACCAGATCAGGCTGCTGCGTGCGTACCGCGTCAGCGAACCAGTTCAGCGCCGCAGTGTGTTCGACACCGAAATGGATGTCGCTGACGTGAAAGAGGCGGTGGGGTAAAGGCATATATACGGGAAAACAGCTTTGCGCCGCAGCGCGCAAGCAAAATCGCGCGTCACACGCGTCCGGTCAGGATCAACCACCCGGAACCGGCATTGAGCACACTATAAATGGCATAGCCCCACGCGATCCCTGGCCAGCCATTACCCGCCAGCAGCATCGCAGCCAGAAGAACGGCGAATTCCAGCCCAAGTGCGATTTTGCGCCCGCCAGTTGTCGTGAACCAGGAAATCTGGCCCACCAGCGGATGGTGACTTTCCATCACTGCACGGTGAAGCGCAAAATTGGCGACTCCGAGGATAAAGATGACGATTATGGCCATGCTGTGATTGTGCGGTTTCATTGGTCGGTTGGCAAGCGTCGTTCGTCTGCCCGTTTGCGTCATCGGTCCAAATCGCCGTTTCTTGGTCGGCGAATGGAACTCCATGGTCGAGCTCTTGCTGCGGGTCGCACAAGCAGAGCCTATTCCAATAATTGCGAGGTGCCTTTCACCCCCCTTTTTAAGAAAGGCCCGCAACGGAGGATACACTATGAAACGCTCAATTATCGCAATTGCCGCCATGGGCGCGACTCTCGTCGCCGCACCCGGTTTCGCCAATGAAGTAAATATCGCACATCGGGACCTAAACCTGACCACAATCGAAGGGCAAGAGCGACTCGAGTACCGTATCGAAAATGCCGCGAAAAAGGTTTGCGGATACTATGAAATCGAAACCGGTACACGGCTGAAGAGTGCGGAGATGAGACGCTGCTACGCCAAGGCAAAGGCAAGCGCACAGAAGCAAATGGCCGCAATTGTCGACGACCAGCGCCTCGGCGGTTGACCAGTCCCGACAGCTGAGACTGTCCGCACACCCCTAATCAAGTGCGGGCAACTGGCCCGAACCGGATCAGTCCCCCGGTTCGGGTCATTTTTATATAACAAGGCATAGCGCCCAACTCGTCATGTTTCGGTTTGCGCAATTGTACCGGCCAGCCCTTTATCGGCCGGCCATGGCCTTCACCTTAGGCAAATAAGTTCGCCCGATGCGCAGGGCCTCGCCATCTTCCAATTCGACTGACCAGACACCCAGGCCGTCATGGCGCAGGCCGCGGATGCAGTCGCGCCGCAATATCGTCGAACGGTGGATGCGAATAAATTGCGCGGGATCAAGCCGTTTCTCCAAACCGGCAATGGTTTGCAGCAGCAAATAGGTGCGGGCATTTTCACCCTGCCCTACGTGCAATCGGACATAGTCACGTTCTGCATCGATCTGGCTGACTTGCTCGACCTCAATACGCAACAGCTCGCTGCGATGCGGGACCCAAAGCTCTTCCAGCCATTCGCTACTTTTGCTCTCGGCTGCCCCGCGGCGCGCCAAGGCACGCTCGATCGCCCGCTCCAGCCGGTCAGTCGCAACAGGTTTGAGCACATAGTCGACAGCATCAAGATCAAACGCCTCAACCGCAAAATGGTCATGCGCTGTGACAAAAATGACCGCCGGACGTTTGTCCGGATCGCCCGATTTTTCGGCCAGCTTCCGGGCAACAGAAAGCCCGTCAATCTCCGGCATAGTCATATCCAGCAGAACCAGATCTGGTGACAGCGCCTCAATCAACCTAAGCGCAGCTGAACCGTCATTAGCAGTTCCCACTACATTGAGCGCTTTCAATTTTGCGCAGATTACTTGCATACGCTCCACCGCTAGCGGCTCGTCATCGACGATAAGTGTGCGCAATACGCCGTCTGCTTGCAGGTCAGCCATGATACCTCAAAGGAACTCTGATCTCGGTGCAGTACCCTGTATCGGTTGGGCCCGCCGCAATTGTTGCTTCATTTCCGAAACGCGCTTTCAACCGGTCACGGACATTTGCCAGACCGATGCCGAAGCCATGTTCGGCAATGTCCATCGCGCCCGGCCCGTCATCGCTGACAGTCAGCACAAGCCGGCCATAATCTTCGCGCGCTTCAACGCGGATTGTAACCGGCCGCGTCAGCGGCGCGACGGCATACTTCACCGAATTCTCGATCAAGGGTTGCAGGATCATGCCCGGAATACGTGCCTGTTTCAGACCGTCAGGCAGGATGACATCGCTGACTAAACGGTCAGGAAAGCGGATCGATTCGATTTCCAGATAATGCTGTTGCAGCGCAAATTCGTCGGCCAGATCGACATCCGATGTCGTGTCATCATTCAGGCTGTGCCGGTAAAAGCTCGATAAGGTCTGAATCATATTCTCTGCGCGGTCGGTCTTACCGGTCATCACTAGCGCACTAAGCGAATTGAGCGAATTAAACAGGAAATGCGGATTAACCTGATAGCGCAGCGAGCGGAGTTCTGCCTCTTTTGCCTGCCTGCGGAATGCGGCTTCGCGCCGTTCTGCCACTTTGGTTTGTTCCACCGCCAGCATTGCAAAATAGATCGCGGACCATGCGAGCAGCAGGAAATACCGGCTTAGCGCTATGTCCACGATCATCCGCCACCGCTCCCAGCCGACCGGGGCTTTGGCGATGAGTACTTCTGTCGTCGCTGTCGTTTCGGGCTCGTCACGGTTCACGGGCACATCAATAAAGATGTTGCCGGCCTCGTCCTGACGGACGCCCACACCCCGCTCTTCGGCCATTTTCTCAGCCATTTTGGTCTGCACGGGGGCAAAAACCTGCTGGTTTACCTGAGCGACCAAGACGGCGGCCGGAAGTGACAAAACCAGCGCGGCAGTCACTTTCATCCAGAAGGGACGCGTATCAAACAGCCGCAGCAGGCACCACAGTGCCAGAGTGATGCCCAACCCTGCGATCGTCACCACGCCGCGGCGCAGCAGCACCTCGGCTTCCATCTCAAGCCCGACGATTAGTCCGCGCGTAGTGGTCAGCAGGAAATAGCAAACCCACAGCACCACCATCGAGATCACGACAGTTCGAAACGGGACTCTGGCAGCCTTTTGGGAGGGGGGATCAATAATCATATCGTGCAGCTGCAATAGCGCGCCTCATGCAGGCAGCGCCAGCGCGGTCGTCGAGATACCGCATCCGTTCGTCGAGCATTGCCGCAATTCGGGCGGGCAAATCAGGACAGCAACGATTCCTTCGCGATTTTCTCTTTCCAGCGTGCCGGAGCCAGCGTGTGCACATTGTTGCCTGCACTATCCACTGCAACGGTTACCGGCATATTTTCGACGGTGAACTCATAGATTGCTTCCATGCCCAAATCTTCAAAGCCGACTACCTTGGCCTCCTTGATCGCGCGCGAAACCAGATAGGCAGCGCCGCCGGTTGCCATGAGATAGGCGACCTTGAACCGGCTGATCACATCGACCGCATCCGCGCCCCTCTCCGCTTTGCCGATCATTGCCAGAAGGCCTTGATCCAGCATCATTTCGGTGAACCTGTCCATACGGGTCGCCGTGGTCGGGCCAGCAGGGCCAACAGCTTCGCCCATGACAGGATCGACGGGACCGACATAATAGATTGCCCGCCCTTTGAAATTGACCGGCAGCTCTTCGCCTTTGGCCAGCATATCCTGAATCCGTTTATGCGCAGCGTCCCGTCCGGTCAGCATCTTGCCGGATAGCAACAGGCGGTCGCCGTGATCCCAACTGGCCACTTCTTCCTGCGTCAACGTATCCAGATTCACCCGTTTCGCTTCGCTGTCGGGCTGCCAGTTCACATCGGGCCATTCATCCAGCTTGGGTTGTTCCAGATATGTCGGGCCGTCACCAGTCAGGGTAAAATGGGCGTGCCGGGTTGCGGCGCAGTTAGGGATCATTGCCACCGGCTTACCGGCAGCATGGCACGGCGCATCAAAGATTTTGACATCCAATACAGTGGAGAGCCCGCCCAGCCCCTGCGCACCTACGCCCTGCGCGTTGACTGCGTCGAAAATATCAATGCGCAACTGCTCTATATCGGTCTGCGCGCCGCGTTTCTTTAGCTGTGCCATATCGATGGGGTCCATCAGGCTCTGTTTGGCCAGCTTCATGCAGTGTTCCGCAGTGCCGCCAATTCCGATGCCGAGCATTCCCGGAGGACACCATCCAGCACCCATCGACGGGATTTGGTCCAGCACCCAGTCAACGATATTGTCCGACGGGTTCATCATTTTAAACTTGGATTTGTTTTCGCTACCGCCACCTTTTGCGGCCACATCAATAGAAACAGTGTCGCCTGGAACCATTTCAACGGAAAGTACGCTTGGCGTATTGTCGCGCGTATTGCGGCGGGTGAATGCAGGATCGGCGAGAATTGAGGCGCGCAGCTTGTTTTCCGGATGGGTATAAGCCTTGCGGACGCCTTCATCGACAACATCCTGCAGGCTGCGTTTTGAATCGAGCCGGCAGTTCTGCCCCCATTTCACAAAGACATTCACGATCCCGGTGTCTTGGCAGATCGGGCGATGCCCTTCCGCGCACATCCGGCTATTTGTCAGTATCTGGGCAATCGCATCTTTGGCGGCAGGGCCCTGTTCGGCTTTATACGCCTCACCCAGCGCGCGGATATAATCCATCGGATGATAGTACGAGATATACTGCAAAGCATCCGCCACGCTCTCGATCAGGTCGTCTTCGCGGATAGTGATCATGTCGCTCATCGATTCCATACTCCTGCCGGTCGATTGCGGCTCCCATAGGCGCTGACACCATCTAGCGTCAAAGGACTTGGCCCGTGGTGGTGATAGGCCTAAAGCGGTATTTGACTAACTGTATTACAGGTGTAATACAGCCCGAACCCAGCTTGCGGAAGATTAAAAGATTACAACAATGACTTTAACCCAGACACGCACCACCCCAACAGATTTCACGGCCGCACGGCGAGCGATGATCGACAGTCAGCTGCGGACCAGCGGGGTGAACGAAGAATTCGTGCTCGCCCGTATGCTGTCCGTCGCGCGGGAAGAGTTTGTTCCCGCTGCGGCCCGCAACACTGCCTATATTGATCGCGCAATTACGCTCGATAATGGACGCAAGATTGCCGCGCCTTTGTTCTACGGTATGATGCTAACCGAAGCGCAGCCGAAATCGGGCGATACCGTCCTGATTGTGGATGCGGGCAGTAGCTACATGAAGGCTCTGGTGGAGCCGCTCGTGGCTTCTGTCGATGAAATCTCGCCGGAAGATGCGGCTGCAAAGAAAAACAGCCGCAAGACATATTCGTTGATTCTCGTAGACGGCGCGGTGGAGCACATCCCCGCTTCTTTGTCGAAGCGTCTGGCTGATGACGGCCGGATCGTTACCGGCATTGCTGATGGCAGCGTGACCCGCCTTGCAGTGGGCCGCAGATCGACCAATGACGTGGCTCTTCTGCCGCTTGCCGAACTCGGAATTCCGCGTCTTGCCGAATTTGATAAACCCGTAAGCTGGAGCTTCTGAGAATGAAATTTCGCGCGCCCTCTGTTCGGCTAAGCCGCTTAGCATTGCTGACAGGTGCCGCGATTCTGGCTACTCCGGCGCAGGCAGAAACCTTGCGTGAAGCCTTGGCTGCTGCCTATCAGACAAACCCGACATTGCAGACCGCTCGGGCCAGTCAGCGGGCAAATGACGAAAATGTGCCAATCCAGCGCGCCAATGGCCGGCCTAGCGCCAGCGCCACGGCCACTCATATCGAATTTCTCAAACGGTCCGGTAACAGTTTTACCGCACCCGAACGCAATCTGGGCATCGGCGTCGATCTGGGTGTGCCGCTATATTCGGGCGGCGCAGTTAAGAACTCCATCCGCGCCGCCGAAGAACGCGTAGAAGCCGGACGCGCCGATTTGCGCGGCACCGAATCATCAATCTTCACCTTGGTTGTGGCCGCATATATGGAAGTGCTGCGCAACGAAGCGATCGTCGGGCTGACCGCCAATCAGGTAGACGTGCTGTCAGTGAACCTTCAGGCGACCGAAGACCGGTTCGAAATTGGCGACCTCACCCGCACGGATATTGCGCAGTCTCAGTCGCGTCTTGCCGTAGCGCAAAGCGATTTGCGATCGGCACAGGCAAATCTGATCAATGCAAAAGAGAGCTACATCCAGCTCGTCGGGCGCGCGCCGGATAATCTTCAGCCGCCTCCGCCGTTGCCAGGCCTGCCCGATCAGGTTGGCGAAGCGCTGGATATCGCTTTGGAGAACAATCCTGACCTTATTGCCGCCCGCGAGCGTGCAGAAGCCTCGCGTTACGATGTGAAAGTGGCCGGTTCGGGCAGATTGCCTACCGTGTCCTTGTTTGCCGGCGCGGATTATTCCAATTTTTATGGCACGCTCGGCGGACCGACATCTTCCAACTTCGCGCAAAGCGAAACAACAGCCAATGCCGGTGTGCAAATCAGCATACCGATCTTCCAGGGCGGACGGCCCGCCGCACTGGAACGGCAGGCCCAAGCACGCTCCTCGGCCTCGCTGGAGCAGGTCATCGCCGCTGAGCGAGATGTAATTGCCCAGGTCCGGTCGGCCTATTCAAGCTGGCTTGCGGCCAATGCGATTATTGATTCATCCGAAACTGCGGTGTCTGCGGCAGAATTGAGCTTGGAAGGCGTCCGGGCGGAAAATTCTATCGGCAACCGGACAATTCTGGATGTGCTAAACGCAGAACAGGAACTGATTTCGGCGCAAGTGCAATTGCTCACCGCGCGGCGCAACGCATATGTGGCTGGATTTAGCGTTCTCGCCGCGATGGGGCGTGCCGAAGCCCGCGATTTGGGGCTTGCTGATGAAGGTCTGCTCTATGATCCAACCGTCAATTATGACCGGGTGAAGGATAAATTCTGGGATTGGGACCGCGATCCGGAACCAGAGGCAATTTCTACAAGAACCGTTGACATTCCGGCTCCTAGCGCGGAGATTCCCCAAAACTGAATCGGATACCGTTCAGTGAAAATGGATTTTGAGGGGCCAAATGCCATGCGCCAAAAGGGCGAAGCATCAGTCGAAGAGATACTTGATTCGATCAAGAAAGTGATTGCGCGTGACAACCGTGCGGGTGCCGCCATCACGCGTCAAAGGCGCGAAGCTGACGGCATTTCCCAGAGTGCAATCGACCCAGCGGATGCTGACGAGGCCGAAGAAATTCTGGACCTGGCTGCGGAAGACATGGTCGAAACCGGGTCGGAAGACGATTTGAACGACGACTTTGGCAGCGAATCGGGCGATGAATATCTGACCACAGACGGAGCGCGTGACACTATGCGCGAGAATCTGGCCGCATTAGCGATGCTGGCGCAGCCCGGCGTGCCGCCACAAATCGTCCGCACGGGTGAAACCTCGCTGGAAGGAATGGTCCGCGAGATGCTGCGCCCCATGCTCGCCGACTGGCTGGACAATAATCTTCCCGACATGGTGGAGAAAATGGTCAAGGACGAGATTTCCCGTATCGCCGGGAAACGTAGCTAACCGCTTTCCGCCAATTTTTAGCAGCTTGTGACTTGCGCCGCGTCTGCGAGCGTTTAGGTCTAGTGGATGAACAGAATTCTTCGGCACTCCGCCGCATTCGCCGCATCACTCACTGCGTTCGCTATCACGTCGCCTGCTCTGGCCGAACATCACGGACCGGCAGAGCGCGTTCCGATGAGCGCGAAAGACTTGGTGACCATGCCGCGGCTTGGCGCTCCGGTGACCACCTCGGACAGCCGGTTTGCTGTATATTCGATCACAACAACCGATGCGGACAGCTTCGAGCGCACCACAACGCATTATCTGCGTGATCTTACATCCCCCGCATCGGAGGCGGTCGAACTCGATTTGGGTGGTAGCGCTTTCGATTTGGAATTTGGCGGTGACGATTACCTGTATTTCCTGTCTGACCGCGAATGGCAGGCCAATGACGCGGAAGAAGGCACCGAAGCGGTGCGCCTGTACCGCGCAGCCTTGGAGGCAGACGGAAACATAACCGGTCCGATGCTGGTGGCTGATCTCGGCAAGGATATTGACGGTTTTCATATGTCGCCAGACACGACAAAAGTCGCGGTATGGGCCGAAATCAAGCGCGACTGCCCCAAATTCGGGTGTGAGGGAGATAGCGAAGGGCACTTGCCCGGACCGGGAACGGGGCGCTTGTATGACGCGCAAGACGGTTTCGTTCGCCACTGGGACCGCTGGAAATCGCCTGGATCATATAACCGCGTATTTGTGTTCAATATCGCGGACGGCGCTGTTGCGGGAGACGGGATTGCGCTCGACGGGGCTGCCGAGAATGCGACGCTCACCGGCGATACACCGACGAAACCGTTTGGCGGCGGCGAAGACATCGCATGGGCGGCCGACTCATCCGGCGTTTGGTTCGTGGCGCGGGAAGGTGGCGCTTCGGAGCCTACCTCTACCAACACGGATATCTACTGGTCGGATTTGACGGGCGCTGCGCCCCAGAACCTGACGGCGGGCAATGCCGCAGTCGACACATCACCGGTCCCCTCCCCGGATGGCAAATATTTGGCATATCTAGCCATGGCTCGGCCCAATTACGAAGCTGACCGGCTGGTCATCCATCTTCGCGATCTGGCCACCGGCAAAACGCGCGCTTTGACCGAAGCATTTGACCGTTCGTTCGGTTCCATCGCATGGACCGCGGATTCGCGCTGGATCATTGCCGGTGCACAGGATGTTCTGGATACGCCCGCCTTCAAGGTTGATCCCCGCAGCGGCAAAGTGACCCGGCTGGACCTGATGGCAGGTAACGAGGCGCGAATTGGCAACATAACACCGCTGGCCAACGGCGCTATGCTGTTTACCCGCAATTCAATTGGCGGACCATCAGAGCTATATCTGACCGATGATGGGAAGCAGGCAAAACCGCTGACCGATGTTGCGACAAGCCTTCTCGGCAAGCGGCAATCCGTCGTCACGACGCGGTTCAGCTTTGAAGGTGCGCAAGGCAACACGGTCTGGGGCCAGATTACCAAGCTGGAAGGCCAGACAGAGCCGATGCCGGCAATTCTATATGTGCATGGCGGCCCTCAAGGTTCGTTCAATGACGGGTGGTCCAGCCGCTGGAACCCCCGCGTGGTCGCAAGTCAGGGATATGCCGTTATCTCGGTCGATTTCCATGGAAGCACCGGTTACGGGCAGGCATTCACCGATGCGATCAACCGCGATTGGGGCGGCAAACCTTTGGAGGATTTACAGAAGGGGCTTGCGGCCGCGCTGGCACTGGATCCGGCGATCGACGGCACGCGGACCTGTGCAATGGGCGCTTCCTATGGTGGCTATATGATGAACTGGATTGCCGGAAAATGGCCCGACCGTTTTGATTGTCTGGTGCAGCATGACGGTTTGTTCGATATGCGCAGCTTCTACTATTCGACCGAGGAACTGTGGTTCCCGCGGTGGGATTTTGGCGGCTCCTACACAGAAAATCCCGACGAGTATGAAAAGTGGAATCCGGTCAATCACGTGAAAAACTGGAAAACGCCAATGCTGGTTATTACGGGCGAGAAGGATTTCCGCGTTCCCTACACCCAAGGGCTGCAAAGCTTCACCGCGCTGCAGGAACAGGGGGTCCCCGCCAAATTGCTCGCCTTCCCCGATGAAAACCATTGGGTGCTGAAGCCGAAAAATTCGCTGCAATGGCACAACACCGTATTTGACTGGCTGGACCGGTGGCTCAACACATCGCCGAACGAAGCTGCGGACGCCATATCTATACAGCCGTCTGCGGAGCCTGTTGCCGGACAATGAGCCAGAGTGCTGACCTGCTACGCGCGCAATTGGCGCTGGGTAAGATCGGCGGCGAGACGCTGGATCGTCAGATTTTCCTTTGCGCAATATCGGAGAAGCAGAAATGCTGCAGCCGTGAAGAAGGCAAGCGGTCCTGGAACTACTTAAAGAAGCGCATGAAGCAATTGGGCCTGGTCGGCCCGAAAATGGCTGACGGAACCGGCGGCGTTCAGCGCGCCAAGGCAGACTGTCTGCAAATATGCGCGGCAGGGCCGATTGCGGTAATATGGCCGGACAATGTCTGGTACCATTCCTGCACTGAAGCGGTTCTGGAGCGCATTATCCAGCAGCATCTGATCGGCGGCGAAGTGGTCGAGGAATACCGGCTACGCGATGCGACGAACAGCGCCCCGCCGGAACTGTGATCAATCCCGTTTTTCGTCGTCTTCCATCAGGTCAGTGACGCTTTCATCATGTCCCGTACCGCTGGACAAGAATACTAGTCCCATCAGAGCCGCGGTAAGCAGCATCATAAAGCCGATACCAAGCGCAGCCGCGATGTAGAAATGGACGGTTGCGGGGCTTTCGCCGTCATATAGAAGCGCCAATGCAATGACCACCACACCGATCGTGACGAACAGCATAAAGCGCATCAGCCGTTTGTAGCGGGCCCAAGCGAAAGCGGCGTTCTCGGGGTCATCAAGGGGTGATTTTGGAATCATAATTGTCTCATGCGCATAACTTAACGCTGTGGCAACGGTGCGTGTTCCAGGCAGATTCGCATTTTCCCTGAGATCGTGGCAAAGTTTACATGACAAAAGACAGAGGGAGAGAAGCGATGGAAATTGCGCAGCTGATCGCAGAACGTGCCAGTTCCGACATAATATCCTGTGACGAAGCCATGCATATACGTGACGTAGTTGCGATATTGGCTGAAAAACGCATTGGCGCTCTCCCCGTGGTCCGCGCGGGGCAGGTGGTCGGTATTTTTTCCGAGCGCGACCTGATTTACGCGATGGCTGCAGAGGGTCAGGCCTGCCTCGACAAGACGGTCGGGGAAACGATGACTTCACCTGCGATTACGGTCGAGAAGTCGGCGCGCGTAATCGAAGCGCTCGCATTGATGACGCGCCGGAGAATACGCCACTTGCCAGTCACAGATAACGGCGCAATGTGCGGCTTTATCTCGATTGGCGATCTGGTAAAATCACGCATCGACGAAGTCGAACACGAGGCAGAGGCCATGCGGAACTACATCCAGTCTGCGTAATGTTCGATTTGCGCTGATTTCAGGGTTGGTCAGCAGCCCTTGAGCCAGCGCCTCTATGCGCTTACATCACATATATGGCCGACACACTGAAACTGACCGAATCTGCCGCTAAACGCGTTGCCTGGATTGCGGAAAAGCAATCTAAAGAAGCGATCTTGCGGCTTTCCGTCGAAGGTGGTGGATGCTCGGGCTTCCAATACAAGTTTGATCTGGCGGAAAGCCAGGAAGCTGACGATTCGGTTAGCGTAACCGATGGCGTGAAACTGGTGGTCGATCCGGTAAGTCTGGATCTGGTCAGCGGAAGCGTAGTGGATTTCGTCGAATCACTCGGCGGCGCGGCGTTCCGGGTTGAAAATCCAAATGCAGCCGCCGGATGCGGGTGCGGATCGAGCTTCGGCATCTAGTGCGGATCGCAACGTACAACATTAACGGCATCAAGGCGCGGCTGCCGCGTCTGCTGGAATGGCTGAAAGAAACGCGGCCCAAAGTGGCCTGCCTGCAGGAAATCAAAACGCAGGATGAGGGTTTCCCCGCCGACGAATTTGAAAAGATCGGCTATCACGCGATTTGGCATGGGCAGAAGAGCTTTAACGGCGTCGCGATATTGGCGGATGGCGTTAAACCGGTCGAAACGCAGCGCGGCCTTCCCGGCGATGATGAGGATGTGCAGTCCCGCTATTTAGAAGCCGAGGTGGATGGGGTGCGCGTTGCGTGCATCTATTTGCCCAACGGCAACCCCCTGCCCGGACCTAAATTCGACTATAAGCTTGCCTGGATGGACCGGCTGCGGGCGCGGATGAAAGAACTGTGGGCGCTTGAGATACCGTGCGCGGTGGTAGGGGATTACAACGTCATTCCCGAAGATGACGATGTGTGGGCTCCGAAAGCTATGGCATCCGACGCGCTTATGCAGCCCCAGTCACGTGATGCCTATGCGCGGCTGCTTTCCGATGGCTGGACCGATGCTGTTCGCACACTCAATCCGCGCGGCGGTGTTTGGACCTATTGGGATTACCAGGCGGGTGCCTGGCAGCGCGATCACGGCTTCCGGATCGATCACTTACTTCTGTCACCAGAACTGGCAGACCGGATGACAGCCGTGGGCGTGGACAAGGAATATCGCGGACGCGAACGGGCTAGCGATCACACACCTGTATGGGTCGAGGTCTAAAACCCCTGATTACCGGCATACGAAAAAAGCCCTCTCCCGGCAGGGAAAGGGCTTTGTTTCGCA